>NZ_JBHNPP010000002.1:0-334945 GCF_042436695.1 Flavobacterium sp. HJSW_4
GTAAAAAACTGGTCATTTTTACCCCAAACAATCAGCATAGGCGGCTGATATTTAGCAAAATACTGATGCCATTTTTCATATAGTGCGATATTGGATCCGTAATCGCGAAAAAGTGCCAGCTGTATAAGATCATTTCCTGCTCTGTCTAAATAGTACTGATCAACGATATAGCTCTCTGGCGCTACATTTTCTGGATTTTCAGCTCCTGTTAGATACTGCCATTTTGTAGCATCAAGTGTTAGGAAAAAACGTGCTGCCTTTTCAGTTTCTGTGTTTTGATTTTGGATGTATGCTGTAAGAGGTTTTAGAATTTCACCTAAGCCTTCAACGTAAGCATTTGCATTTTGAATTATAAAAGATTGAATCAGTTCAGGTCTTCTCGTTGCTATCCTCAAACCGACAGGTCCTCCATAATCCTGAATATAAAAACTTGCTTTTTTAATTTTCAATTTATCTATAAAGTGCTCTATCGTAACTGATAAGTTATCAAATGTATATTGATACTTCTCTGGAGTTGGAGCACTGCTCTGCCCAAAACCTGGATAATCGGGAGCTATTACATGATAATTGCCTGCCAGTTCAGTAATCAAGTTTCTATACATATGAGAAGATGATGGAAATCCATGCAATAGGATAATCGTTGGTTTTGTTGTTTCACCTGCTTCTCGGTAAAATATTTTTAAATCGTCAACAAGCACCGTTTTGTATTGAACAGGATTGTAAATAATATTACTTTCTACCGTTTCATTTTGCTCCGCAGAAAAATTGCCATACGACTTAAATTGATTGACGCTCACTATCGCCAGCATCAATAGGATAATTTTTGTTTTCATTTTATGATATTAATTTAGACGCGTTTAATTTTGATTTACAGCAGTCTTATTTCTGATAACCGCCATAAAATTTGACCGGTGACCATTCTGGAATTGCTTTTTCTGATGCAGCTCCCAATTTTGAAAATTCTTTATCTCCAAAAACCACATTGCCTCCTACTACTGTTAATACGGCCGAGATATCTTTAATTTTGTTTTCTGGTATGCTGAAATAATCATCCGACAATAGCACAAAATCTGCAAACATTCCTTTTTCTAAAGTACCTTTCACATTTTCTTCTTTGGATACCCAAGCGCTGCCTTTTGTGTAGAGAAATAAAGCTTCTTGACGGGTAAGCAGGTTATCAGGAGCGCTTAATTGTTTACCGCCCACAGTTTTACCAGAAACCATCCAATATAAAGCAGGCCACGGATTGTAGCTGCCAACTCTGGTTCCATCGGTTCCTGCTCCTACGGGAATTCCCATTTTGATCATTAATTTTAAGGGAGGAGCATATCTAGCCTTTGCCGCTCCGTACCTATCAACAAAATATTCTCCCGCGTATGCCATTCTGGATTGAATCGCAACTCCACCGTTAAGAGCTTTAATCCTCTTAAGCTGCGGCTCGGTAACTGTTTCCGCGTGATCAAACAGCCATCTCTGCTTTGCTAATTTCCCATTCGTTTCTTTATTGACCTCTTCGATAACATCCAATAAATTAGCAATGGTTTCGCCATAAGTAGCATGTATTCTGAACGGCCATCCGCTGTCAACATGCAGACGGATCACTTTTTTAATATCATTTCTCCACGAAGGTCGATCCTCCAGCATAGGCTGCGGTGCCAAGAAATTTTCAAAATCACCTGCACTCCATGTCAGGAATTCTCCTCCTCCTTCTAATTCATAGCCATGATCCAAATGAATTTCTCCGTTTTGCCCCACTTTATTTGTTGCTATCCAATTTTGAAACTCTTCAAATTCACTTCCTTTATTTTGAGGAAATAAATAATATGACAATCTTATGGGCATCTTTCCCTCATCTGCAAGAACTTTTGTCGCACCATAATCTTTCGGAAATACATGTCCGCCGCCGCCAGCATCAATACCGCTTGTAATTCCCAAGCGATTCAATTCTCTGTAAAATTGTCTGGTAGAATTAGCCATTTGCTCCTCGGTCATAGCAGGTAGTGCACCGATACCAGCATAGAGTATCGTCGGATTTGGTTCTGCCAGAAATACTCCAGTCAACTTACCGTCCGGACCTTTTTCATACGAACTTCCTTCAGGCGGTTTTGTATTTTCATCTATTTTAAGGACTTTCAAACCGCTTTTATTCATCCATGCTCTGCTGTAAAGAAATAATACAAAGGCAGGAACATCTCCTGTTGCCTCATTAATTTCCTGAACAGTAGGAAATCTTTTTTCTTCAAACTGAAAAGGACTCCAGCCTCCTACCACTCTTACCCACTGTCCTTTTGGAGTTCTCGCGGCCTGTTCTTTTAGCATTTGCAATGCTTTTTTTAAAGACTTGACACCATCCCATCTCAGTTCGGCATTGTAAAAACGCCCGCCTCTGGTAAGGTGCAAATGAGAATCATTCAGTCCAGGAATCACTGTTCTTCCATTAGCATCAATAACTTTTGTCTGTTCTCCTTTTAGTTTTAGTATTTCTTCATTCGTTCCAAATGCCAATACCTTCCCTTTTCTAACCGCTATCGCTTCCGTAATTGTGCTGTTCTTATCCATAATGGCTATTTTGCCATTTGTCACAATTAAATCTGCGGCAATCGCATTTTCTTTTTTCTCCTTTTGACAGGAAATAAATAGTATTATGATAAATACTGAAAATAAAATTTTTCTCATTTTTTCCTTTTTTTTAATATTATAATGCGTGTACAGAAGCTGCAATAATTACATCTGCTACAGCTTCAGGTTGGGATATGTAAACCGCGTGGCTTCCTTTTATATAAGTAGCAGCTGTTTTGGAGCGTTTGTACATTGCTTCCTGAATTTCGGGTGGAATGCTCTTGTCCTCAGTTGCAATTACAGCATAAGAAGGTTTTGATTTCCATGCCGCTTTTTTAATTGACGTTACAAAACCTTTAGCATAAAAAGCGCCTTGTGAAGCACACATGAAGTCAGCGTCTTCTGGGCTTAAATCAGCACAAATTCCCATATGATATTTATCTTTATCATAATAAATAATACCATTTTCATCTGCGGGCAAGACTCCATTTTCTGGTGCTGCCGGAGCGGTCTGCAACCATTGCAATGCTGTTTCACCATCTCCTGGCTGAAATGCAGCCACGTACACTAACGCTTCCACATTCTGATGGTTTCCAGCCTCAGTAATAATTACCCCGCCATAGGAATGTCCCACAAGAACAATACTTTGTCCAATTTTGTCTAAAGCGATATTTACCGCCTGAACTCCATCCTCTAGCGACGTTAATGGATTATGTACGACTGTTACATTATATCCGTTAGCTTTGAGAATTTCATATATCCCTCGCCATCCCGAACCATCAGCAAATGCACCGTGAACAAGGACTATATTTTTAATTTTACTCATGCTGTTATTATTTTAGAAATTAAATGCCCTATTTTTCATGTCGTTTAAGGGCTTCGAAAAAGTATCTGTCTACTTACTCTGAAGTTCAAGAATGGTTTGCTTTTCTGCTGAAAACATTTGAGATTCATCAAGCTTCACAAACGGATTTTATTGTTTGTTGAAGCAAAATTACATCCTAGGAAGAGCTTCTTTTCTGTGAATAATTCACCATAAATTATAAAAAACTAAGATTTGATTAAACCAAGGTGATTAATCACATTAAAACAAGCTGAGAGACTTGACAATGCAGTGTAAAAAACTTCCGCTAATCATTAATAAAACTAGCAGAAGTTTGATAGTCACTTTAATTTTATTTTGCCTCCTCACTTAAAATGGATGCCACTACAGCCGGCTGTGAAAAGAAAGGCGTATGGCTGGTTGGCAAAGAATATGTTCTGGTTACATTAGCGCCTTTTGCCATGCTTTTTTGCAGTGTCAACCCTATTGCATGATCGTATTCCGTAAAAATATACACCTTATTTATCTTTCCAAAATTAGCTGCAGTTAGTGTAACTGGTGATGCCAAAGGTCCTAATGGTTCAGGTTTAAAATTAGCAACAAGCCTTTCAGCTGTTTTATTTGGCGCGTCTGCTGCAAAGAAATCTAAAATACCATTCTTAGCAATTCCGACTACCCCTGCTTTTTCATCTGGCTGAATGTATTGCCCTATGTGAGTTTCCTTATCTGCAGCTGAAATAGAGAAAAGACTTTCTCCATTACTTGGCAGAAAAGCGCAAAGGTAAATCAGTTTTTTAATCTGTCCTGGTATTTGCTCTGCGGTTTCGCTCACTACCATTCCTCCAAAACTGTGGCCAACAAGTGTTACGTTTTTCCTTGTTCCAATAGCTTTTTTGACTGTGTCAACATATCCTTGCAGGGTTAAGGATGAAACAGGCGTCTGATCGTCTCCATGCCCCGGCAGATTGACTGTTATAACTTCATTACCACTCTTTTTTAGTGCCGCTTCAACATCTTTGAAGTCTTTAGCCGATGACCATGCTCCATGTACAATAACAATTGTGCTTGTATTAGCGGTACTAGCCTGAAGTGGTGCTCCGATAGCAGTCATTAAAATAATTGCTGCTGTTGTAATTGATTTTCTCATTTTAAAAATTTTTATAGTTAAATTAAATGCTCATTTATTCGTGATTCTTTTATGAAATGAATTATATAACGCTCTATAGCTATCAATTCAAAAATCAAATGCTGCGAAGAATTAATTTCTAACAGAATAGCCAGCTTTACAAGATTAAAGTCAGAGTTGCTGCGGTAAACAGGATGTCTTTTCCATTACTCACATCCTTAATAAAATTTCCGCTTTGAAACCATGTTCCTTCAATGGTAAAAATCAGATGCTTATTAAATTCATAATTAAATGAAGCTCCCAGCTGATTCCCGATTTTTTTTGAATTTGAACCAGAGCTGTCAAATAATACTGAAACGTTGGGCTGGTAAATAGCATCGCTTGATGAAGCTCTCCAAAACACATCATAATCCACATTAAAAAATAGTTTTCGTGTTAATTGGCATTCCAGAAATGGATGGATATCAATTAAGTTGGAAGGCCCGATTAAAGAAGCTAAACCAAAATAAGCTCCTCGCGGAAAAAGCGGATTAAATGTTTCTAATGATCTATCGGTCTCAATTCTGTCACCTGAGATATACTCTGCTTTTAGACCTATTTTTTGTATCGACTTGTTTATATTGCAACTAAAATAATTATTGACTGAAAATGTCCATGCCTTAATATTTTTCCTTTCAAATCTTCCAAATTGATAAGCGCCTTCGATGTCATAAAACCAATTGGATTGATTCCCAAAAACTCTAAAACCTGCAGTATTTCTATTTTCTGCTCCTGAAAATGTATTGAATGTGCTTTTGTCTTTTTGAATATTAAGGACATATATTTCTAAATTATTTAAAAATTTAATTTCTTTTAAAACCGCATAGCCACCAAAAAGTGTAGTATTCTCGTCAATTTTATCATTGAAATTTCCAAACCTATTTTTCACATAATAACTGTAAAAAGCATCCGCAGAAAAATTGTTCCTTTTAAAAGTAATCTTCACCGCATCAAATGCCTGTCTGCTGTTTGGTCCTTCTCGAACTGAAATCAGTCTTTGCGATCCATAATACAATTCCTGTCTTCCTATCCTAAAGCTCAGCCTTTTCAAATTAACATCAATAAACAGCTGATGCAGATCTAATGGATTTTCTTCAATCGGATTCGGATCTATTCTGCTAATCGTAACACTGCTTTGCAACTGGCTAAAAACCCGAAATGATTTTCCTATTTTCAAATCGCTGTACAAAAGAGCCCTGTTAAGTATAAAACCATTATTATCCTTCAAGTTTTCATCCCAATTTTCATTTTCAAAATATTGATATTGAGTCCTATTTTCGGCTCCAAAAAAAAGAAATGCCTGAGGATTTTTAGATATTCTAACTTGTTTGGCTTTATAATATAAATTTTGATTTGTACTGTCGATTGAAATGATATCATTATACCTCAAAAACTTGAATTCATTTATCTGTTGCGGATAAAAAGCGGAATGGAATGTTGCCATAATAATTAAAAAATACTTTTTCACTCTTTATAATTTATTTTAATGCAACTTCAGATAATAAAAGCTTAAATCAGCTTCAGTTCCTAACATTAGAAATTGTATTTCAGACATTCATTTACATCTTCTTACTTAAAATTCAGGTTCAATAGCCATCTTTTTAAAACTAAAAAATGCTGCTATTCGTGATTTAATATTTTTCAAATCCAAAAATGAAAATTGGGACTTTACTTTTAAAAGATTAGTATTCTGATCTTCTCGGATGGTGTGTCCTAATAGAAACGAACCTCCAGAAAAAACGGTGTTTTCTATACCGTCTAAATTTTCAATTTCCCGGTCTAATGAAACAATACAATGACCTTCTTCTGAAATTTGGAAATTGTAATCATAATTTTCAATCACTTTTCTAAGTATGATATTATTTGTTTCCTCATAATTGGTCTGAATGGCTATTTCCTGTTCTTTAACTGGATAAATGCCTGTGTGTAATTCGCTCCCGAATTCATTTTCCAAAGACATATAATTTATAGTTAAATCCATATTTATTATTTTTGATTAGTTACCTTTTTAATTTAACATCTAGAAATGCTTATCGCATTTGCAGTTTCTGAATCATTGCCGCATTCAAATTATCACTGTAAGCTCCGTAAGCATCCACCAATAATCCTTTAACACCGCTTTGCGTGCGAATAGCGTAAAGTATTGATGAATCATCTGGATTCGAATCCCCTTCAAATCGATAGAAGGCATCCACATGGAACTCATTTGCTTCAAATGTTTTATTTAACGTTTTACAGTTTAATGTCGAGTTGCTGAGATTAAAATCAAACGTATATCCTTCAGCTTGTTTGGTATTAATTGCCTCTGTTAGTGTATCGTAATTTGTCATTTTCTTAGTTTATTTTAGTTGGTTAACATTTGCAGATATTCAGATTTTACAATCGTCTTTTCTGTCCTATGTTTTTACACTTTTTAATATTCCTTAATCTGTAAACTTTCACTTTTATTAATTGTAATCAACAGATTTTCTTTTCGTTAGAACAAAATTAATTCGATTATCAGCATTAAATCCTATGGAAAAGTTGTGAAGAATTATAAATATTAAAGATTTGGGAATACACGATTAATTTTATGTTTGAAAAAATATTTTTTTTGAATTTGAAATAAAACATTTAATTTTGTATTAAATACTACAGAAATAAAATGCGAGGCAGACCATCGATATTCAACGAAGAAGAACTTTTAAAAAAAGCCCAGATTCTGTTTTGGGAAAAAGGCTTTACTCCCACATCACTCGAAGATCTTCTGGAGGCGATGCAGATTGGAAGCGGAAGTTTTTACAATACTTTCAAAGGCGGAAAAAAAGAGCTTTTTTCTAAAGCGCTTCAACTGCGACGAAATGATTTAAATGATTTTAAACAGCAATTACAGCAGAGCGAATCGCCGATCGATCTGATAAAAGATTTTTTTCGATCTCTGGCCGAAGCCGAAACAAACAGCCATTTAATGGGATGCCTGATTGTAAACACTATTATTGAAATGAGTTTTGTCGATCAGAAATTCCAAGATGATGCGTTGAATGTATTAAAAGAAATGGAACAGATGTATGCTTGGGCTATTGAAAAAGCACAGAAAGAAGGCAGATTAAAGAATAACACCCATCCGGATATTCTTGCGAGATATCTCGTAACATTTTGGAGCGGACTAAATGTGTTAAGGAGAATGTATCCAGATAATGCGATACTCAAAACTCAGATAGAAATGCAGCTTAGCATAATTAGCTAAGCCTTTTTTTTATCCATTTTTGTATCATTCAACACAAAATTAATTTTCAAACGATTTTAAGCATATATAACTGATTACTAATTTAAAACAACATTTATGATTATTTACAGCAGAGTTATTTTACTGTTTTTTACAATGCTTTTTTTAAACGCCTGCAATACGAAAGAGAATCAGGCCCAAAGCTCTAGCACAGAACAAATTGCTTATTTCAAGGACGACTCCAAAGGCATTAAGACAGGCGGGGTTAAAATGGTAGAAATTAATACTCCAAAGGGCAAATTTAAGGTATGGACAAAAACTGTAGGTAATAATCCAAAAATTAAAGTATTGCTGCTTAACGGAGGTCCAGGAGCTACCCATGAATATTTTGAATGCCTGGAGAGTTTTTTTCCTGCAGAAGGAATTGAATTTATTTATTACGATCAGCTGGGTACTGGTAATTCTGAGAACCCGAATGATCCTTCATTTTGGGATCTTCCACGTTTTGTGGATGAAGTTGAACAGGTTCGCAAAGCTTTAAATCTTGACAAAGACAATTTTTATCTGTTAGGGCATTCTTGGGGTGGTATTCTAGCTGCCGAATACGCCTTAAAACATCAGGAGCATTTAAAAGGTTTAATTATTTCGAATATGATGATGAGTGCGATTGACTACAGCAATTATTCTGAAGTTCTGGCCAAGCAGATGGATCCTGCCGTTTTATCTCAGCTAAGAGAAATTGAAAAAAATAAGGATTATAAAAATCCAAAATACATGGAATTGCTGCTGCCGAATTTCTATGCAAAACATATTATAAGAATGGATATTAGCGAGTGGCCCGAGCCTCTTAGCCGTTCATTTGGAAAAATTAATGAATCATTATATGTGACGATGCAGGGACCGAGCGAATTTGGCCTTTCTGGCAAGCTTGAAACATGGGATGTCAAAAATCAAATTTCAAAAATCACCGTACCTACCTTATCAATAGGCGCGAAATATGATACCATGGATCCAAAACATATGGAGTGGATCGCAAAAGAGGTTCAAAACGGAACGTATTTGTATTGTGATAAAGGTAGTCATATGAGCATGTACGATGACCAGCAGACGTACATGAATGGTCTGATTAAATTTATAAAAGACACTGATAACAAGGCAGCTAAAAAATTATAAAAACTTCATAGTATTCACCGCCCCCATACATTTAGAAATGATAAAAAGTATAAAATTACTATTGCTGTTAGCTACCTTGAATGCTTCGCTCTACGGCCAAAATACTTCAGATCCAACAATCAAAACCTTTACAATAAAAGGAAATGTAAAAGGTGAAATCACTGACAACTTTGCGTATTTATATTACGGCGACATAGAAGATAGCGTAAAGATTGAAAATAAACAATTTGAATTTAAAGGCTTTACAAAAGATACTGTTGTTGCAAAAATATATCTTCCATCTGCTGTCAATGCCCCACAATTTTATCTGGAAAACAGTGCTATAAATATTAGTATTAGTGTTGATAAAGCTCTTAAAGATGGAAAATCTATACAGACTATGCATATTGACTCCGTTAAAGGATCGTATTCATCAGAATTGCAGAAGGAATATTTAAATTTTTATCAGGCAAATGCAGGCAAAAAAGATTTTAATAAATTATTATATCAAAAATTAACTGTGTTTTTTAATAGTCATCGTTCGCATCCTTTCAGCGGGGCAATATTGGCAGAGCTTGCACTTATAAATCCGATTTTGGACAAACAGCAGCTTACTGGATTATATTCAATTTTAGATATTCTAAGGCAAGACAGCCAATACCTTAAATTGTACAAAAGAGGAATTGAGAAATTTGACACTTACGCTGTTGGAAAACCTTTTTTAGACTTTAAACTTCCAGATCAGAATGGCAATTTAGTCGGCCTTGAAAAATATAAAGGAAAAAAAGTTCTTATTGATTTCTGGGCTTCTTGGTGCGCGCCTTGCAGGAAAAAAAATCCAGAATTGATTGGTTTAAAACAGCAGTTTGCATCTGATGATTTTGAAATAATCGGAATTTCAAGGGACAAAAATAAAAAGCAGTGGCTTGCTGCTATAGCGAAAGATCAGTTAAACTGGGCAAATTTATTGGATCAGGATCAAAAAATGGAAAATAAAATGGGCATAGACAACATTCCTTACAATTATCTGCTTGATGAAAAAGGTATAATAATAGGCGTTAATCTTAGTGCAGAAGAAATCAGAAAAACGGTATCGGACTCCCTAAAAAACAAAAGTTAAAGATACTTGGCAGCTGAAAAAGCAAGCTTAAAACAGAATGGATTATAAATGCAAAACCTCCAAAATTTGAAATTTCGGAGGTTTGCTTTTTTAATAAAGTAAGATTATTTCTTTTTACAATTCTTGAATCTGTCTGATCATCTGGTTTGTAAATCCCCATTCGTTGTCATACCATGCCATAACTTTCACAAGGTCACCGTCAACTACTCGGGTCATTTCAAGATCTACAGTTGCTGCAAAAGTACTTTTGATCATATCTGAAGAAACCAAAGGTTCATCGCTTACATCAACTACTTTTTTATACCTATCAGTTTGTGCTTCCTCTGTTAGAACAGCATTTATTTCTTCAGCAGTGGTTGGACGCTCTGTAACAAATGTAATATCGGATATCGAACCAATTGGCACCGGAACTCTGACCGCAATACCATCAAATTTCCCCGCATATTCAGGAAGAGCTTTTGTAACTGCAATTGCCGCTCCCGTCGCTGCAGGCGCTGAATTTATTGCAGCACCGCGCCCCATACGAGGTTCTTTTTTTGACGGCGCGTCTACCAAGGTCTGAGATGCTGTATAAGCGTGTGTCGTGTTAAGAATGGCTTTTTTTATCCCAATTCTTCTTCCGATTATTTCTATAATTGGTCCAATGTTATTGGTTGTACAGCTTGCGCAAGAAAAGATAGAAACTTTACCTTCTTCGGTATTCACACCATGCACGATTGTCGGAGTATCTTTTGTCGGACCTGAGATCACTACAAATTTAGCGCCTGCTGCAATGTGCTTTTCCGCATCAGCTTTATTGGTGAAAAATCCTGTGCTTTCTATTGCCACCTCAACATCTAGTTCTTTCCAAGGTAATTCTGCAGGATCTTTTATTGCGGTATAGCGAATTGATTTACCATCAACTACAATTGAGTTTCCGTCTATACTTACCTTTTTTTCAAATCTGCCGTAGATACTGTCATATTTTAAAAGGTAAACTGCATTTTCGATGCTCATTAAATCATTAATCCCTACCACTTCAAGCCCAGGAGTTTCTAAAATAATTTTAAGAGCAGCTCTTCCGATTCGGCCAAAGCCATTGATTGCAATTTTTTTCATTTCCAAATTTTAATAGTTATTAATATTTTTTTATGATTGAGCTTAAAGATAGAGATTTTCTGGACAAAAAAATCATAACAACCTCATTTAGTAACACTTATATTTTTATTTCAATTATTAATTGCAAGTGAATGCTATTACATTGCAAAAAAATACACCGCTATTATACCTCCGACTATAATTATTAATTTCCTGACCAGTTCCTGATTCATATGTCTTGAAAATACAGCTCCATAATAACCTCCAATGATTCCTCCAATTGTCAGCACAATAGTTATTTTCCAGTCAATTAAACCCGAAAATATAAAACAGAGCGCCGCAATTCCGTTATTTACGGTAACCATCAATACTTTTAAACCATTCATTTCATTTAGATCTTTCATTCCGTAAAGGGTAAAAAGAGTAAGAATCATGATTCCTATTCCTGCATTAAAATACCCTCCGTAAAAGTTAATCAGAAACAAGGGCAGCAACTTGCCGTGCGAATATTCAAAATGCCCGCTTCCAGATGTAATTTTTTGAAAATAAGCCAATATGGGTTTGCTAAAGGCAAATGTTCCCCACGATATCAGGTGAAAATAAGGAACCAGAGATTTAAAAAGTTCGGGGTCTGTTATGACCATTACCGTTGCACCGCATAATCCTCCGATTCCGCTAATCAGTAGAATTATTTTCAAATCTTTTGACTGGATGTGAATGTCGTTTTTGAATGCCTTGACACTGGCAACATTTCCAAACCACATGGAAACGCAAGTCATCGCATTAGCCCGGATGGATGTAACTCCATTTAAAACTAAACTCGGAAAAACGATAAATCCGCCCCCACCGGCAAAAGCATTCACAGCTCCGCCCACTATAGCCGCTAAAAATAATAATCCAAATTGAAGATAATTTTCCATTTCCAGTGTTTTTACAGTGAGTTATAATAATCGATTATTGCTCCAGCAATCTCTACTCCAAATTCTTCTAAGGCAAAGTGGCCTGTAGGATAAAAAATGAGCTTTGAACTTGGCAGAGCATTATGAATTTCAATCGCTCCTTCCTTTAGAAACACTTCATCATTTTCCCCCCAAACGATTAATGTCGGAAATTGCGATTCTTTCAGTTTTTCCTGCCAGACTTTATAAAAAGCAAGATTATTTACGTAGTCTTTCTTTATAGCCAAATGAATTTCTTTTAAACCTGTTCTCTGCATTAAAAATTGATCTAAGTAATAAGATTCTGGAGCAATTTTAAACAAATTGGAAACGCCTGTAAGATATTCCCATTTTATATAATCGAATTCAACCAGCTTTTCCAATTTTGCACTGTTTTCATTATTAAAGAGAAACATCATGTTTTTAATTCCCTTTCCGAGACCTTCTTCATAAATGTTTCCATTCTGAAAAATGAGCATTTCGACTGCTATACTGCTTTTTGTAATTACATGCATGAGAATTGGCGCACCATAATCAAAAAGGTAAAAACTCGTTTTTGTAATGTTCAGTTTCTCTAAGAATCCTGTTATGATTTGAGCGAAATTTTCAAAAGTATAGGCAAACTTGTCTTTTTCTGGAACAGCGCTAAAACCAAAGCCAGGTAAATCGGGAGCAAGAATATGAAATTGCCCTGAAAGCATCGGAATTACATTCCGAAACATATGCGATGACGATGGATATCCGTGAAGCAGCAGAAGATTTGGTTTCCCCTCCTCACCCGCTTCTCGGTAAAAAATTTCGATATCATTTACATAAATGCTTTTGTAAGCAACTGCATTTACTTGCTCCGTGATCGATTTATTAGCCATTTATCTGTTTTAAATGATTAATTTTTACCTGTTTTTCTAGTAAGGAAATCTTTTATAAGTTCTGAAATTTCATCTCCAAAACTTTCCAATGCAAAATGTCCTGTCGGAAACAAATGAAATTCAAGATTTTTCACGTCTTTTTTGAAAGCTTCCGCACCTACGCCAGGAAAAATATAATCGTCTTTTCCGTAAACAATCAGCATTTCAGGATTATATGTTCTAAAATATTCCTGCCATTCAGGGTACAAAGGCACATTAGTTCTATAATCATAAAAAAGTGCTAACTGAATGTCGCCATTTTCAGGACGCTCTAAGTGTCTCAAATCAATTTCCCAATTGTCTGGAGAAACTACAGAAGTATCAGGCACGTTGTGCGTATATTGCCACTTCAAGCCGTCAGGAGCATGAAAAGTGCTTAACGTAGCCGCCGCTTCTTTATCATTTCTGTCTTTCCATAACGCTCTAAAAGGATCCCAGAAAGCTTCCAGTCCTTCTTCGTAAGCGCATCCGTTCTGCACAATAAGCGTTTCTATTTGGCTTGGATTTCTGCTCGCAATTCTAAAACCGATAGGCGCACCGTAATCCATTAAATAAAGACTGAATTTTTTTATCTCCAATTCGTCCAATAACGTTTTAACTATGTTGCTCGTGTTTTCAAATGTATAGTCAAAATCTGCAATTGGCGGCTGCTCGCTTCTTCCGTAACCAGGGTAATCTGGCGCAATTACGTGAAAATCATCTGCTAGATAATTTATCAGATTGCGGAACATGTGCGAAGATGTCGGGTATCCGTGAAGCAATACCAATGTCGGTTTTTGTTTATCTCCTGCTTCTCTGTAGAAAATTTCGACTCCGTTCACTTTTCTTGTGTGGTAACTTGTTTTCATAATTTAAATTTATTAGGGTTATTAATTCTTTCGTTTTTATAATCAGATAAACTTTCGTTCACTCTCTTTAATAGGCAGATCATTAATGCTTGCGTATCTTCTTCTCATTAATCCATCTTCATCAAATTCCCAATTTTCATTTCCGTACGCTCTAAACCACTGGCCGTTTACATCTCGATATTCATACTCAAATCTCACAGCAATGCGGTTTTCTGTATGAGCCCAATATTCCTTTTTTAGTTTATAATCAAGTTCTCTTTCCCACTTGTGAGACAGAAAATCAATAATTTCATCACGGCCGTTTATAAACAGGTGGCGATTTCTCCATTCGCTGTCTATTGTATAAGCCTGTGCTACTCTCTGCGGATCGCGGCTGTTCCATCCATCTTCGGCTAACTGTATCTTTTCTAGGGCGGATTCTAAAGTAAATGGCGGTATTGGAAATTTTTTCATGTCTAAGTATTTAAAGGTTAGTACTATTGAGGTTTGTTTTCTTAAAAATTAATTAATTATATATCAGCAGGTTATAAATTAATTATCCTGCTTTATTAATTATCTGAAGCAAAATTATAGCTGTAGAAAGATTTGCTAACTGTGAAAAATTCACTAAAGATTATAATTATCCAAGATTTGAGTTTTCTGCTGATTTTTTTGCTGCAAGAAGCTACAATCCCCCAAACCTTTATAATCATAATCAAGTAGTTTTAAAATATTTAGTGTTAAACAGTTAAAAAAAATCAGATTTGGATATAATTGTTTTAATTTTAAAAGAAAAAAATAATGGATATTCAAATACCTATATTTGACAGCATTAGAGATGTCTATAATTGGACAGGACTTTCTACAGCATCTTTAGTATCCGAGGAGTTTACGATCGAGCAGGCACCACAGTGGAGTAATAACAAAATGCTCAAAATGCCTGACATTTACAGAGCCAATTTTTTTACAATATTTTTCATAAGTGAGGGTACGGCCGCACACCGCTATAATGAAGACCTATTAAAATTAGAGAAAAACAGCATTTTTGTTACTACACCTGGCCATTATCGCAATTACCTATTAGACGATGTCAAAAAAGCCAGTTTCATCTGCTTCACAGAAAAATTTATAGGCAATTACTTTTTCTCAGATATATACAATGAATATCCCTTTCTTCTCTCTGAAGCTTTTATCTATACGAAATTAAATGCATCTGATGCGAAAGAAATTCAAACTGTTGTCGAGGAAATCGCAAAGGAGATCGAGGTAAATTCAATAGTACGTCCTTATATAATAGGCAATCTTCTTGAGTTTTTATTATTGAAAATTAAAAGTACACTTCCTGCTCATTTAAATACTATGTCCGAAGGAAGTAAAAATTCCCTAGTTATAAATGCTTTTTATAAAGACTTGGACAACTATCTAAGTGACATTTTGAAGGGGAGCAATCCGAAAGAGCTAAAGCCAAAAGATTTTGCCGATCTGCAGTATTTAAACGAAGACTATTTCTCTAAACTGATAAAATCTAAAACTGGGCGGACACCAGCAGCTTGGATTAACAGCAGGATTCTTAGCGAAGCAAAAACACTGCTGACAGAAACGGCTCTACCTATAGCAGAAATTGCTACTATTTTTCAATTTGGCAGCAGTCGTTATTTTAATTCCTATTTTAAGAAACAGACTACAATGACTCCTTCGAGATATCGAAAAAGTCTCCACCTTAACTAAAATCTTTAAATTTTATAATTTTATGTCCAAAATGGTGCCTGCTTAATATTATTTTTTTATGCAATTTTGAAAAAAATAAATGCGCAATTTCAAACGTAAGAAATTGCAAATAAGCAAATTAGAATGATACCACAGCTAACCACTTTAAGTAAACTAGATGATTGTCTGGCATTTATGAAGCTGCCGGATAACTATAGCAACAATACAGATTTTGCTGCATTAAAACTGCATGAGATGAGTATCAATACACCATGCATATCCCCTACCTTTCGACCTTCTTTTTATAATCTCACCATAGTTGCAAACGGTTCTGGAACTTGTATCGTAGGAAATGAGAACTTTGAACTTCGTTCTGGCAATGTATTTATTTCTCGCCCAGATTCATTTCTATCGAGCAGCTGGAATGTTATCGGCAAAGTGTACCATATATGTTTCAGTAAGGATTTTGTTTCAGAATATTTACCGGAAGGAATCAATTCTATTATGAACACAGACAAAATGAATGGCTGTACAAAAACGCTATCAAAAGAAACTATGCTCTACCTGGAGCAAACTTTCATTGAAATTTTTGATGAGAATAATTCTTTTTTACCTTACAAAGAAGAGATGCTGGCAAATCTTACCCTTTGTCTGCTATTTACAATACAGCAGCAAGATAAAGAAAGACCATATATCAAAACAGAAAAGAATATGTCTATTGTTAATGCTTTTCGCCAAAATCTAGATGATAATTTCAATAATCTGCTTACTGGAAAAAACAGTGTTGTGATGCGTACCAAAGAGCATGCAAAGCTTCTGAATTTAAACGAAAACCACCTTTGCAAAGTAATCAGTAATTCAACAAATAAAACGATTAATGATTGGATTAATGAGAAACTTATTGATGAAATTAATTATCTCTTGAAGCATTCAGACAAATCAATCAAAGAAATCGCAACATTGTTTGGTTTTCCAGACATGAATCATTTTTACACGTACTTTAAATCACAGACATTACATGCCCCAGGCGCAATTCGAAAAGAATTTTTAAATAATAAATTTAATTCATAAAAAACAATAAAAACTATCGGCAAATCGCTCCCTTTTCTTCTTATGATAACCTTCACATTCTGCAATCTTTACTCAATTATTAAATATTTAAGTTTTTAGAAAATGGAAAATGATAAAAAGCCAAAATTCACCGATTTTTATGAAACAGTGGAAGTCATGGGGAATGAATTATCTGATGGACATCTGGGTGATGCCGAATTTTCATTTGTGAATTCTCGCATACTCCATCGCGATCATACATTTCCATGGAGCACGCCTCCTTTTCATACTACCTTTTTCTCAATAGGATTTCTCATGGATGCTCATGGAAAAATTACTGTAGACAAGGAGCAGTATATTGTAAAATCAGGAATGTTTTTTGTGAATAAACCTGGAGAGTTGCAGCAGCTTACATGGTATTCTGTTGAGGAATCTTACGGACTAATGTTTACCGAGGACTTTATTTCAAAATATGCAGGAGTTTCAATTTATAAAACATTTCCGTTCCTTTTATTTGAAAGGCAGGTTCCATTACAAACCACAATGGAATTTAGACTGGAATTAAAAAAGATTCTACTGCTTATTGTCCAGCAGCTTCAAATGGAATCTCCATTTCAAAAAAAAATGTGCGCTAATTTACTTACCCGTTTCTTACTTAAAATTAAACAGGAGTACTGGGAAGGATATAAAATTCATACCGTTCAAAATCGAAATCCCGACATTCTTAAAGATTTTACACAAAACCTAGAATACCACTATGAACAATTGCTGAAAGGAAAAGTGAATCGTATTCTTTATATTAAAGATTATGCAGAAATGCAGCAGCTTCATGAAAATTATCTTTCAAGTGTTTTAAAAGAAAAAACAGGAAAAACAGGAGGGCAATTGATTGCTGAAAAAACACTGAGCACAGCTAAAATTTTAGTTTTAGACCAACGCTTTTCAATGAAAGAAATTGCTATTATGCTGGGTTTCTCTTATTTATCCTATTTCAGCATATTTTTTAAGAAGCACACAGGACTTTCTCCTGTCGACTATCGAAAAAGGAATAGTATGTCTTAGTATCGTTTTTTACTTTAGTTACCAGTTTGGCCGGATAGGAACTACATTGCCTTTATAAATATGATCGTATTCGCTCAGGGAGGAATTAAAATCATTACGTACCAAAATGGCGCTTTTTTGAGTGTGCTTTTTGAAAAAACTATAAAACTGCTTCAATTCACTAAACGCATACAATTGAGCTATCTCGGTCATCGACTTGTCCGTATTTTTAAGCAGGTAAGTTATTTCATCAATGAGTTTTTCGTTGATCCATTGGTTAATTGTTTTTCCAGAACTTCTGCTTATGATTTTGGACAGGCTGTTTTCACTGATGCTTAATAATTCTGCATGTTCCTTTACCCTGAAAACTGAACTGCATTCGCCAGAGATGAGCATAGTAAAGTTTTTATCCATATTACTGCGAAATGAAGTGACTATTGCTGCATTCTTCTCATTTAAAACTGCGGTTTTAATTTCATTTTGATGATTTTGTATGAGCAGCAGCATATAAATAAGAATATTTGACATCATTTCATCCTTAATCGGCGCCATAGAAGTCGCTTGACTATACAATTCCAGACACAGCTTTTCCATGTGATTAATTTCCTCGTCATTAAGAAGATAATTTATTCCATTAGATTTATCCATGTCCAGCAATTCCTCTATTCCCAATGGCAAGCAGTTTGCAATAAAATCTTTTCTGAAACTAATATTGTAAACCGTCTTCATCTCGGTCCATCCACTGGAAATGTAAATGTCAGGACGCTTCATAAATACATGTCCAGAACTTACTTTAAAAACCTCATTACCCGACACAAAAGTTCCTTCACCCTCTTTCACTACTACCAAAGTGTAATGATCAGGCCTAAAAGTTGGGGTTATGTAAGGCATTTCCAGCCCCATGTCATGCACTTTTAAAATAGCAAAATCATCACTGTCTAAATAAGAATAAACAGGGAGATTCATAAACGCGAGCATATCACGCAATTTTTTTAAAGTGGTAAGTTCTGGTTTCATTTAATGATTTTCGTAACTTAATCAAGAAATAATAATTAGATAAATTTAGTGAAATAACTTAGATTCGCAAATAGCAATACACTCATAATCAATATAGAAAAAGCAATTTCATCAAACTTGTTATCTTTCACTTTGATTATTTCCATTAGCTACAAATTTACAAACATCAAATGCAAAAAAAAATACCTGATTCATGGTAGTTAGTCTCAGCAAGCTAAGTTATAATTGCTTCCCACTCAGTTCCCAGCTCATCAGGTAATCACAATATTTTCTTCAAATAAACCATATTTTGCCATGTATTTCAGTCTTATTTGCTTTAAGTGATTATTAATCGAATTATTTATTTCCTTCTAAAAACGCTTTTTTCAAAACTCTCTACCGAATTTACCCATAACTGAGGAATATTTAAATCCTCTGATGAAAGTATAGACATTCCCCCTACAATTGCACAAATAGTATCTCTGTCACCTAAAATGGATACAGCTTTCCAAAGTCCTTCTTCAAAGTTTTGTAAATTATAGGCAGTACACCAAATTGCGAAAGGCACCGTATCTTGGGCAGTCATATTTATACCGTTACCTAAAATACTTTTCACAGTTTCAATATTATAATTGTAAGGTACACTTTTAGATTTTGATATCTTTGATTTTGTATCACTGTCTGGCAATTCGTTTAAAATTTTATCTATAAAATCAATCGGAGTTAAGATACTCCTATCAAATTTCATCTTAGCGGTCAATGCAGTACCAATTGCAACTGCAACAGCACCTGTAATAGCCTCAATATTTGAATGCGTAATTTCAGCTGATTTTACTGCTAATTCCTTCACTTTTTGAAAATCGTCAAAGTGGAAAGCACCAATTGGACAAACCCTCATAGCTGCACCATTTCCCATTGAACCTTGTCCTTCAAATGCTTTTTTTGATACTTCTTGCCAGCTCTCACCGTTTTGAACTTCTCTAAGCAGTCTTCGTAAAGTTGCGCCATAACCTCTATTTGCATCTAAGTCGTGATTTATACAAAACTGTTTTATTAAATTCTCCTGGTCTATACCGCCATTTCTTTCCAATTCTTCAAAAACTGCAATAGACATTACAGTATCATCAGTAAATTCCCATTTAGTTTCAGGTATTTGCCTTAAATAAATATTCCCTAAAACCTGCTCAAGATCGCCAAAAAAACTATCCCCAAATGCATCTCCTATTGATACACCTAATAGTGCCTTTCTAGCATTTTCAATTCTATATGCAATCTCAATATGATTCATAATTATCTTCTTATTAAATAGTCAACATTCCCACGCTTGCAATATCGGATTAAGGAGGCCTTAATCTAGGTCAATGAATACAAACAGAAACTGTTATTACATTACATTACCTCACATCTTATACACATATTCCACCTTCACATATCCAAAATTCCCGGACTCGATTACCTTTACCTGCAGCCACTCTCCGTCAATGGCTATAACCATCAACAGATCATACTTTTTAAGAGTTTCTATCACTACATATTCATTTCCCGGATCTTCATGTAGCTTCAGTGTTTCAGAATTTACAGCAACTATATCCTCAGCATGATAGATGACAGCTGCTTTTTTTACTACAGCTGCTTTCTTTGTCTTTGACTTGACGGAAGTCTGGGAAGTGAAAGAAACGACTTCTGCTTTTTTAGATGGACTAGCAGTCCTGCTTTTAGAAGAAGGAGTAGCTGCACTTGGAGCGGAATATCTAACAGGCGACGAATTCGAAGCACATACCCCGCAGCTTCCTCCACTGGAACAGTGCGCACATCTACTGCAATTGGAACATGCGCTACAATATGCGCTACCCGTACATCTTCCCTCCACTTTGGGTTTGGAATCGCAACAACTTGCCACCAGCTTACTGTCCTGGGCATTTGCGGCTAGTGCTGTAAAGAAGAAAAGCGCGTAAAAATATAGTTTTCTGATCATGGTAAATCGTTAAGTTTCAGACAAACATAAAGAAAGCTAATTACTAAAGTTTACGGTTTTCCGTAATTGCGTCTATTTCATATGTAGCATCATCAACTGCCGGACAATATCAAAATAAAAAACTTTAAAAACAAAGAACAATTTAAAAGAAAATTTGCTGAATACGGCATGAGCGGCATGGATAAGGAAGATGCCATAAATTATTTTATCCAGCAGGTCTCACAACTTGATTATAAACTTGAAATAAAAAACTGCCGTTAGCTTTTATAGCCTCCTGCAAACCAAAAAGGCCATATCATCGTATATTTTAATAAAGTCCCATATCATGGATACGATGCCCGCCCTTTTTATAAAAATTCTCGAACTGCTATCGGCACGGTACAGCGGAAGCGTGTCTTTGGAAGAACTGGCAATCCGTGCAGGTTCTAACCTGAATATCAAAGATTTATTTGGCGAGCACGTTTCCCTTGAAAACAGAAACCAGGCGGCGGTGCTAGAAGCGTTGATGCAGATGCACAATGAAGGACTTGTCTTTTTAAACTGCATTACCGATGAGAGTTTTATCACTTTAAAAGGCCTTCTGGCCATAGACAGCAAAGTCTACTGCAATTAGTTTTTTATAAATCCTTATACTATTCATTTTTAATCCTCTACAGCATACAGTTCCAAGGATCAAATCTTATTGCCGGACGAAACCATAATAAAAACATCCGAAAGAAAGAACTCTAAATATCCATGAAATCAGGTATTGCCATCCATAGGCCGCATTGGTAACTTTGTTGCCAATCTTCTCCCAATAACCGCCGCCATAAGCATTGCCAGAATGAAAAAGTTTAAAATCAGAAGAACAGACCAAAACCAATGGATGGTTTCACATCACGAGCACCCCAAATTTACCTGCCTGTTCGAGCCCAACAGGTTCAATTATGAAAGAACCATAGATGGCCTTTCCGATCCATCTGGGAACTTCAATGAAATCGAGTTACTCCATAAAATGGAGAAATGGCTAACGCAGCACCACAAGGAAAAAATAAACGGATGAAGCCTAAACTTTTATTAAACAATGGTGTTGCAAGCGTTAAACAGGCTTCTGGTCATGCCTAAAAAACACCATTTTTGCATACCGCCTTTGTACAGCTTTTTTTATGGTTTTTCTCTTTTGATTTTTTTTTAAAAGAATATTTATTTCTTCTGAAACTTTTAGTTTGAAATAGGAAATATCTCCTAAAATATCAGCGCCTAGGATGTTTAGTTTCGGATATATCAAATGATTCAAAAGTGAATTGTTTTAATATTAAACTACTTCCCTTGTCTAATTAAAGAAAAAACATGGAAGCCAATTCCTAAACAAATAGAAAACAATGCTCTATACCAAGGAAGTATTCCTGTACTGACTAATTGCATAGTGCCAACTACAAAAAGCGGAATATAAAAAAGCACGGCAGTTATAATTCCTGGAGAATAACTTTTTAATTTAAAAACTCCCCAAATATGAAAACAGGCATTGGCCATAAGAATTGCGGCCACGTCGTACCAGA
Source organism: Flavobacterium sp. HJSW_4 (assembly GCF_042436695.1). Taxonomy (NCBI): domain Bacteria; kingdom Pseudomonadati; phylum Bacteroidota; class Flavobacteriia; order Flavobacteriales; family Flavobacteriaceae; genus Flavobacterium; species Flavobacterium sp. HJSW_4. The sequence goes on from NZ_JBHNPP010000002.1 coordinate 22,082, forward strand.
TACTGTGTCCTAGCTTGGTATCTCCAAAATGAATCGAAAAGGCAATTGCACACATCATAAAAGTGTTAATCCAGACCAAAAATCCGCCGTTATTTTTTTTAACTTTTTTAGGAGGAACGAGTCTTGCATACCAGTCAGCAAAACCTCCTGGAAATAAAAATTCTTCAGTTACATGCAGCATAGCTGCCGCTGCTAATAAAAATGCGAGTGTTGAAAATGTTATCATGTTATCTTACTTTAATGTTCTGGTGCAAAGTTCCAAAACCATCAAAACCTAGACGATAACAATTGTTAATTAATCACTTTCTGTTTCGAATTCTGCTCAATGAAACAGAAGTAATTCCCAAATAAGAAGCAATATAGTGTTGGGGAATCCTTCTTATAATCTCAGGAAATTCCCGAAGCATTTCCTTGTAACGTTCTTCGGGAGTATTTTTAATCTGTGATAGCATACGTTTCTGATAAGATAATAATGACTGCTGTATGTAGCAGTAATAAAATTCTCTTACGTGTGGCAACACCTCCATTTTCTTTTTAAAATCAGCTGTACTTATACTGTATAAGATCACGGGCTCAATAGTTTCTATGGTATACCAGCTTTTCTCTCCAGAAATAATACTTTCTATAGAAGCTATAAAACCTCCCTCAAAAAGAAACTGAATTGTAATTTCTTTCCCCTCATGATGTAACCACACCCGTGCAGCACCATTTTCAATATAATAAATATTTTGCGCTATAGTTCCTTCATTTACAAGCAATGTCTTCGCTGGAAATTCGCGCCTTTCAAATATCTCTTTTAATTTCTGTATTGATTCGACTTGCGATTTCATTACTCATTCTTTTTTCGTCAAATAAATCAATGATTTGATTCTAAACGTTTCAAAATCAAGCTTCGTAAACGTGCCTCATGTTCATCTCCCCAATTGCCGATCACAGCAATTACTGGAATTAATGTTTTTCCAAAATCTGTCAGACTGTATTCGACTTTAGGAGGCATAACAGGATAAATGACCTTTGAGACCAATTCATGGTCCTCCAGTTCCTTCAGCTGCATATTTAAAACCCTGCGCGAAGCATCAGGGATTTTACGCTGCAGTTCGCTTGGCCTTTTATGCCCTTGATCAATAAACCAAAGCAGGCGTATCTTCCATTTGCCGTATAGCACTTCCCCTATCAGGTCAAGTCCGCAATTCAGGTTCGGGATTATTTTTCTTCTTCAAAATTAACAACCTATATAAATCAATACTTAACAAGGCAATGGTACAAATAAGGTACAAAACAAATCTAATTTAAATTGAGTTACTTCTCCCGCGTTGATAAAGAATGTTGGTTAAGAAAGACATGAAAAAAGATTTTGCGAAGGATTTTTTTTTTCCATACAGTTAAAATGCACACCATGCAACTTAAGGACAATACAAATCTTACGAATTTAATTAACTTCTACCGTTATTTTAATAAATATCTTTTGACACCAGCTTTCATAGACAAAACTATGCAGCTGCAACCATTTTATGATTTAGGCATACTAAAGACGGAATTGAAAATTATCAAGGCCTCGTAGATTAATGCTGAAAGTATTGACAGCATAGACATTATGCCCTTTGAAAGACCTATTATCCCTTCGGGAATAGAAAATGCTCCAATGTTTAGAAGTACTCAAAAGATTTGAGCATTGAATCACGGTTCAAAAATAAAATTAAGATCTGGCCTCAACCTTATTTTTCACAGAGATTTGTGTTAGTACAGGCGTGTATAGATCAACTTCTTCCGCATCCGTTTCTATACTAATAATCAAACTGTAACGTACCTTTTGGTTGAATTTATTCTGTCTTTTTAAATTCTTATACCAACCGTTCTTAGGAAAAACTGCGATGACATTTCGTTCTGCCATTTCCCGACCTGTAAATGTTAAAAGATCCTTTCTTATTGAGCCTTTAATACTTGAACTGCCCAAAGTCCACTTTTCCCCTCTTCTGTTTACTGCGCTTTCAGAATCTTCATCTTCAGGTTTTGAGATTCGAGCCTTAAACTCTTCAAGAGTTTCCAAGCGCTTTATAATTTCGAAATCTAACTGATGAGATGCATATTGGTAATGACTTGCAAATTTTCTGCTTCCTGGGTTAGGTTCAATATAGTATGAAAGAGTGATTTTCAATGTTGCCATCTGCTGCTCCAGAGCCTCTAGTGCCTCTTTTGGCCAAGGAAGTGTATATAAATGATAATCATTATATTTACCAGATCCACCTTCCTTCTTGTAGGGCTGTATTGTACGTTCTGCGACAAGAGTCAGGTTATTTTCGGCGCTGTAAAGCGCTTTTTGCAGGTTAGGAACTCCATAACCAACCGTACGCAACAGGTTTATTTTATCTCTTTTCTTATGCATTCTAAGAGATTTGTTAGATAACATCTCTGAAGTCCATTCACCAGAATGTACCATCAAGGCTCTAATGGTCTCAGGCCAGTAATTTGGATAATTTATCTTAATTTCAGCTGCCAGCTTCGAGGCTAGTGCTGCGGCGCCACTTGTGTCACCGAATGGTATAAAAATATCCGTATCATGATCAGCATCCAAAGACAGCATTTTTAAATCTGAATGATCTGATGTGTAAACTCCATCTGTAGAACTGTTTCCTCCTTCTAAAACTAGCTCCGGCTTGTTAGGGTAGTTGTTATCAAAGAGCAAAGAAGTAGGATTACTTGGAGCCATTGCACCATAACGTGCCACCGCTGTCAAACCAGTCGCCGCATTAATTTTGTCTTTGCGTGTGTACGTCCCTATTGTTATCACATTGTATGCCTGGCCAGGGTCATGAATACACTCCAAGTGGTTAAGATCTGGATAATCTTCATGCTTTGTGCCATACACATTACCTCCGCTAACAATAAATAGCTGTGGTTCATCATCGATTCCAAAAATTATTTGATCGACAGCTGAAGACCATGCAGAAGGACGTCCTTTAAAGCGTAGATTACTATCCGTCACTGTCATGCAGTAGACCCTTGGATTATTTGGCCTGTCGGCTACCCCCGTTGTTACCGCAGTATGAGTAATTGCCCCATATAGTTTAGGATCATTTGGAGTACGATGATGATATATCTTATAGGATTCTAAACCATGAAATATTTTTATTCGTTCAGGTTGAGACAGTGCAACTGTTAGATCACCGTATAGAGCTAACCCCGCAACACCCGTCCCGTGGCCTCCACGCGGTTCAGAATCACCGGTCCCCCAAGAATCGTTGTAGGTATATAAATGTGAATCGGGAAGAAATGGAACAAGTAAAGGGTGTTTATTATTAACTCCGCTGTCCAAAAGACAAATCAGAACACTCTCGGGCGTAAATTCGGAATCAATCCTGGATTTTAGATCATCTAAGTACTCGACCTTATTTTCCTGTGAAATATCTTTATGGGTGATGAAATCTGAAATCTGTTGAGGATTTCTTAGTTCTGCTAAATTGTCTAAGACAAGAAGCGCCCTTGATAGCTGGGCAGAAGTCCCTTTTACTAACTTTACAATATGTTCGGTCAACTCAAGAGTCTGATCTCCAATCCTGCAGCCATGCAGTGTCAGATTATACAAGGCTTTTAATAAATTATCTGAATCGGAACGGGTCTTTCGAAACCAGACTTCCCACCATACATTCTGATTATCGGAAGGAAAAGGAATTTCTGGTTCATCTGTCCAGAATGCCTTAAGCGTTGCAATTTGAATGATTTCAATATTGTTGAGAAGATCAGAATTTGCCGGTACATCAGTAGCTTCCCTTTCATTAGTTTCTTTATTAAACCTAAATGTATTTTTGACTAGAAAGGACTCTATTTTTTCTACAAATTCCGAAACTCCTAATCTGTTTATTACTGCCAGCACATGATATCGAAATTTACGCTGACCATCCTCGATGATTTCTTCGCAGCTAGTGTTAAGAAGCTGGAATATTTTTTTATTGGCCCTTAAGCCGTCTTTGTCAAATTTATCGAAATCAAGACTATAGCCCCAATCTGAACTGAATTGAACATATACTACATCGTCTCTGATTAGAGTGGGATCAATTATTTCTTCCTCACTAAGTTCGAAATGCTCTCTTACTGCATTTATTTGATCTAGCAGCATCCTGCCATGATAGTTTCTATCGCGGATCTGTTTCTCTTTACGATTTCTAGGAGTCGGTCCCGCATATCTGAACGAATTGCTCTCATTGTAACTATCCAGCTTGATATGCGATTTATTTGACATTTATTATCTTTCTTTTTTTAAGATTATCCTTTAGAAGCTCAAATTGCAAATTCTCCGAACCGGAGAGAATCATTTCTTTTATAGTATCATTGCATGCTTTTACAATGTCAGAATAATTAAGTCCCACAGAAATTTTTGAAAGCTCTTTGAAATTGACCTTGCTACTAAATTTAAAATTATGCAGACTTTTTTTAATTATCGATACAATATGCTCCTCATCAGGAAGTGGATATTCAATTATATCATCGAACCTTCTAAAAAGTGCACTGTCCAATGATTCAGGCAAATTTGTCGCAGCGATAATAATACTGTTGCTGGGATCCTTTTCTATATTTATGAGAAATGAGTTTAACACTCTTTTGATTTCTCCAACATCATGCTGCAAATTTCTATGTGAACCTATAGAATCAAATTCATCAAATAAATAAACTGCCCTATGATCAAGCATTGCATCAAATATTAGTCTGAGTTTAGCAATTGATTCTCCTAAATATTTAGATATAAGACCATCCAAGCGGATAATATAAACCATTAGCCCTAATTCTCCTGCAATTGCTTGGGCAGTCATTGTCTTTCCTGTCCCTGGCTCTCCTGTGAGAAGAAGTTTTCTTTTCGGCTCTAGATTATGCTGCTTTAATACCTGCCACTTTTCCTGCTCTTTTATTACACTCTTAAGGCTGTTCTGTGTTTGCAGATCCAAGACCATACTGCTGAGCTTGATTTTTGGCTGGAAGACTTCGATAAGTTCTTCAAGATCTCTCTTATGAACATTTAAAGGAATAGCTTTGTTTTCAATGAAATCTTGTGAACGCTCTTTTCGCGCTTTATCAATCACATTTTTCAGTTCCTGCGCAAAATTGGAATGACCTTTCCTCGCTTCAGTGGCCGCTATTTGCATAGCAGTCGCAAAGAAACGGCTTTCATCACCTTCTCCGAAAGATTTGATTAATGATTTTATTTGATCCGCAGCTGCCATAATCTTTTAAGTTGTTGCGAAGGTAATATTTTTTTGTTATTATGATAACCCTTAATATAAATATACAAAAAAACAATAACATAATCAGTACATAGCGAAGTACTTTAAATACTTTTCATAATGAAAAACCGTCAAAATAATATTTCGTCGTAACTTTTATATTAAATCATTGGCTACAATATACTTTAGAAACATTGCACTTGTCCATGCTGCATACTTTTTTGCTCCATCTGTCTTTTGAGCAGTATTATCCATTACTGACTTTATAATAAGGGGAATTGTTCTTTTATCATTGACAAGTTCACAAGCCCTTGCAATTCCATAGCTCTCCATCTCTAGGCCAATTGTCTTTCTATCGTTTACTGAAATTTTTTCGGCGAAGTATCCTTCAACATCTATAACCTGCCTGACGCAAGCTACCGGCTCAAAATGTATAGAAACATTATCATTTCGAGTTACATTTAAATCCTTAATGTACCTTTCAATTTGCTCTTTGTGTCTCCTAAATAATGATATTGCAGCACTGTCTGTATTACTGGCTTCGATTTCTCTTTTAAACTCGGATCCTGATAATTTTCCTTTATCGATTGTAAATACTTTTGTTGATACTATAATATCTCCGATTTTTGTATCATCCGGCTTCCCCCCCATTACCCCAGTCATAATGATGTACTTAGGAGAAAACCTTAAAATCATTTCTGTCGCTAATATAGATGCATCAACCATCCCAGTGGAATGTTGAGATACAAAAGCCACCTTTTTTTGTGGATTGTCCACAAAAGTTCCATATTCTATGTTATGAACTGCATTTTTTATTCTTCCCTCGCTCTTTATCAAAGGAAGAACTTGAGCCATTTCATCTTCTTCAAGAGCAGTGATAACCACATATTCTATTGCAGCTACATCAGTTTCTGTAGTTCCAAGTTTCTCTCTGCGTTCCAGCATATCCTTTTTTGTATAAACTTTTACTAATTCTTTATCAATTGAAGTTGCAACATGGTGATACCTGCTTATATTCTTAGTGAGCGTAATATCGTGATCAAGCAGTTCTTTTTTTATTTTCACTCCATTTCCTTCTGAAATAAACATTTCATCGAAAAGAGGATATTTCTCTTTTATTCCAGAAGTTAAAAAAGCTCTAATACCTTTCTGTTCCATCGTAAAGAAGGCATGTACAGCCAAAAAGACAAATGCATTGTCATCTAGTTTAGAAATTTTATCGTCTAATTGTTGCAGGTTTTCTACCAGTTTTATGTCCTTAAATAATGTTTCTCCTAGAAAATGAAGATTCTTTTCGAAATGTTCTTTCTCATCGTAAACTAGTAAAACAACGTCAGATGCTTTCATATTTTAAATTTTAATGTTTGACTGAAAATATTATTAATTGTATCCACATGGTGATTATACGAAAAAGCAAAAATTGTCCCGTCTGATAAGTAATTAAGTCCATTTAGCCCCTCTTTACTGCTAAATTCCTTCACACTTTCAGTAAAATAGTTTTCTAGATCAACTATTAAATTGTCGCTATCCTTGTAAATTGAGATTTTAACGGGCACAGTTTTGCTGCAATAAAATTTTAAGTTATCATATAACTCATCGACAATAAGCTTATCCACGTATACTTCAGGTATATTAATAACATGGTTTTCGCCCATTTTTTTATCGTCGATTATAATTTCTGTTTCCAAAAGTTCTAACTTCGCTATAAATTTTTCTATAAATCTGTCAAAACTTACACTAGGTGTGTCAAATATTTTTCTAAAATCTGACTCAATCCCAAAACCAATCTGAATTGCTTCCAGAAACTCGCATGTTGAATCATAGTTTTTTGGATCATTTCCTCTCTGTCTTATATTAAATATAAATTCGTCAATTGAAACATACATCTGCAGAAGTGAATTACTCTTCTTTTCCATTTTGTCAAGTATCAGAAAATAAGGATATGGCTTGAAGAAATCATCAAAAGATCTATAAAACGTTATAATTTTATCAAGGAAGTCAAACTTTATACTCCACCAACTGTCTTTAATTGAAATAATTTTTTCATCATGAAGGACTTCCTGCTTCTCGCATGATTTCTTCATTTCCATAAGAGCCACAATTATCATCGAAATATTATGATTAAACGAATTTCGATCGTCATGCAGTCTTGGCTGGTCCTGCTCCCAATACAAATCCCTGATTTCTTTTAACTGAGACTTAAAATCATCTGCTTTTGGAAGAGTATTTATAAAAGAGTAGAATCTATTTAAATCAGATTTAGATTTTAAATCTAAATTATCAGACTTCAACATTCTAAGCAAAAAAGCAGATATATCTACAGAGTACGGCTTAAGCAATACCTCGCTTTTATTGATCGGAAAATATATTAATAATTTATATAGAATATAATTAAATCCAGTAGATTTCACGAAAGCTCCGCTTGCAAACTCTAAAAGTTTCAAGAGATTTTCTTCCGACATCTTCCATAGAAGATTTTCATTTTTATACACTATAAAGAACAAATGCAATATATCTCTTTTATTATCCTTCCAATCATAATAAAGATGTTTGTCCATGTCTATTTTTAATCCTGAGACTGGATGGCCCATAATTAAAGTATCAACAAATTCTTGCAGTTTTTCTTTTACATCAGGCAGCAAATTTGCAATTCTGTCATAAAGATACGGCTCATAAAGTAAGCACATACATAAAAGCTCTATTTCTCTGGTTCTATCGGATGCTTTATCTCTTCCCTCATACTTTGTAATAAAAGAATTGAACCAGTTAAAACTTTCTCTATAAAACCGGTATCCAGTAATTTTACCTATCTGATTACGGATTAAAATTATATCTTTTTTAGGCAGTGAGCCGTTTTCTTTATTTTTTGGAAGGTATTTATAATCTAGCTCATTCTCTTTCTGAGGACTGATGTCTCTTAAAATAACCTGTGCTATATGGCGTAAATTTAAGGGTGTGTTTTGTATCTTAAGTAATTCTTTCAGCCAGTCTATTTCTTTAGAATATGGTGAATTATTGAGATAAAATGTCGAAATATGCCAATGGCTTCCAAAAAAAATATTTACTTTAACTGCATTTCCAGTCTTAGTGCTTAACAAATTTATGCGGGAGAAAAATTCTCGCTTATGGTCGTCTACCCTGCCAATTAAACTAACAAGATCGATCTTTGAAGGGCTAAAAAAAGATAGTTCGTTAATCATCTGAAGTAATGAGTCTCCTGAACAGCTTCCATCATCAAGAATAACGATTCTACTTCCTTCTACAATTGTAGAGTAATATTCTGTAGTATGAGGAAATTTCCATCCTTCTTCAGTATTAAATCTTTCCAGTTCAAAAAAATTAACTGCATGGTTTTGAAAAACTTTTGATTTTAAAAGTTCAAAATCTAAATGCGAAATATCCGAATTCTTAGGATAGAACACTTTTAAATCAACTGCAACATTCAGAGATGTGACATCAAAAATTTCAGCCACAAATGATGGCTTGCCTCGGTGCAAATGAGTGTTTTCTCTGCTAAGAATATTTTTTAAATTAAAAAAGTAAGGATGAATTAAATTATTAAAAACCTTAAAATTAACCGTGATATCGTCATCTTCTAGATAATTAACAAACTCTTCAGTACTAAATATTACAGACTCTTTTAAAGTATTCACATCAGAAAAAGTAATAGGGATATTTGTGTAGGGATTAATGCGGATTACCTCTCGCAATCTCTCTTTATCCATAATTTCTGCTCTTCTGTACTTTTTGATTGGTAAAGTATATAAGGCTACTATCTTGGATCCAAAATCCTTTATAAAATCCGCACTGTTTGCAAAATTCTCATCAAGTGTATTTGCAATTGTAGCAATAGTTATTAATTTAGATCCAACAGTAGTGAGCAACTTTTCAAGCCTTCTGGTCATTCCACCAGTCGAAATTGCATCACCTATTAAAACATAATTTGTTGCTGATTTAAAATTTCCATTTTTCTTATCTTTTTCGAAAGAAAAATAGTTATCTAAAAAAATACAATTTTCTGCCTTAATGAGATGTTGCTTAATCATAGATTTAACTATCTTATGACTAGCGGAAGTTACAGCTATGTAATTTAATTCATCTAAATGCTCATTAGCCTTAACTATTCTATCGTACAGCATTTTAGTCAACTGAAAGCAGTCCTCATCATTATTCAGTAAATCTGTAAGATGCAAAAAGGTATCCTGATAATAATTACCATTGCATAAATACAATCCCTCATTTCGAAGACATTTATTAAACTCAATCAATTCCTGGACCAAAAGATCATTTATCGTACGGAACTTATTATAGTAGCTGTCTATAAAATCAATATGTGGTAAATGTGAGTAAACATTATTGTACTCATCATAATAATGAAGATGGCCTAAAATATTATTGAAGTCCCTAAAATCGCTTTTGGGACTTAGGTGTCCTTCATATGCATACTTTGTAAGGTTGTTTTTATCTTCTTGGTCATAAAGCCCCAACCAAAAGACATCTAACTCATCCCCATCTGATGCGTAGATAAAAGGAATGGGATGAATTTTAAAGTTTTTGATAATTTCACTCAGACTTAACAATTCATCATTTATTGCCTGCAAAATATGTCGCTCTGGAGGGTGAAATACTACAATGTTGTTGTTGATATTTATATCATAACTTGTAAGAAAATAAAAAGCAGTTTTTTTTATCAGCCTTTCATCTCTACATCCCAAAAAGCTTATGTAGTTCAAATAGGATTTTGCCGATTTATTCTCCAGCGTCACCCTTAAATTCTCGATCAGTTCTACATAAATAAATTCTTTTTCTTGATTTAGATTTTGGAAAAGGGTATATAAATTTATATACCTAGTCTCATCAATGCTTTTATTCTGAAAACTAAAATCTGGCTTAATAGCAGAGTTATTAAATATCTCAGTACTAAAAAGCGCTGGTAGATAAATGGTGATAAATGTACCTGGAAAGAGTTTTGATTTATCACCAAAAGATCTTACTGCAGAATCAATGCTTGTCTCAACTGAAAAATCGTACAAAATCTTTCCCTTGTTACTTCGTAATATTAACAAACCTCTATACCTTCTAACAATTGTTAACAGATCGAAAAGTCCTCTGGGAATAAAAAAAGTATCATCAACATTCTTTATGGGTGTTCTTGAGCTATTATGTTCAAAAGCATATTTTAGAATTTCGTTATGATCTACTTCTTCGTTCCCAATCTCATCAGGCACTTGTTTGTCAATTCTAAACTGATCTACTAAAGTACTAGCGATACCTTCACCAAAATCCAGAAACGAAAACTGAAGAAGATGCTCATTTTTAAAAAGATTGTTTTTCATGAAAAAATCTCTACTTTCAGTAAGTTCCTCTTCACGAAAATTTTTCTCTAGAATGGAGGGATTGTATTTTACATGACCTTGTTTTAGTGCCAAACTCATGAATGCCCATTTGTTTTCTGTATCTTGAAAAGCAAAATTTGTATGGTCTAAAAAATTCTCATATAGCTCCTTTGTGATAATACTACTTAGTGTTTTGTTCACAAACGGATGATCGCAATTTGCTCTTCTCAATTTTTCACGAACTAGTTCATTAAGCGTATAAATAGGATCAATTTCACTGTCAATTAATTTTTCATCCTTGTAATTCTTTATCCGATCCAATGAAACAAAAGGTGTTACACCAAACCTATCGTAAATCTCTTTATCTGTTTCATTGTATTTTCTTTTAGATTTTAGCTCTAAAATAAAATTCTTAACAGAACCATAATCGATGTCAAAATATGGCCCAAAATTCCCATCTGAAATTACCGAATATATTTTCCATATTTCCCAGAGTTGAACTATTTGAATCTTAACCCTGTCATTAACTTCACCTGAAGGGACTCCTGGTTCCAAAAATTGTACTTTGAATGAGAATTTATTATTATATAGATATTTTAAAATACCTGTGAAGAGCAGTAAGTTTTGATTTGACATCCACTGGGTTTGGCTTAAATCAAAAAGGAAACTTTTATCTTTTCTATTAATTGAGCTATAAACATTGTCTACAAATTCGTCAATATGCACCTCTGTAAACTTGGTCGGAAATTTATAAACCATTTAAATATGTATTGCTTTATTTTATATATGTTAGGAATCGGTTTTTAGAAATTAAAAATATTTTAATAATTTGAGTTAACTATACGTAAAAATACCTGAATTCAAATCTTTTAAATCCAGTAATAAATCGCGATGTATCCCATAAAAAAACAAACTATTACAAAATTAGTAAGTGAATATTACTTAAGAGAACACTACTTAAAATGTAGGCGCAAAATAGGTGCATTCCGATCCAGTACCAAATTAAAATATTTTATATATCTAAACTAGAAGTTTGGTTTTGAAACATTACCATAAAATAATTAAGGGATATAAAAAAACTCTCTTTATATTCTCCAAAAAATTAACAGTCACATAGCAAGATATCACGTGCATTATCAATTCCTACTCGTTTAAACTTCATTTTTACCCTAAAAATACGTAATGAAAACCTAGCCAATATAGGCTTTAAAATATCATAAATTATAATTTTAGTTGCTCATGATTATCAATTAAAATTCAGAGAAAGTTATCCCAATTTAAAATGAAATATCATTAATAAATATTTTTATTATCAGAATTAGTTAGAAATTAAAAGTTATTAATACACGGAGCTATAAAGCTCCTTCATCTACAAAGGAATAATAAGTTTCAGGAGTAATGATCAGATGATCTACCAGTATGACATCCATAATTCTGCCTGCTTCTTTAACTTTTCTGGTTATCTGCTTATCAGCTTCGGAAGGCTTTACCTGTCCTGATGGATGGTTGTGGATCATGATCAGCGATACGGCATTTGCTTTAAGGGCAGCTGCAAAAATCAGCCTTAGGTCTACTGAAGTGCCGGCGATTCCTCCCGAAGATACTTCATACATACCCAATACCTTATTGGACTGATTCAGAAGCAGTATCTTGAACTCCTCGAAAAATTCAATGGTATCGGGATTCCAGCACTGGACCGCCAATTGGTAAACTGTTTTGGAAGATGTGATATAGGGTCTTTCTGAAGCTTTAACTTTGGTTTTGTAGATAAGCTGGATTTCTGCTACCTGATTCCAGTTTTGAAGTGTTTTTGAAGTTTCCATGATTTCCAAGTTTTAAGATTAATAATGGAACCTGAACCGGGAATGAGAAAGCGAGCGAAAAAAGCAACGCAATAAAGCAGGTTTTTCCCCTGCATTTATGGGGGAATTTTTTTCTGCGAACCGCGTTTCCTTCCCGAACTTTGTTTCGGAATTAAGCCTGAACCCCTGAGACGATATCCCCGCCTATAAGTGTCTGCTCGCCGATTTAGCACAAAAAAACCGAAAACTAAGTTTCGGCTCTTTCTTCTTTTTTGCTTTTAAGGCGCTTCTTAATCTGATAGAGGTTCTGATTCAGAAGCTTCAAAATCTGCTTGTGATGCGGAGAATCCTTGTTTTTATCTCCCCTGCACTGTAGAACTTCAAGAGAGGGAAGCGCCACTTCTATGGTCTCCACAGGCTTGTTTTCAAATTTCGCAGAAAGGATAAGGGAGTTTCTCTTTTTGTAGTATTCGTTGGCAAATACGCAGTGGCGGAGCATATCGCCCTGCTCAAGAAAATCATGCACGCTTTCCATTACGCAGATGGAAAGATTCTCGTTATTGAACTCCAATCCGAAAAACTGCTTTTTCTGCTCTTCGTAGGCAATCTGCGCCTGCTGTATTTCTGCGCGAAGTTCTTTTATATGCTTACGCCTTTGGATGATGCGTTTTTTCTCCACAAGCCTGTCGTGCTGTACCTCCAAATTTTCGGGGCATACCATCTCGGCATTGTTCAAATCCTTTTTGAACCATCTGAGCAGGTAGATGTAATCTTCCCAAAGCGAAAAGTCCTTTATCTTGTAATTGTTCCTAATGCAGGTTTTGACCGCCTGCCAGTTCTCCCTGATGTGCTGAGAATGCGACACGAGATAATGGGCAAGAAAATCGGTCTGCCCAGTTTTTAGGAGCGTTTCAGCATGGGAATCTTTCAGAAGAGCAGTAAAAAGCACCTGAGGCGCTATGCCGTAAAAACTGTCTTTGAAGCCGTTCCTTTTCAGCATAGAAATCGCTTTTGAACACGGATAGACTTTATAAGGATTGATGCGGTATTTTGGGGAAGACTCAAAACTTTTAGGGCGTATTTCCAAAGGGGAATAGTATTTCCATGAATCATAGGCCTGCGAAAAAACATTCGTACCGAGCGAGAGCGTGCGCACCTCCCCTTTTGCGTTTATCCAATGCTGCATCACTTCCTTGTGGTAGTAGGTCGGCAGGAAGTTCTTTTTCATATTCTTATGCGAGCAGACGATGCGCACCACCTGAAATCCACCGCATACATCCAAAACGGCGAAGTACTCGATTTCCCTGAAATGCGCCTGATTGCATTGCTGCATTTTCAGCCTGCCCTTGCATGCCGTGCAGCTGATATACTTTTGGCAGGATGCTTTCTTGGCATCAGGCTTCCAGGCATGGGCGCAGTCAAGGCAGTGGAATTTCACTCTTGACAGCACGCCCCATTTGATGAAAATATTCTTCTCTGCCCAAATCTGCATCTTTTCAGATAAAGGCGAAAGTGTTACACTCAGGGACACAATCTGTTTTTCGATGATGGTTTTCGGTATCATAGGTCAAAGAGTGTAGGGTTTTTGGATTCGGTTTTCGGTGCAGTGACCGCCGTTTTTACGACGGCGGTATTCTGCACAGCTTCGGGAGCGGAAGTGAACAAATCAGCCACAGCAGGCTCTTTTACCACAACCTTGCAGTTTACAGGCTGAGGCTGTCCGATGCTGTCATCGGAGTAGTATTTGACCGCCATGTCAAAGATTTCCTGATTGTCAAAGGCGCACAATCCCGTTTTTTTCACTTCGCCGAAAATATAATTGCAACAGCTTTCCAAGTTTTTGGACTGCTTGGCGAAGTCCTTTGCAAAGACGGCATCGGCAAGGGCGGTCTGATTGAGGTAGTTTTCTATGGCGGTCTTGAAGTTTTCTGAAGCTTTCATAAGGGAAGTTTTTAGATTGTACAAAAAGATTATTCAAAAGAGGTTCTGTAGATGTCGTAACAGTACTCCTCAAAACAGAGCCAGCACATAAAAGTGTAGTGAGGCAGACTGTATCTGTCTTTTACCGCTTCCCCTAGGGAATCTTCCATTTCTTTTCTGATGTCTTCCAAATCATCCAAATGCTCGATGTAGAATTTCCTGCAGTCGGCATGATAGATAAATTGGGTTACCATACCGCTGATGCATCCGCTTCTCTGCATGTCTTCAAGGAATGCTTTAAGCTGCTGTTTTTTTGTTCCGTCATAGGACTGCATTTCAGAAAGGATTATCTTTTTGAATGCGTCGTGAACGTCATACTCGGCGTATATTGATTTTTCCAAGGCTTTCATAACTCGTTTCTTTAGGCTTATACATTTAATTGGAATTAAAAAGGCAGGTCGTCAGGCTGTTCCTTTCTATTCTTTTTAGCAGGAGCTGTCTGCCCCTGCAAGGCTTGCGCATCTGAGACAAACACCAGTATTTTGATGCTGCTCGTGTGAAAAGTGAGGCTTGCCATAGCCTTGCCCTCCGAATTGAGATAGGCGTTCACTCCTATTCGTCCGAAAAGCTCCACCATTGCGCCTTTTTTAAGCCATTGCGCAACACCCGAACTGAGCCAGTAGGAACAGTCGATATAGGTTACTATTTTTACCGCTTCTGCGCTTCCTTTGGCTTTGTAGCTGTCGTTGACTGCAATTGAAAAATTTACCACCTCCCTGTCATTGGCTGTTTTGGCAACAACTGCATCTCTTGTTAATCGTCCTGTGATTTCCATGATTTCTAAATTTTAAATGATTACTGTTTTTAAAATTCTTTCCCCCTGCCTTTCCCAACAATTGTTTTCAAAAGAAAAAACGGAAAAAAAGAAAGCAGCAATAAAGCGGGCATCAAGGATACGGAGGGCTATAAGTCCCGAAGGGCGGCAGGGCCGTTATGCGCCTGCAGGATCCGGTGCACGCTAACTTGGCTGCCTTTTTATCCGTTTCGAATGAAAACTGAATGACATTCCCATTATCACTGGTTACTAAAAGAAACAGGTCCCCAGTCAGTTTTTTGCTTTATAATTCCAGAATTCCGGCTTGTATTATACAGGAAGGGAAATGAGAGAAACGATAAGACTAAGAATAAAAAAACAGAACCTTAACAGTGATGAGTTCAATATCATAAAGCCCAAGGAAAGACTGATTGCATTTCGAAATGCCGAGATCAGATTAGGATACCATTTACTGCTGGATGAAGCTCAGGCAAAAGAACTCGGAAAAAAGCTTAACTTCAAATATCCATGGCTTTTAAAGGAAAGTATTTCAAAAAATAGTACTGCTCAGGCCAAACAGATTGTCTTCGAACTTAGAAAACGAATAGCTGCAATAGATCCCGGCATTGAAGTTTCCATGATGTAAGCAGATGAACTGATGCGAAAAGCCTTAGAAATAAATCCCGTACGTAAAGAAAAGTACAAACAAGAAGGAAAACATAGACACTAATCCTGAAAACAATAAAATGCAACCTGCACCTATTCTGCCTCAGAAAGCTAAATAATATCTATATGTATTTCAGCTCACAGACCCCTGCGGCAGAATTGCTGCACTCCAAATACAGGAATATAAACACCAGGCCCATAAATTAAAAAATACCAACAAGAGTTAACAGCATAAAAGCCGCCCCAACCTAAATGCAAAAGATTGTTTACCTCACAATTTGAGGAAGCTTCATTCCCTTTAAAATCTGGCTGCGGTCAATATAGGTTCTATCCTCGGACACAATCCCTCCGTCTAATTCAGCAACAAGCAGAAGACAGAATTTTTCGGCACTTGAAAGCGAATTATCCAATATTTCGGCATATAGTTCTTTATCAATAATTTCATCGCTGCTGTAAATAAATTTTAAAATCGAATTTACCTGGTAATAAAAGGTGGTTTCAAAAGCCGGATTTTCAATCAGTGCATCATTGTAGGCAAACTTTGAAACAAGCAGATCATTTTTGCCGCCGTGATCTATTTTCCCTATATTTTCATAATAGGAGTCTTTAAATTCCAGAAACCTGTTGCTATCCATAACTATGTAGAAAGAAGTCTTGCAATGCTGGTAGTTTGCAATCAATTGAAAAAAAAGATTTTCAAATTTCTGAAGCTTCATGGTATCATTCTGATTTTTCATTTCCAGCTGCTGGTTCCGCATTTCAGACCTTGTGAGTTCCAGTTCGATTTTATTATATATCATTTCAATCTGCTGGTATATGACCTGCTGCTTCTGTCCTAAAAATGCAACATACACTAAAACTAAACCGGCCAAAGCAAAAAGTGACGACACGGCACCTCCTGAAATCGACCCAAGTATATTCAGTACATTTTTTCTTTCATCTGATCCCGACATAATCAAGTACTGAAGAACGAAAAAAGAAGTAAAACCTACAATTACAAGAGAAGCTGCAAACTGTCTATACCATCTAATCCTTTTTTCTATAGCCGTGATTCTTTCTTCAGCGGCATCTATTCTATCCTGATAATCTGAATTCATATTTTCTATTGTTAATAATATTTAAGGCCACAGGGATAACAAGGCAATCCATGAATGGATATGCAGGCAAAAACTAAAGGCGTACAAAGAATAAATGCTTACTTGACTGTCATAGATTTTTATATCACATCCGAAGAATATGTTAAATGATGCTAAAAATCAGATGCTAATAAAAAAACTAATATTGATAATTCATCAATTCATCATTTATTCCAATATCCCTTATAAGAAAAAATACATCCTCGGCTATATCGGTAGATGTAAAATTATAACTCATGCCGCTTCCATGATAAACATTATGGTCTTTAATTATGAATCTCAACTGAATTAATTTTTCTATGGCCAATTTAGAAAAGAATTCATATCCGCCAAGTTTTAGTTCCTCGAAAGAAACCATTTTAGACAGGTCCGCTCTATTATAAATCCTTACAAAACAGGATAATTCGATATCATTTAGCTCTTTTATACCTTCAATAATAATTAAATCTTTATAACTAACTGCTTTTGCTTCAGACAAAATCTGGCCAGCATAATATCCTAATATCATTGAGCCAAATACTGATTTAGAATTTATTGCATTTTCTATCGTATCGGTCAAAAAATTAAAGTTTTTTTCCTCTTTCAAATATGTTTTCAATTTTTCGGCATCACTGAGCGCATTTGATCCGTACTCATTTAAACCCAAAGCATAGGACTTCAGGAACTTTTTAAATTTTCTCTTTTTATTGAAGGTATACAATGCATTGACTGCCTTCACAGGCGCGAAAATATCTGATGCTGTATCAGTTAAATCTTTAACCGGCTCAAAACATGAATCGATTATATCGTCCAGTTTTTCAATATTGTCTATTATATTTCTGCTAATATCAATTATATCCATAAGACAGACTTTTAGTGTGTATTTTTTTAATTAAAAACAGATTCGTTCCTGATTACTAACGGCTGATAAATTTCTTATTCAGCTTATCGTACTGGTCAAAAATATAATCACAAAGCTGATTTTCCTCTTCTGTAAGCAGCGTATCATCTTTATGGCCCTGAGAGTAATACTGCTCATATCCTGATCGATCTGCATCCTGCAGCAGCCCTACTAATTTTTTGTCCGCCCACATAATATTATCCTGAATGATTTCCTGCATTTCCACCAATGGAAATGAACCTCCATACTCAATTTCTGTAACAGGTTTATTTCCATATTTATCAAAAAGCTTTTTATGTCCCTCTTTAAAATTAAAGCTAATAAAATAAGGCTTTGCCCTTTTAAACCTCTGCGAGAATCTGGGATATAAAATTGCGATGCCTGTCGCCAGATGCTTATTGAGAAGCAGCTTTCGCAAGGGCGCATAAATCAGAACATATTTATTCTCTATAGATTTCAATTTAAAATCTCTGGCAGATTGTTTCAAACCATACTTATATGCCCAAATATGCGTTCCAACCAATGTTGACAAAATGGTTATCATACCGACAATAATCTCTAAAGGTTTATCAAATTCAAAAGCCATAAAAAAAAAATTAATCTAATCAGTTCTAAAATTAGTGCTGCTTCAAAGACATTTCATAGTAAAGCAAACAGCAATTTAAAATAATACCCTACGGAAATCAAATATAGAAAAAGCGAACCAATATAACATATAATAAAACCCAAATTGCACAAAGCAGCCATATAGGTCTTTTAATGGATCTTCTTTGGGCAATTCCAGCATTTTAGATGTCCAAAATATTCCATTTCATGCTTCTTAACGAATGAAAAATTATTTTTAACTTAGCTCTATCAATACTAATTATACATCTGCTTAACAGATTATTCAAGCACACCTCTTTGATACCTTAACAGAAAAATAAAAATAAGCTTTGCAAAAAACACTACGAAAACCGGAAAACTGGCAGGATTTTGAATCACTTTGTAAAAAACTCTGGGGGGAAATCTGGCAGATTCCCAATAAAATTAAAAAAAATGGTCGTTTAGGCCAGGAACAGGCTGGAGTTGACGTTTACGGGATTCCTAAAGGGGAAATAAAATATTGGGGAATTCAGGCTAAAGGCAAAGATGATTATTCAAATGCAAAATTATCTGAAAAAGAAATACTTCAGGAAATTGAAAAAGCTAAAAAATTCCAGCCTGAACTTGGCGTTTACATTATTGCTTCCAGTTCAAATAAAGATGCAAAAATAGAAGAGTTTGTGCGGCTTCAGGATATTAAAAATCAAGCAGACGGATTTTTTGAAATTTTATTGTACTGCTGGGAAGACATGGTTGATCTCATTGAAGAAAACCGGGAGACATTAAATTGGTATCTGGGGAATGGCAGCTTTCGAGAAAAATATGACGTCAGTGTCGCTTTTGAAAATGGCACAACCCAGACCATCATAAAACCAAAATTTTTAAAGTTAATTACAAAATACAGATATGTTAATCCAGATCTTGAAATTTCCAGAAGTATATCCGCTATAAGCAGGCAGTTTCAAATGATGGCTCCAATATCTACGATATATGGATCTAACGAGATAAACAAAAGCTGGTGCACTTTAGAAATCACGGTAAAAAATACTGGAAATGTCACACTGGAAAACTGGTATTTAAAACTAAAGATAAATGAGGCAAAGAAAATAAGCGATGGTTTTTATGTCGATTTTTTAATGAGTGAAA
The DNA here is from genome assembly GCF_042436695.1 of Flavobacterium sp. HJSW_4. Lineage (NCBI taxonomy): Bacteria > Pseudomonadati > Bacteroidota > Flavobacteriia > Flavobacteriales > Flavobacteriaceae > Flavobacterium > Flavobacterium sp. HJSW_4. The sequence continues at coordinate 41,580 of NZ_JBHNPP010000002.1, forward strand.
CCACACGAAAAATGCAATATGATAACCGGACACTATGGGCATATAAAGATAGCAATGAATTTTTATATGACCCTCTGGACAAGGAGCCCTTAATTCAGAAGTCCAGCAGAACTTTTGAAATAATGTTTATTCCCAATTTTGAACAGAAGTATATGAGAATCTCATGGGAACTGCTGGCAAGAGATTTTGACAAATCGGACAAACTGGAAGTTGAACTGCAGCCTGAATATGAGGAAGAAATTAAATATATAGAGGTTAATAGGGATGAACATTTTAAAGAAGATAATGTTGAAATCAAAGAGCTGATAATAACTAAGGATAAAAAAAGCATTAATGTTATAAACACACCCAAATAACCATTCAAGCATCTAATGAAGAAAACACTAAGAAAGCCGGAGAACTGGCAGGACTTTGAAAGTTTGTGCAAAAAACTTTGGGGAGAGATCTGGGAATGCGATGAAATAAAGAAAAATGGTCGCAACGGACAGAACCAGAACGGCGTTGATATTTTCGGCATCCCAAATCATCAGCAACATTACTATGGCATTCAATGCAAAGGCAAAGATGATTACAGCAATGCAAATCTATCCATAAAGGAGATTGATGCAGAAATTGAGAAAGCGAAAAACTTTAAACCGTCATTGAAGAAATTCTATTTTGCCACAACAGCAAATAAAGATTCAAAAATAGAAGAATATATAAGAATCAAAGATTTAGAAAGCAGAGGGCTTAATTTATTCGAAATTCATCTTTTCTGCTGGGAAGATATTGCAGATTTAATAGAAGAGAACAAAAAAACCTTTGACTGGTATGTAAAAAGCGTGAATTACAAAAATCTTTATTCTGTCAAAGTTTCCTTTGGCTGTGATACCGATAAACTGGCTTTTGAGCCTAAACTCATTAAAAACAATATCAGCTACGAATTAGCAAGCCCTGACCGATACAGCTTTGACATTTCTTATTCTCCAGAAGAAAATTTTCAAACCAGACGTGAAATTGATACTGAACCACAGCCTGTAAGATATTACATTAATTCAGTAGGTTATAATAAAAGTTCCTGTGTTTTTTATATCAAACTTTTGAATAATGGACACACCTCGATTAAAAACTATAAACTTTATTTCCAGCTTTTAAGTGATTATATTTCTTGTGATACAGTAGATAAGAATCAATCCGTTTATGACATAAATCCTTATACCTACAATACAAAATTTTATAATAACTGTAATGAAGGAATATTTGAACCCAAACAAACCATTCTGGTTCAGACAGATTCGATTAAAACCGATCAAATATGCATTAGACCAAACATCGAAGAGCCTCAGCTAATTGAAATTAAATGGCAGCTCGTTTCCGAAGATTTTAATGACGGCGGAAGCCTCTTTATTGAACTGAATCCTAGAATTATCAAAAGAAATACAGTCGAAAAGCTCGAATTTTATCGTAAAAATGAAACCGTACTTGAAAACTATATTGTTTGAAAAAACAACAAGAACTGTTTAGAATCAGAATAACTATTATAATAATTAATTATCAACATGAAATCTGACAGCAGCTTGATCTGCATAATGAATCTTACATCATTATCCGATCCTGCAGTTCCAGTCCAATAGGATTCTGCTTTGAAACCAAGTAAATTACAATTTCTTTAAATGCTTTCAGTACTTCCTTATCCGCTATAATCTGGCCTGAACTGTTTTCCCATAAAAAACTGACAGTTCCTGCCATATAGTTTTCATGTTCAAATTCTCTTCTGACATAACCTTGTCTGGTACCTATTTTATCACCAATCTTTCTGAGATTGAGATAACCGTTTATTATACCCAGCCCCTCTTTTATAAACCTTAATCCCGGTTTGGTCTTCATAAGAACTGATATTTTATAAACCGCATCCTGATCGTATCTGTGTTTCTGCCCCCATTCAATAACTTCCAAAACTGCCCTGTCATAAAAAAAAGCATAATTATCGTTCCTCCACCAATTTATCATAGTACTGTTAATACTCAGCAGTGCCTGCTGAAAGTTCTTCCCGTGGTAATATCGATCTGTCTTCCATGTTTTGCATGTGCCCGCAAATTCCACCATTGACAGCCAGCATTTATAAAAATCTTCTCTTTTATCCTCGCGTTCTATATTGTTTATAAAATAGTTTTCCATAAATACAACTATCCAATCCGCCATCTGCGGTCCATAGACAAACAGCGGCTTCCATAACTCATCCCCATTGAGATTGTCATTAAATTCCACATCCAGAACCAATCGGGAAATTTTCATAAGAACCCATCTATCGAATTCATCAGGATATTCGCTTCTGTCCGAAAAAACTTCCTTTACAGGCCCGCGTTCAAATAACACCTGCTCCAAGAGCTGTTTCCAAAGCTGGCATAGATGCTTGCTGTCCTCTTCTGGAAGATCGTCCAAATTAGGAACCAAAGCAAATGCATGATGAAGCATTACCTTGTTTATTCCTGGTCTTTTTTCAAAATCTTCTCCGTTATAATCCCAGCTGCGGCTATTTTTCGATTTTACCTCCCGCATTTTTGACCAGTCAATGAGATTCTTTTCAGCAGTTCCAGTTATGAATTCATCCCTAACTTTTTCTACATAGCTCTTATAATCAAAATTCTTTTTTTTATCCGAAGATTTCCCAATTCCATAATCAGGTAAATTAGCTCTGTAATTCTTATCCGCTGCCTGCGCCAGCAGTATCACCAGATTCTGCAGCTGGACAAAATTACCTTCAGACCATGAGAGGTATTTTGCTGTTTCAAAAAACAATATGCTGAGCGTATCATAGGGACATTTTATGACCATTTCTGCAATTAAAGCGCGCACGCGCCTGCTGTTTAAATCCCCACTCCAGACAGCAGACAGAATCCTTGATGCAAAAGCACTCCACGAATCCTCCATATCGGTCTGATAAAAAGAATTTGGACCTGGCTCGTAATTCTTCAAAGCATTCTCTATAAAAGAAACTGTCCACTCTGTTATTTCGGGGTATTGTTCAATCCATGCTTCTTTATTGTAAAAAAGAAATGCGCATCCAGCAAGAACGGACTGTTGGCTGCCTCCAAAAGAATGATATGGAAAATCATCGGGTATTTCAGAAATATTGAGAATAGTATCCCATAAACTTTTGCTTTGTTCTGCATCCAGCCTGGTTTCATTTTTTATGGCCTGCAGACTTTTAAATGGAAAAGCAAGCAGATCAAGTCCCAGCTCAGCATCTGCTCTGGCTGCATGCAGTTCTTTACTCAGTGCTTCGGGTTCTCTATAAAGCGGAAGGTCGTTTTCTTCCTCTGCAGGTTTAACATAATTATTAAAATCAAAAAATGAAATCAGGCGCTTAAGATAATCAGAAGTGCGCCTGTCATCTTCTATAGAGCCAAGTAAAACAGTCCATTGCGCAGTAATTTTCTCATACTGCTTCCTTAGCTGTTCATTTTCAAGATACAGACTTATGCATACCCCGCCCATTGATCTTTTTCTTTGGGGCATACTATGCCATTCTTTTACTAATTTTATGGTTCTTGGATCAAAATTTTCTGAACCTATCATCTGGTGGCTTTCTATTTCATTTCCAAGAAAATCCAAATCTTTTTCCAAAAAGTAAAAATCTACTACAGCAAGCAGAGGGTTAAGAGGGCCTAAATACAATTCAGGTTTATATTTTCCTAATGAATTTAAGACCCCTAGAAAAGCAGCTGATGAACCCTCCTTTAAAATAAAATCAACGTGACTGCCAATATCGTTAGATTTGTCTATCTCATCAATAAGAAATTTTTCAAGAGCCTGCAGTGCACTTACAATTGGATGAGGTGCCCCTGTCATATCACGGAACCAGTAGTAAACGCGATAATCACCAATATAATTTCTCGCCTGGCCGTCATAATTCACTTTAATAGACGGGATACTTCTTTTCTTATGATTATAGGAGTTTGTCCACTGCTGAGAAGCAAAATTGACCAGCTTTACTACCAGAGCAACACCTGTAAAGGGCTGATACCTGAAAAATGACATAAAGGGGCCTCTGGTGTAAAATGGAGGAAACCATTCATGGGGTTCATTTATGTCTAAACTATAATGTGAAGAATTAAAATCAAAAGAAACTTCTGTCGGTCTTTCAATTAGTAAAGCAAGCGTAATTTCCATTGCTTTCTCTGGAAAATGCAAAATCATTGGAGCTAATGCATTTTTATTCAGGCAGACTTTTTCAAAGGCGCTGTCAACATTTTCATACGGCCCGTCGGGCCACTGTATCTTATCCCTTATTTTTGAAGCCGCTAACAAAGATCTTACTGGAGATTCTTCATTTTGTGCTTCCCGCTTTTTTTGAGGTCTTTCTACTTTTATTCTCTTGCATAATTTTAAAGCCAGCTCAATGACAGGTTCCGGATACTCGCCCACGCCTGCCATAAAAGCCTTATAAATCAGCTGATCAGCATCACCTTTAACAAACCCGCCGTCTAAACTGAAATTAAACACCCAAAGGGCATTTTCCAAAGCGACAGCAGAAATTTCTTCGCGGTATGGAAAACGGGAACCAGTGTAATCAAGCCACATTGAGCATAGCACTGCTAATTTCCTTCTGCAATAAAGTATGACTTCTTTTTTATGTTCAAATAAAAACTCTATTAACCCCGGCCAGTAGAGAAAATCCGGCATTCTATGATAAGAGGCTGCCTCTGCAACTGTCAGTTTTCCCTGTTCTTTAGCAATCTGCATTACATTTGGGTTTGGTTTTGTTGCCTTTATCAAAAACTGTCCAATAAATCGATTGAAAAGCTTGCCATCCTCTTCTTTTAAACAATCGTAAACCATGGTGAGATACTTGTAAGTATCTGATGAAAAAAATATTGATTCAAGCAACAGATCCTGGACAATCTTCTCACGCGGTTCAAGTTCTGAAAGGGATTTTATTAAAGCTTTCCATGAATTCCCTCCATCATTTTTCTCAAGCAGGTATATGCCGTAAAGCCTTACCGCCTTGCGCCATAAAGGAGATCCCAGCTCCAGTGAGTTGAGATACGTTTTTATATTTTTATCCCTCGAACGCAAAAGCTTATATCTTGCCCAATCCCCCAACAGATCATGACCCAGATATAATTTATCGTCGTGCTCGTAAATATTTTTCCTCGTTTTTAATCTATCCAGAGGTTCTAATTCGGAAATATTAAAATCTGACACAGGAACGGCAGCGGAAAACAACTGCGCTTGTTTTTCAGCGTAATACTGCATAAATCTAGACCCGGTACCATCAAATTCGTCCTTCCATATCCAGTCTATGATAGTTGTTTCTCCCAGCAGATCTTTATCTGGAATTGCTGTGCCGGCAGATAATTTAAACGCCAGCTGATCAAGATATTTCAGGTTATTCAAGATTCCATGCAGATGTTCATGCTTAAACAAATTAGACAGTTCGGGAATTTCTCTGCAAATAGAGAGACTGTAATCCATAATTTTCAGCTCAACGGAATAAGTTTCAGATTTCACCGGAATATTAATTCTGTAAAGCCGCTCGATAACATCACTGTAATCATCATTCTGGCATGTGAAAATTACTTTCCATCCAGAATCAGGAACAATTACCTGAGTAAGAATCTCGTAAATCTTTTTTAGATCTTCTTCCTTAAAAAAACGGTCAATTCCATCTATAACAAGATACGAACACGATTTATGCATATGGCTTAAAAGCTCAGTAAAATTGTGCTGCAGCCCAAAATACTGAGACAGACTGCCACTATTCAGGCATTGGGTATCAATCCAGATAAAATTGTTATGCATATCTGTTTCCCGCTCAATTAATTTCTTAATAAGAACTGATTTGCCATAGCCAGATCTGCCAATAACAAAAAGCACCTGGTTACTTTCAACCGCTTCTTTAAGGTCATTTAATTCATCAGTTCTCGGCAGGCTAATTTTCCTTCCTATCAAATCTGGAATAGATGCCACGGATCTGCTGCTGAGTGAATGAATTTTCTGCCAGTCAGCGCTGTGATTTGGAAAACCTTTTAAATCGAATAAAGGTGCAAATCGATTTATTAATTTTCTGTAATCAAGATAGCCGGAAAAGGGAGTTAATTCACTGCCTATACCACATAAAGATTCGTACAGCCGGATTTCAATTTTTCCATCCGGCTCGGCTACAACATTCCGTACCATCGATATAATACTATTTTCACTGTTTGAATTTGGTTTTTCAAAATCAAACTCCATGAAAAACAACTTGCTTAACATGGTAACTGTATCCTTATCTTCTATCTTAAATTTTGAAGCGATTTCTGCGGGACAGTAAAAGCTTTTGAATAGTTTCCGTTTCGTTATGGAAAAACCGCCTTTGTCATTTGTGACACGCTCAAAAAACACTTCAGAATCCATCTTCTTTGCACAAGAAAGCAGATCGATTAAATCCCCTGAAATTGATGATGGTATTACTGAATTTACGATACAGAGATAGTCTTTCGAAGGATCAAAAACCTTTTGAGGTTCACCAACATATTGATTCCAAAGATCATAAAGCAGATCATCAATAGGACCTTTACTGTTAAACTGGATATTACTTTTTACTGATACCGCTGTCCTGCAGGTTTCACCATCAGCATTCTTCTGTGTCAGCAAAAGATCGTCAAAGAGCCATCCTTCCGGTCTTACTTGAAAATCGATCCTAATAATCTTTCCTAAACTCTTGTTTAAAGGTATTGTATCTGCTAAAAAATGAGCACAAAACCAGGCAGTAACCTTATCTTCAAAGACAAAACCGCCGCCTCCGGTCTGCTTAGGTGTTGCCACTTCTCTTATTTTATCTTTCTTTTTATCTGTCATAGCTGAATCTTAACTTGAAAATACAAGTACATTGAAACAGGAACTAAAATATGGAAATAAGTTAGATGATCTTCAAATATTTTTAACACCAGCACAAATAAATTAATACTATAAGAAGCATAATCTATCACAATAAATACATCCACAATTTATCAATACTGCTAAAAATCATTTACAATCAAATGATTTCATTCAGACTTAATTTTCTTTTTTATGAATCACCAAATGCTGCATAGCGGGATCATTCAGCAGGTTTCCCATCTCAGAATCTATTATGTCCTGTACGTCCTGTTTTATCTGCAGATAATTCCGCTGAATCATAGATTCATCAATTCTGCGAACCAGCGGAATTTCTTTAAAACTTTCTTCTTCTTTTCTCAAAGAATCATGATCATTAATAATCTCGCTGTGAAAAGTTTTGAGTTCAATTTTACAGTCAGGATTATCTGCTACCATACCCACAAATTCTCCTGAACTGAGTGCTGAAATTTTAGAAGGAGGAACTGCCGATTCCAACTGTTTGGAACGACTCACTGATGTATCACTGCTGTTGATCGAAAGACTCTCCCTATCCTGTAGAATTTTGCCAAAACGCTCCGATAACTGCTTGGAGGTATCACCTGTTGCCTGTCCGGAAATTATATTTCCGGTGATATTCATAATTACATCTGCCTGTTCCCTTCCGTAGTCCTTTCGAAGCTGGCTGAAATCCTGAATGCCTAAACATGTGGCTACTTTATTGCTTCTTGCTGTTGCAATAAGGCTGTCCATATTATTGAGATAAATAGTGGGAAATTCATCGAAAATCAGGCTGGATTTGAGCCTGTCTTTTTTATTTACCAGCTTTACCAGCCTGTTTACATACAGAGATAAAACTGCTCCATAAATCTGTATTTTCTGAGGATTGTTTCCCATGCAGACAATCTTTGGCTCTTCTGGATCATTAATGTCTAAAGTGAAATCATTACCTGACAGCACGTAATAAAGCTGAGGAGACGACAAACGCGCCATGGCAATTTTAGCGGTGCCAATCTGGCCCTCCAGCTGGTCATTTGCCTCCTTTAGGTAAGCACTGATAAAAGGATTAATAAGCACCTCAATTTCCTTTTCTGTCCGAAGCAGCGTGAAAAGATCATCGTAGTCCATCTGCATGAGCTCAATTACATGCGGCAAGGTGCAGAATTCCCCGTCATTATACTTCCTCAGATACCAGATAACAGCGGAAAGAAAATTAATGGGAGACTCTACAAAAAAATCTCCCTGTTTTCTAATCCATTCCCTGTTGAGCCCCATCAAAATAGTTCGGGCAGATTCAGATGCGTCTGTAATATCTTCCATTCCTTTTGGATCTAAAGGGTTGCATCTGTGCATAATTTTATCAAAATTTATAAAGTAGCATTTGGGAATTATTTTATAGGCCCCTTTATTTTTTTCAAAAGTATTGTAGACAATTTTGGAGAGATCGTCATACTTGAAATCATACACAAACATGGTGAATCCTTTCTGTATATGCTGGGTTATGACATGCCTGATGACAAAATAGGATTTTCCGGAACCGGGACTTCCTAAAACCAGCAGTCCCCGAAATGGATTTATAATATTAATCCAGCTTTTTCGGATCTTATTTTTCAAATAATAGCGGGCAGGAAGGTTAATGGAGTATTCATTTTCCAAAAGCCTTTCTTCCTGAGGAAAAGTTTCATTCTCTTTATTAAAAACATCTCCATTCTGAAATTTTGTTCTTATTATTCTGGATAATAAAGTTCCTCCTGAAAGCATCATTAAAAACCCCAGAGATGTTACGCTAATATAGATTCCAGCTTTGTAAACTCCATTAAGGGGAAGATAAAAAACAGCAGCAGCGGCAAAGTAAACCAACAGACCGTTGAAAATGCAAACCAAAGCTGTTCTGTAATTCATCTTCTGGTCTTTTTTTCCTTTCGCACCAATGAGAGAAACTGCCAATAGCAGCAGTGAAAAAAGTTTGGATTTGTGAAAATTATCAAAAAGTCCAGTTTTGGAAATCCTGCTTATTATCTTCTCCATGATTTCACCTGCAAGATGCCATCGCACAAAAGCATCATAGCAGTAAAAATAAAAATGCAATACCAATATAATGACACTGATTAATCTTGTCATATCGAGTATTTTTCTAAGTGCCTGTTCATTCTCTCCTGTCTGCATAGCCATTTTCTTTAGATTTATAAATTATAGGAACGTCTTCTTACTCTTTTCTTTTTTGATGCTTTTTTAAGCTGATTTGGAACATAAAAAACATCATTTTCAACCTTGGTTATTACCTCTATTATCTTTTCAACAGCAGATTTGAAATCAAGGGATTTCAAATCCTGCTGCAGGTCTTTGAAAAAGTTTTCATTATTCTTTTCCCGAACAATAGTTGTATTAAATTTAGATGTCTGGGACAGAACTGGAATTGACTTTTCTTTTTCAATTTCAAAAGATAAACGGCATCGCTGCTCTATCAATTTAGCGCTATAGGGCTTTCCTAAATCGCTTCCATTGAATACGCATTTTGAAGTGTGGTCCACATAAGTGATCCCATAAAGCTGTCCCTGTTCACTTTTTCTGAAAACCATGTTTATCCCTTCCTTTCTCAGCTTGTATTCCAAATCAGAAAGCGAAACACTTCTGCCTAAAAGTATAAGGTCAACAGCATTGGCAATTCTCTTCATCTGGGATGCCGTCTTAGCATTCTGCAGAAACTTCATCTGCAGAAACTTTAAAGTCGGTTTACTGTAAAATCCGCTTGATTTCAAAGGAACGCCGACAGGTTTTCCATTCTCGTCCAGCGTTCTGTACACCAGACCATTTGTTTTGAATATTCTTGAATTTTCCTCTCCCCTGTCTGCCTTTACATTATACAGCCCCAGCACTGCGTTCAGCTCGGAGAGGCTTTTGTATTTATATGCAGTAAGCACATGATCAAGAACCGACTGTACAGCTCTTTTTAATTCTGTGCTGCCGTATTTAATCTTTGAAAGCAGAATAGGTTTGATAAGCTCATGTCCGGTGTTTTTCTTTTCCTGAGCCTGAACCAGACCGAACATTTTTTCAATCTCCTTTCGCGCCGTCTCAGACTGGTTTCTCCCTATATTCTGCATATCAATCCTACTGCCGTCTTCCCTAACTTTTATGGACACCAGATGCAGATGCGGATGTCCTGCATCATAATGCCTGTAAATTAGATACGGCTGGTTTCCAAAGCCTATTTTCTGCATATACTGCGATGCTATTTCAAGCATTTTCTCATTTGGCAATGCAGATTCAGAGGGATCAAAATTCAGTGAAATATGCACACTGTTCCTCTTTACATTTTCATTAAGCGCATTCTGTTTCAGAAGCCTGTTAAGCTTCATAGTACCCGTTAATTTTGCAGCTTCCAGAGGATAATTTCCTTCTCCGATACATTGGGCAATTCCTTCTTTCACTTTATTTTCATTGTAGTTAAAAATATTATGCACAGAAGATCCTGTTTTAATTACAGTAACCATTTTTCAGTAATTTTCTGGAAATGGATTTTAATTTCCTCCACCTTCTCCAAAAGCATTTTGCGCTCTAATTCCGAGTTTAAAATCCATGATTTAAACTCCGGAATCTGCCGCAGGGTATGCAGTTTTTTTACAGACTGATTGAAGTTATTTCCAAGGGAGTGAAGTTCGTTTTTCAGCTTTATAACCTCAGCCATAAATTCATCAAGAGATTCATTTCGATACTTCACTGTAATGGGCTTATTGAATAAATGCATGCGGATGTAATCGCTGAGTTTTCTGCAGGTGCTGGCTTTCCATTTCCGCTCTATTTTCTGATACTCTTCAGGGGTAAAACGAAGCCCGACAATCCGTGTTCTTTTTGAAGTTTCTTTTTCCATCATTTAGCTTTTTCATTATTTCTTCAAAGATTTTTAAGCTTGCAGTTTCACTGCCCACGAGTTCCGAGTAAAAGGGCAGCAAGATTCGGTTGTTTAACAAACGGACATCTTGCCGATTGCTGGAACGAGGCAATCTTTCGGATATTTGAGATATCCATCCCCATGAGCTTACCCAAACTTAAATTATCAAGCTAAATTAATTAAGCACTTTGGATTAAGCCCATCATGGTTATATTATGTCCATGAGAATCGAAAATATGCTTAGTATCTTTATCGCAGTCGAATATTAATTTAAAACGCTGGAATTATGATTACAAAAAGTGATGTTGCCAAGGTGCTTGATACAGTTCTAAGTATCCCTGGCATGAGTGAGACGGTGAAGATTGATTTGAAAATTTCACGCAAAAATGTGCTGCTTCTGAGCCATTTTATAGAACAGGGACTGCTGCTGGAAAAAGACGATTCAAATCTTATAGGAATTGTTTCAGAAGAAAGTTTAAAGGATTTGAAAAACATCTCAGAGGAATGTCTTCAGAAAGCAAGTCTGGTGGAACTCAATGAAAAACTTCAGTCTTTAAGCCAGGCATTCAAGTAATAATCCCTACTTTCTAAATGCATTAAAGTGTCCATCAAATAAAAGTATTTTAATGGGCACTTTTTGACAGCACTAAGAATTAAAACTGGCTTGATTTTCAGAACTTTTGGCTCGATTTCAATAACAGTTTTATGATATCATGCTTCTAAATTTGCATATCATTTTTTCTTTTCCATATTCTCAAAGCCGAAAAGAAAATGCAATTTTTAAGTTATGAAATTACAGGTCAGATTAAAGAATGCCTTTGTAGAAACATCATCACTGCTATTTGTGCTGTTATTTACTTATGCTGCGATTGCCAAGATTCTGGATTTTGAAAATTTTCAGGTGCAGCTTGGACAGTCCCCATTGTTAAGTTCCTATGCCACTTGGATCGCTTATATGGTCCCCGCCATTGAATTATTAATTTCATTAATGCTGATGATTCCCAAATTGAGAAGCACAGGATTATATGCTTCGTTAAGCCTGATGGCAATGTTCTCTTCTTATATTTTTATAATGCTCCACTTCAGTTCTTTTGTACCCTGCTCCTGTGGAGGTATATTAGAAAAAATGAGCTGGAATGTCCATCTCATTTTTAATCTGTTTTTTGTTGGACTTTCCTTGGCTTCCATATTAATGTTTCCTCCTTCAAAAACTGCAGACGGTATTCAGACCGGAAGAAAAAAACGATGGCTTTACATTTCATCAAACATAATATTCAGTACAATACTAATTATTGCTCTGTTTCTATCGTCAGAAAAAATCATGCGTTATGAAAATCCATTTATCAGACGCTTTCCTAAACATCCTATAGTACAGGACACTATTATTGACCTCAAATTTAATTCCTATTATTTCGCAGGTTCAGACAGGGAGAAAATATATCTGGGCAATTACAGCAATCCTCTTCATATTACTGCTATCGGTAAAAAAACGAAAAATAAAGAGTCTATTAAAATAATACTTGATTCAAAGAAAACTCTTTTTTCTTCAGTAAAGATCAGAATCAGGGATTCTTCATTTTATCTAATGGACGGAACAGTACCAGCAGTTTTTACAGGCTCCAAATCTAACTGGAAAGCAGAGAAACAATTAACAGGCCTGCCCTACTTTACGCTGGCTGAACCAATCAATCAAACAAAAATTATTCTCAGATCAAGCAATGGCAGAAATGCCGAACATTCTATAGGAATTTTTAATGAAACGAAAAGCCCTAAAATAAGATATAACAGCAGTCTTTTGCAGAAACAGATTGACGGCATTTTTGATACTGACGGCACGCTGCTGTTCGATGAAAAAACCAACAGAGCTGTGTACACCTACTATTATCGCAATGAATATATCGCTATTGACACCAATGCCAACCTAGAGTATTCAGCAAACACAATTGATACAACTACAAAGGCGAAAATAAAGGTCGCCCATCTCAAAAACAATACAGAAAGAAAGCTGTCCGCACCGGCAATTACGGTAAATGCCTACACGGCGGTCTGTGAAAACCTATTGTTTGTCAACTCTAAAGTTTCCGGACGCTTTGAAAGCGACAAACTCTGGGAACAGTCTTTTATAATTGATGTTTACAACCTAGATACCAAATCCTATCTCATGAGCTTTTCACTATACAAAATTGGCAATAAAAAGTTGAGTTCTATTATCGTAACACCAGAATATCTATACGCTATAATGGGTACTGATCTTGGAATTTACAGACTCCGCGATCTTTTAAAAAATGAAATTAACTCCGTAAAATCAAAAGAGAATTGACATCAAAAATATATCGGCCGATATCAGGAATGGAGACTGAAAACCTGTAGAAAAAAGTAGGTCCAATATTTAATTAAATATTTTCAGTTATGAAAACTAATTTTAAAAAAATGATTCCTATGGCAGTAGCTGTACTGGGAATCTCAGGGGCGTTTGTGACGACCTCTATGCAGAAAGCATCAAGCACCCTTACACCAAGATTAGGTTATGTTCTTGATGAAAATGACGACTGTAATATTGCAGTCCAGTGTGATACAAATCCAAATGTTATCTGTAAACACAGTGACGGCCAGCAGGCTTTTGGCAAGGATGCACAAGGAAACTGTAATGTTACGTTATATCAACCCTCGAATTAATGTTTAATTTTTTAAAAGAGCAATGCAGTTCTCAGAAGAACTGCATTGTTTTTTTGATTATTCAGTTCCATTTTTTATCCACTCCGCCGAAAAATCATCTTTTAAATAATAATTAAACCACTGCATTATCCTCCTGCTTAAATCCATCTGGTTTTGCTTATTAAAAAGGACATGGTCTTCTTCAGGGTACTGTAGCATTATGGTTTTCTTGCCCAATCTTCGCAAGGCAAGATAGTATTCGATACTCTGTCTCATATCCACCTGCCGGTCTTCTTGACCAACCCATAAAAGAAGAGGAGTTTTCACTTTATCCGCATTATACACAGCTGAATTAATCTGATAAAGTTTCGGAGCTTCCATGAGTGTTTTTCCTAACATCCAAATGTCTTTTTCAAACCTCCACATATCGGGCTTTCCTGAAGTTCGGCTGACAGACAGAGACATTGTGCCTAAATCAGAAATTCCGTTGCCGGAAACCGCCGCGGCAAAAAGATCGGTCTGGGTGATCAGGTATGAAGATTCATAGCCTCCGAACGAATGGCCGATCAGTCCGGTTGAGCGAGGTACTCCGGGTTCTGTTCGAGGCCGCCGCTTTATGCATTGATACGCTCAGGACATTTCAGCTGGTTGTGCTCTCCATACTGGGACCGCTGGTTTTCGGAATAGCGGTCTTCGACGGATTCCAGCATACCCTTACTGTCTGGCTGGCAAGATATATCAATATTTATCTGTGGCTGCCGGTTGCCAATATTTTTGGAAGCATTATTGGCAAGATTCAGGAGCTGATGCTCAAACTGGATCTTTCACAGGTTCAGGCTACCGGAGATACCTTTTTCAGCAGGACCGATATGTCTTATTTAATTTTTATGATTATCGGCATTATCGGTTACTTCACTGTGCCCTCGGTTGCCAATTACATTGTCCATGCTGGAGGAGGCGGAGCCCTGGCCCACAAAACCACAACCCTATTCAGCACCTCGGCAAGTTCGGCAGTTTCCAAAACATCGCAAGGTACTGCAATGGTTCTGGACTCAATGGGAAATGCCGCTGGAAGGATGTCGCAGAGCATGTCTGCTTCCTCCTCCTCTGCTCCCTACTTTGAGGAGAAAGGAAATTACATGAGCGACAGGCTCAAAGGAAATTCTAAACAAACTTAAATGATCGGCTCATGTTTACCAAAATGAAAAATATAGACACCGCTTTTAAATATGTGAGAGGATTTACATTACTGGTTGTTATATGCTGCGCTGTTATTTGCTGCTACACCATAAACAGAAGTTTTCAGACTGTAAGCCGCATGCAGGATAAAGTATACATCCTGGCGGCTGGAAAGGCATTGGAAGCATATGCATCTGACCGCAAGGATAATGTGCCTGTTGAGGCAAGGGACCATATCAAAACTTTCCACAAGTTTTTCTTCACCCTGGATCCGGATGATAAGGTTATTAGGACCAATGTCACTAAAGCGCTTTATCTGGCGGACGAAAGTGCCAAAAAAATTTATGATGACCTGAAGGAAAACGGCTTCTATTCCGGAATCATTTCAGGCAATATAAGCCAGACCATCCAGATTGACAGTGTAACTATTGATATTCGTGACTACCCCTACCGATTTAAATGCTTCTCGCTGCAGAGCATCATCAGAACCACGAGCATTTTGAAAAGAAACCTGATTACCGAAGGAAGCCTTCGCAATGTATCAAGAAGCGACAACAATCCGCATGGTTTTTTAATCGAGCGCTTCACTACGATCGAAAACCGAGATTTAACTGTTGAAAACCGAAAATGAGGGGTATGAAATCACTATTTAAAAAACGTGAAATTCCATTTGCATACAATCGGCACTATCTGTCTGCCCAAAAAAAATGGTCCGAAAAAATGAGCAGCCTCGCTGAAGGGTGTTCAAAGAGAAAGCTCATTTTTCTTCTCGGCTTATTTGTTATGCTATCTGCATCCTACCTGCTTTACAACATTTATAATGCCTTTTCAGAAAAGGGCGCAAAAAAGGCAAGAAGTTCGGAAAAGACCTTAAAAATTAAACTAATCGATTAAAAAATAGAGAAATGGAACAGAAAACAATATCAATCAAAGAAGCAAAAAAACGAAAAATGCTTCTGGCGATGCCGATCATAACGCTTCCTTTTATCACCATTCTTTTTTATACCCTGGGAGGAGGACAAATGGAGGCTGCGACGGCTGAACATGAAATAAAAAAAGGATTTAATTTTAAACTGCCGCTTCCAAGTTTTAAAGAAGATTCCTCTTTGGATAAAATGAGCTATTATGATAAGGCGTCAGCAGATTCCATCAAACTGCAGGAGCAGATCAAAAAAGATCCCAACTATTCCAATCAAAAAGTTCTGGAAGAATCCTTCAAGGAGTTCCCGGAACTGGATTTTGCATCACAGCGTTTTTCACAAAAAGGAACTGGTCTGAATGCAGCAAGTCCGCAGGACAGAAACGAGCAGAAAATCTATGAAAAACTGCGGCTGCTTCAGAAAACCATCAGCGAGCCGATACCGGTTAAAAATTACAGCCAGGATATGAAGGAGTTCGAGAACTACGGCTCGCCAAATGAAGTATCTGCCCAGATTAAAAACTTAGAACAGATGATGTCTGCAATGGGTGAAACTGCGCCGGACCCGGAACTGCAGCAGCTCGGAGGCATGCTGGAAAATATCCTGGATATCCAGCATCCTTCAAGAGTACAGGAACGCTTAAGACAGAATTCCGAGGATAAAAAAGGAAAAGCATATTCCGTAGACCTTAAAAGCAAGGCAGACAATATCACTTCCCTCCAAGAAAATACGGCCGCCGCAGAGCGCTTTAAATCGAATGCTTTTTTTACTGCAGATGAGGATTTGAATCCAGATCAGCCGCAAAATGCACTTGGGGCCGTCGTGCACGAAACTCAGACCATTGTAAATGGATCGGTGATTAAACTAAGGCTCAGCACTGATATAACACTCCAAGGAACTACCATTCCTAAAAATACTTTTTTATACGGTATGGCGGCATTGAAAGGCGAAAGGCTTGAAATAAAGATAGAAAACCTCCAGCATCACGGTTCCATTTTTCCGGTGCAGCTCTCGGTCTACGATATGGACGGAATTGAAGGGATATACATTCCAGGCGCAATCAGCAGGGACGTTGGCAAGGCATCTGCCGACCGCTCGATTCAGACACTCGGGCTTACCGGGGTTACTGATTCATGGGGAGCACAGGCTGCTGGAATGGGCATTGAGGCGGCAAAAAGCCTTATGAGCAAGAAAGTAAAACTCATAAAAGTTGTGGTGAAATCAGGATACCGGGTGCTGCTTTATGATGAAAAACAAAAGAATTTAAAACCTTAAAATAGAGAAAGATGAAAAGAATCAATTATTTGTTTTTAATGAGCCTGCTGCTGGTTTCTGTTTTCGGTTATTCTCAGCCAAACAGCAGGGAAACTGCCTTTTATGAAGACCAATATAAAAATCTTCAGATCGGCTACTCGAAAACAACCAGCATAGTTTTTCCCTACCCGATTAAAAGCATTGATAAAGGGAGTGCAGATGTGCTGGTGCAGAAGGCCAAAGGGGTCGAGAATATCCTGCTTGTAAAAGCTGCAAGACAATATTTTTTCCAGACCAACCTGACGGTAGTCACATCTGATGCAAAATTATATGTATTTGTACTGAATTACGATGAAGACTGCCCTGATCTGAATATAAAAGCAGAAAATGCTGCGGCGGCCAGTAAGGAAGTGCTGTTTGCCTCGGGAAACGAAAACCAGAAAAAAATCGAACAGTCTTCCTGGCTTGCATTATCAAAAAAAATAAAGACCGGCGGCTTAAAAAAATCCAAGTTTCAGATAAAACTGGAGGTCAGCGGCATATTTATTCATGAGGATGTGCTGTATCTGCGTGTTGCATTCGAAAATAAATCAAAAATCAATTATGATATCGACCAGCTGCATTTTTTCATAAGAGACCAGCGAAAATCAAAACGGACCGCCTCGCAGGAAATAGAGATTCAGCCGCTGTATTGCACTTCATCCTCTGCGGTGATTCCTGATAAGTCTGAAGTGGTAAAAGTTTTTGCACTGGAAAAATTTACGATTCCCGAAAATAAGCTTTTAACGCTCCAGCTGCTGGAAAAGAGCGGCGGACGCCACTTGGAAGTCAGCATCAAAAAAAATCTGGCTGATAAAGTAATCCCGCTGCCATAGTCCCAGCACCGTCCTAGAAAACTTAAAAAGCAGGTTATGAATATAAATAGCAATGAAATAGAAACCCTGTTAAGCTTTGCAGAGGAAACGAATTAAAGACAGTCATGCAGAGCGGAATTTATCTGTACAGCAATGAGAAACTTGATCTTACGGAATTTGTCCGTCCGGCAGGAGAAAACAAGGAATTACCAAAAAACAACTTAAATACAAACATTATGAATGAGACTAATTTAAAATACCTGAAAGACCAGCTGAAATATACTGGATTTGGAGAAACTTTCGATACCGAATTGAAAGAAAACATGCTCAAAGGAGATAAGGATTTTAAAATCATGCACACCGGCATTATGAACAATGGCGTTCCAAACAGGGATACCGTAACGGTCGAGCTGAACTTCAAGAAGTCAGACCAGACCGATATGTACTTTTTTAATACCTATCAAGTGAACCTGCAAAAGGAAGAAAACAAGCCGGGTATGCAACAGACCTTTTACATCAACAATGACGGCACAAGCATTACCCTCAAGGAAGCTTATAATCTGATGGAAGGGCGTTCGGTAAATAAAGATCTTAAAACCAAAGAAGGGGAAAGCTACAATTCCTGGTTAAAATTCGATTTTAAACAGACAGAAAATTCCGGAAATTTCAAAATCAACCATTATCATCAGAATTACGGCTATGATCTGGAAGCAAGCCTTGAAAAACACTCCATAAAAGAACTCAATACGCCTCAGTATAAAGAAGACCTAATGAATTCCCTTAAAAAAGGAAATCTTCAGTCTGTGACTTTTGTTGTGGGCGGCGTGGAAAGCAAAATGTTCGTAGAGGCAAATCCCCAGTTCAAGACCCTTAATGTATATGACGGAAACCTCCAGCGCATCAATCATCGGGAAAGCAAAGAAGAGAAAAAATCCGAGGGGGAAAAAACTTCAGAAAAACAATCAGACAAGAAACAGTCCGAGGCTGCTGACGAGAACAGCGAAACCCCTTCCGCTAACAAACCCAAAAAAAGAAAACAGCAGTCCAATTCAGTTTAGAAATTTTAGAATAATTAAAAATTAGATCATGAACCCGCAGTTTCCCGCAAATAGAGTAGAATTGGAATTCAGCCAATGGAAAGCAAGAGAGGAACGTTTCAACACACTGTTTTCAGTTACTCCGGCAGAAAACAAATCTTTACTGGCTGAGAAACTGCGGCAGTTCGAGAGAATCAGTACAAAATACAAATCTTCAAAAAATATTGAGGAGCAGCATACGCTTCGAATCCTTAAAATGGAAATCCATAGGATGTCAAAACAACTGTATCCAAATCTCATTTCACGTACATTAAGGAAAATAATAACCAGTATACAAAATCAGCTTTCACTTCGCAGTGATGCAAAAAAACACGAGATAAACTTCAATTCGATCAACGAGAAAGTACGTTGTATCGGTTTTCCTGATCTATCCGAAAAAATTAAAAATCTTATCGACAAGGAACAGGAAAATTTCAGCGTGCCCCTATCCTACTACATTAATGAAAAAGAAAAGATCGATCATACGCTCTGCTTTTCAAAAAATGCTGAAGGCCATTTTGAACTCGATGGATTCAAAAGCAGCCTCCAGAATAATTCTGCTCCAGAGTACAGCAGGGAATATTACTTTAAAAATGGGCTGGAAAACAATTTTAAGCTGAATGAAGTCTATAATTTATTGTCAGGCCGTTCTGTAGAGCATAGCCAATCATGGTTTCAGTTCGACTTTAATGACAAAGACGCTTCGGGCAATTATCACTTAAAAGAATTTCGAAATGAATATGCCTATGATTTGGAAAAGACTTTAAAGGCCATTCCTTTAAAAGAGATATCCAATGCATATGAAATGGAGAAACTAAAAAATACTTTAAGGCAGGGTGACAGAGCATCTGCCGTGCTGATTAAAGATGGACGAGAAAATCAGGTATACATAGAAGCCAATCCGCAGTTTAAATCCCTGAATATCTATGACCTGCATTTTCGAAAAGTGCAGATCACTTCATCGAAAAAAGAAATAAAACCAGACTCACGAATTCAGAATGGTAGACAAGCTTTAAAAAATCAATCTGTAAAACAGGCATCTAAATCTAAATTAAGGCAGTGATGGAACAATTAAATCCTTTAACGGAATTCTTTAGATCAATAGATAAAGATCAGCGCATCAGCATTACCCATATTGGGATCTTTGCGGCACTGCTTCAATTCAGAGCAAATCAAGGCAATATCAATCCTATCAAAGCCTACAGGCATGAAATTATGAAAATAGCCAAAATAACCGGTCCTGTCACGTATCACAGATGCATAAAGGATTTAAATGAATACGGCTATATAAACTACATCCCAAAAAAAAATAGAAATCAAAAAAGCGTCATTTATTTTCCTGTGTAAAAGTGGAGCTGCTATCTTTGGGCTGAAAAAGTAGATCCGTTTTTTATCCCTATTCAGTAATTCAAATTTTGCGGCAAAATCAAGGAAAACGTATTCAACTTTTAGCCCCGATAGAAGCGGAAATCCTTCTGCTCGGGGGTTCGGCGCAGAAGATTGCATCGCATAGCGGGAAGAGCTCCAAAAAAGTATCTGAAAGCAACCCGCTGGCTTTCAAAAAAATGAAAATAATTACAGCGGAAATCCAGTCCCATCAAGGCATAAACATCCCATACTGCCTTGCCTTATGCGCTGTTTTTATCTAATTTTGCAGCATGAATTACGAAGACATCAAACGCCATTTTGAAAGCAGCCCGCCGCCCAAGGAGGTGAAATGGACCGAATGGGCATACATCTCCGATACCCAGCAGTTTTTAAAGAGCTGCTATATCGGAATCAGAAACTTTAACGGCCCTGTTGACCGCTGTCCGGCATGGTGGCATCTAAGGGATTTTTATATCCTGATGAAAAAAACCTCCCAGCAGACTGCCGCTGCAGAAGGAAAAGAATCGGAAGAAAATCCTGCAGGAGAAATTGCTACAGGAGAAATTGCTGCAGAACAGGACCCGTCACAGACCGATACCGATGCTTCCATCAGCGAAGAAATTTCCGAAGTCGAAGCCGAAACAGCCATATAAAATACCCGAAAACTCACCTGCTTTATTATAACCAAATAGCCCTGCTTTTAATCAGCAGGGCTGTTTACATCAAGAACTATTATAACATTCAGCAATTAGAGATTTGTGGCAGAATTTTGGCACTTGCAATTTTTGAAGACAAGAAATGTATCAAAATCAAGGCCTAAGAATCCTAGGTTCGAAACTGTATACTAATGCCAGAGTGTGCCTCTTCAAAATCAGAAATGTTTAAATTACATAAAGAATAGGCAGATTACTTTCCTTATTGAAGTATTGATAGATTTGTTTTTCTATTGACGCTAAAAATTGGTTTATTTCCTCAAAGTCAGGTGCATTTTTTTGTCTAATAATGGATTAACAGTTATAATGCTGAGATCTAATTATGCCTGATCAGAAGAAGGTCATAACCGCTGTCGTAGGCACTTGCAAGCACCAGAGTATAAATCCTGCCTTCCTGCAGCTGAAGCCCATTCAGGGCTGCAATAACAGAAGCTGACCCTTCTGGCCTTGCAGCAATTGAAATAGTGCCGGCATTAACCTCATAATACCTGCTCTGATCAGCTCTCCCTACACTGGCCAGAGACGCGGCTTGGTTTCCGCTAAAAAAAGATACAGTTCCGGGTCCCGAACCAGAGAGGTGTACAAATTTAATTTTTGCCTTGCCGTTCTGGGGCGCAGAAAGATCGTCCTTGAACGCATATATGCGTTCCCTCCCGCTGTTGTCCTCGGCCAGATAAATTGTATACCGGTCTTTATTCTGCAGATCGATATTTGAGGATGCCAATATATTGCCGTCTTGCTGATCCCTAAACTGAGCCACCAATTTGTCGCCGGACTTCACCGTAATGTAGGAGTTGGTGCTTTCTGAGTAGTCGAGGTTTTTGGCTATGATCCCTCCTATAAAAAAGAACTGCTGCGTTTTTGATCGGGGCGCGGCATTTACAATCTTCACCTTCGCTTCCCCGAAGATGTCAACCTGATTCTCATCGCAGGAAGACATGCTTAAAATTAGAACCGTCAAGATTGCCCAAGTGCCAAATTTGTTTTTAAGTGTTTTGCCCATACTATTCTGTCTTTAGTTTTTGTTACGATTTATTTAATGATTGTGCGTTTTAATCGCGTGCAAATAAATAACAAAGCGGCGGACAGATTCTACAATTTATACCAACAGCACTCATCGAGATATCAAATGCAGAAATTAACCTATAAATATTGCAGATCACAAAAACTGCAGCGCAGAAAAAATTGTCTCCTTTTACAGATATAGCCAAAAATGATCCACTGGTATAATAGTATTGGACAGTTGTATAAAATAAAAAACATGATCTGCCTGCCTCTCTAAATTTGCATCAAATTAAAAACTTCAATTATGAAACAATTAATCTGCTATCTGATTATCTCTTCTTTTATCACCCTGCAGTCTGCCGGGCAGGAATGCCAGAATTCCCTGTATACTAAAAAAGGCGCCAGCATTCAAACTACCGAATACGGAGCTGATAACGCAGTTAAAAGCGTAACGTCCATTACAGTTGCCCAGACGGGTAAAAATAATACTGGCGATATCATATCAGATCTTCACTCGGTGAAAACTGAGAAAGGCAAGCCTTCAGAAGACAAGGTGCTGCATTATAGCTGCAAGCCAGATCAGGTTATATGGGGGCTTGGCGTGGATGATGCAAAAACAAAAAAAGAGGCCGCGATCATTTACCCAAAAAACATGGCTGCCGGGCAGGATTTAAAGACCGATGTCTTTTATGAAGCAACGGCTACCAATGAAAAAGGGGAAAGCGTGAAAATCAGCCTGAAGATCAACAACCGAAAAGTTTCAGGCCAGCAGAGCATTACCACAAAGGCTGGCACTTGGCTGTGCACTAAAATAATCTATGATTTCGAATTCAAATTTAAGATCGGATTTATCGGAATTCCCATAAAGGCAAAAGTGACTGAATATTACCACCCTGAAGTGGGAGTTGTAAGGTCAGAAGTAAGGTCAAAAGACAAATTGGAAAGCTTTTCAGAAATAACTTCGATAAAAGCACCAAAGTAAGCACTGAAATCCATTGAAGGATGAAAATTTTAGCCGTATTGCTCCTTTTCCTTTTCGTTTTAACTCGCTGTTGTCCAGAAAGAAAAACAGATACAGTGAAGAAAAGTGCAGAGAGAGAAAAACTAAATATTACTGCCTTGCTTGCAAGTCTTCCACAGTGAAATGAAAGAATTCGAAATGCTAGCGACTAACTAGATTTTAAAGGGGCTGTGGATCATGTAAAAATGTGAAGCAGCTTTTTGTGCAGAGAATCTGCAAGCAGCATCGTTTCATGGAAAAACACAAAAATCAAACCGTATGAATAAATCCATCCTTCATGCAAAGCCGCCAATTCTTTTGGATGATTATAAAAAAATCTTAAATCTAATTATGGATCTTGAAAGCTTGCATAATAACCCCTGCTCCTACGCTTCGCTGCTTGAAGGCGCCGTAGTGCATATAGAACCCGAAGGCATCAGGCTTTCAGGCAGAGCGGAAATTGAAGCTTACAGAATCAAGCAGATCGACAAGAAAGTATATGCCGAATTTGCAATCGAGCAGCAAATCATATTAAATGAAAATGCCGTGCTGCTCACCTGCACTGAAACAATTATTCATGCCTTTTACAGGGGCATGCAGACCAAATCAATCAGACTCTACAACATTCTTCTGCGCAAGTCTGAGAATGTCTGGAGGTTTTATTCTCTTCAGATTTTAAATATATAAATTAAAAAAATACATATCCATTACAAAATGAAACATATTCTAACATTTGCCTGCATTTTCCTTCTCAGCATTATGCATGGGCAGATACATATTGGCGCTAAAGCCGGCGCTAACCTTACTAAAATAAATGGGAAAGCTTTCGATGATAAGTTCGAACTCGGGTACCAGCTGGGAGGATTTGTCTATTTTGACCTTTCCAGTGCAGTCGGCATACAGGGGGAAGTGCTGTTTAACCAGACCAATACGGCCGTGGAAGAAAGCTTTACGGAAGTGGCAAACAGTGCATTTAAAGGGAATAAAACATTAAACTACATCAGTGTTCCTGTGCTGGTTCGAATCAATAATGAAGGCTTTATCACTTTTACAGCCGGACCGCAGTTCAGTTTCCTTGCCGACAGCGGAAAAAGCATCACTGAAAATGGAAAAAAACTATTTAAAAAAACAGACTTTTCTGCTGTGGCAGGCGCCGAAATCAATCTTCATCCCCTTATAATTTACGGCAGATACTGCTGGGGATTCTCAGACATAAGCGATTTTGGAAGCCGCTCCTCTAGCCAGCAGATACAATTAGGTCTGGCACTGCGCTTATTTTAAAGCCGCATGCCGCACTTTTTAAACGCATCATAAGTATTTTAGCAATAACTTTACGGCTTGAATATTCAACTTATCTTTCAGTTTTAACAGACTGCAGCGATAAGGCACTTACAAAACCAAAAAACATGAAATGCATTATTGTAGATGATGAGCCCCTGGCAAGGGAAGGACTGCGCCAGCTGATTGTAAAAAATGGCAGTCTGCAGCTTTTAAATTCGTTTAACAGCACAATGGCCGCAGCTGCCTTTTTGGCTGAAAACGAGGTCGATCTGATTTTCCTGGATATTGAAATGCCCGATGACAATGGTTTGGATTTTGCAAAAAGCCTTGACCAGAAAATCCTGGTCATATTTACAACCGCCTATCCCCAGTACGCAGTGCACAGCTATGAAACAGAAGCGCTGGATTATCTGCTAAAGCCATTATCCCAGAAAAGATTTGACAGGGCAGTGCAAAAAGCTGCCGTGCAGCAGCAGCTCCTGCAGACCCATAAAAACGTTTTTGAAAGCAGCAGTGACACTTTTATCATCATAAAGGCCGAAAGAAGATACCACCGTGTACTTTTTGAGGACATCCTTTATCTTGAAGGCCTTAAAGACTATGTTGTGATCCACACCGAAAACAGCAAATTTGTAACGGCAATGAACATTAAGTCGCTCCATGGCAAGCTCCCTGCAAATGCTTTTGTAAGGGTAAGCAAATCATTTGTAGTAAATATCAATGTTGTGGATTCTTTTGACAGGACCACGATTTTCATCAAGGATCTCGAAATTCCTATAGGCCGCACCTACCAGATTGAATTTCACAAACATTTCTTAGGAGATTAAAGAAATCCAAGCCGGTTAAATTATAAAGAATAAAATGAAAAATAATAGTCAAAGCAATCCGCACAGCGGCATAAATTCGCAAGCCATCGCGGCAGATAAATTATTTAGAGCGCTTACCGATAAGAAATATAGGCTTTTCAGGCATATTCTGGGAATTTTATTTTTATTCTTTCTGCTGACTGTAGGAAAGAAATGGGGCGAATTCACAGGCTTTTTTGACCATCTCCACTGGATACTCGCCCTGGCTTTCATCGTTTCGATGTTTTACATCAACATGTACAGGCTCACCCCCTATTTCATCTACAGGGGCAAAGCTTTGCTGTATCTTATTTCCTTAGGTTCATTAAACATAATAGGATTTATAATTCTGGCTGTTTTTCAGATTTTAATTATCGAGCCGAACAGGGCATTGTATCCATCGGAAATTCTGACTGCCGATAAAGTGGTGCCAATTGCTCTGTTTCTTACATTTCTTCTGGCACCATTTATATTATTAACCACTACCATTAAACTGATGCAGCGCTGGGTGCAGGATATTGCAATAATTAACGAACTGGAAGAAAGAGCTGTTGAAAGCGAGCTGGCAGCCTTAAGGAGCCAGATGCATCCGCACTTTTTATTCAACATGCTCAATAACATTAACGTGCTCACTGCAACCGAACCTGAAAAAGCATCCTATATAATTGTCAAACTCAGCAACTTTTTGCGCCATTTGATTTATGAGACCGACCGCAGCCAAATATTCCTGTCATCAGAAATAAAATTTATGAACGACTATCTGGAGCTTGAAAAAATACGAAGAGATGATTTTACCTACTGCATACAGTATGATGAGAAAGAAATAAGAGGATTAAAGCTTCCTCCAAATATTTTAATTGTTTTGGTGGAGAACGCCATCAAACACAGTGCAGACCCCAATGATGGCTCATACGTAAATATTGGATTGGCAAAGAAAGAGGGCAGCTTTCATTTTACTGCCGTCAATTCGCTGCCCAAAAAAACCAAGCCTAACAATAAAAATTCAAGCGGTGCAGGATTGGTAAATATCAAACGGAGATTAGAATTGCTGTACGCGGATGGGTATGAATTAAACTGTTTCAAAGAAGACCGCCAATATTCGGCATTTTTAAGGCTGCCACTATGAATTTTAGTTAATTTAATGCCTTAAGAAAGCGTATAACATCTGATTTCCATGCGATGTCGCTTTTCTGTTCTTCCATACCGCTTTTATAGATATGAAGTTCAACATTATAGTCAGATCCATTAAAAGCCTGATACAGCTTTATGCTCTGCTCGTTTTCCTGAAGAGGGCTGGATAGAATGCTGCCAAGGAAAACCGGACCTGAAGCGGATGGCGGCACTTTCTTGTCTCTTGCGGTAAAGCCATCCATGCTGATCAAAAAACCAGGACGCATTTGTGATGTGCCCGTTATGAATAATTCTGCAGCTATCGCGGCTCCGGTTGAAAAGCCCATCACCCCTATTCTGTCCGGTCTGACATCCATTTCTGCCGAGCATTCTTTGATGTATTGCATAGCAGATCTGGCATCCAAAACCGCTCTGGCATAGACTGGATCGCCAAGGATCTTACTATAATCTGATTTTAAAGAAAAATGCTTCAATAAGTCCTGCGCCGGGTTACTTGTCAAACTTTGTTTTAGAACATGTCTGAACAAGAATACAGAGACTCCCTGTGATGACAGCCATTCAGCTAGCTGCAGTCCTTCATTATCTGAAAAAAGAGCGTACAGGCCGCCTCCCGGAATAAGAAGCACTGCCGTGCCATTTGGTTTGCTGGGTTTGAAATAATCTACAGATGGGCATTTAATATTATTCTCCACAAACGTCCCATCGGTTAAGGAAGATAAATTTGAGATCCTATCATCTATAGCTTTATTACAAGATTTATCAGAAAAATCAATCATTAAACGCTCCTGGGAATTTGCAGGACAGCAGGTTAATAAAATAATATAAAATAAGCTTCTCACTGGCACTTTTAGGGCTTTAAGCCACAAAAGTACCTCTTCAGGCATTCAGCTTTTTTAGATTTTATACCAACTGCGATCATTATTAGACAACCTGCATGTATAATATAAGATTTGCAGTGCATCTCCCTTTCAGAATCGTAAAAATGTCCATTTTAATTAAAATAAACATGGCACAAAATAAAAAAAACTTAGGAAATGCCTATCTTATTGGATCAATTCTGCCGTAAATCCCAGCCAATATATAATCCGAAGAAATAAGCCCTCCTTCTTGAAGCAGACCAATCCCTTTAAACCTTCCATAAAATCTATGGAAATTAATCCAGTGCAGGCCAGTAAAGCCAAATGGCGCCAATTGAATGCAATTGAGCGCCATTTTTATATCAGCAATTGTTTTTTAGCCCACTCAATTAAAAATAACAGAATGATTTTTTTCAATAATGTCCAAGTTTGTTTTTTTGGCAGTAGAAACAAATGTTTTTCCTTCGGATCTCTTCACATCTCCAAAATACTGCATAATGAAACCAACATCATTTTGAGTTGAAGCAACAACACCGTCTTTAAACACAGTTGCCGTGCCTTTTCCAGTAAAACTGACTTTATACTTAGTTCCGTTTTCGGTAACTTTAAAGGTGCCTCCAGTAGGCCGAATGCTGACTCCATTAGTAACTGACAAGGCTCCTTTTGCCGTATTGATATTTTTGCCTAAAAGGGAATGTCCCCATTTGGTAAAAGTATACGCCGCAGCATCAGAAAAACCACCATAATTATAATCTCCTTTGGCCAAATTATTCTGAAGAGGAGAAAACAGCTCAAAGTAAACTACAGCTCCATCTTCTGCTGCAGAAATTGATTTGGACCTCAGTGAAAAATCAATGTTATAGGCATTGACTCGAATGCCATAATTTTCCAAATATCCTTGTGATAATTCTACAGTCTGGCTGCCTATTTTCAAAAATCCTTTATTTGCAGTAGCATCTTGATCATTTTCGCCATCATTTGAACAGGAAGACAGTATTGTAATGAAAACCAATACCAATAATTTTATATTATTATTCATATCATAATTATTTTAGTTTTAAAAATTCGGTTTTTGCAATTCGGAATGGGCAGTAGAACCCATTCCGAATATTAAGCTTATTTCACGATAATTCTAGCCGTCTGGCCTGTTTTAAGGCTTTTGATGAAATAAGATCCAGAGGGTAAATCTGAGATTGGAATCTCAGTTTCAGAACCTATTGCATCAACCTGTTTAACCATAAGTCCGCTCATGCTGAAAAAAAGCAAATGGTCAAAGTCTGTACTCGATTTTAAGGTCACTTTTCCAGAAGCCACTGTTGGGAAAACTAAAAACTCTCCCAGCTTTTTCCAGCGCCCGTAAAGCGTGAAATTATCTTTCTGCCCAGTTCCAAAGCCTGTTATTTCTTTTGCATATAAAGCGTCAGCATACCAGCCTAAAAAACGATATCCCGAGCATTGCGCCTCTTCCAGCGTAAAAGCAATGCCTGATTGCGCGCTTGTTTTGTTTGGATTAACCACTCCAGCAGGCAGATTCAAATATGAAATGCTGTAAAAAGTCGGTGCTTCATTTGGCTTATTGTTTCCTGCCACTCCCCAAAAAGCATAAAAGGTCTGGTTTCCTGTAGCCGTACTAGCAATTTCTTTAATATCATTTGGTGTCGTAGCCGAAGCTGACCAGCCATAAAAAGTAAAATCTTTTAAAACTGGTGTAGGTAATGCCAACGCTGTACCTTCTGTGTATTCTATTGGGTTTAAATCAGAAATGACTTTACCATCAATTGAATTGACGTATGAAACACCCGATTTTACAATTGGTCTTGGATCTGGTTTGTTGTTTCCTCCTTCGCCCCAAAAAGCATAAAAAGTCTGATTTCCTGTCGCTGTCGCCGGAATTGTTTTCAGCAGTCCTGGTGCAGTCGCTGTAGCCGACCATCCGAAGAACGTATAACCTTCCAATTTTGGTGTTTTTAGGTTCGTAATAGCACCTTCCATGTATTCGATTGGATCAAGTGTTATGGTTTTTCCATCAATAGAATTGAGATAGTTTATTTGTGAAAACTTCGCTTCTGCTTTTAACCATCTTGGATCTCCCAGTACTCCTCCTTCTAAAGAAGCTTTCGCTAAAGGTGAATTTTTAGAGAAGCTAAAGTTTCCTTGCAGCGGATTCGGATATACCAAAACAGAAATTCCCAAATTACTTAATGTCTTACTATTAGTTTCATCCACCGTAACCGATCCTTTAACTAATTGCGAAGAAACACCAACAAGAAGGTTGCTGTCTATCAATAGTTTTCCTGCTCCTGCCGCATTATTAGAATTGAAGAGATAAATAGGTTTAGCATTTTCTCTTTCGTCCTGCATAATATTATTCTTGAAGGAATATGTCGAAGCGGCACTGTACTGGTTGTCAACAAACACAAAACCATTTCCGGTTTGATTTCCAGAGTTGTAAATGGTATTACTTTCAAAAGAAACATTTATTGTTTGGACAGTCGCATTTTTATTTTGAAGAATCAAGAAACTGTTCCCTTTTTCGTAATTGAAAACAGTAGAATTTTTCACCGAAATCGAATTTACAATATGCGAGTCAGGCTGAATAAAACTTCCTCCTGTTGCTGCGCTTCCATCAATAATACAGTTTTCTAAAGCAATTTTCGAAATAGGGCTTTCACTAGCTCCATCAGCTGCTAATAAACTTTGTCTGATTCCTTTTATAGTGGCATTTTTAATTTCGAAACTCGATACGCTTGCTCCTTTTTTCAACTTAAGCAGATTTGCTCCAGCATTTGTCAAATCAAAATCAACACCATCAAAACTGAAGCTTCCTGAAATAATTTCTGGATTCTCCGAAGCGAAAGATCCTGCAAAAACAGGTTTCGTTCCAGCTTCTGGCACAAAAGCATATTTATGGTTTTTAACCGCTAGATCTGTTGTCGTGCTATATGTACCGCTCGCCATGATAAATTTAGACCCGTTTTCTGCCGCATTGTATTTTTCTACAAAATTCTGCGGATTTACATATACCTCTAAACTTCCGTTTTGGTTTTCTGTAATGTGATTTACAATACTGTTGATGTAAACTTCAACATTAGTATATTTTCCGTCAATTGTCTTTAAATTACCGTCAGCAGAACTTGCAGGATTTAATCCCTTTTCTGTTTCCCATTTATCAGGCATACCATCACCGTCTGTATCAGTAGGAGCTTCTCCAGAAGGCAATACCGGCCATCCGCCTGTTGCTGAAGGCGTGTCGATATAGCCGTTAGTGCTTCCGTTACCTCCATTCATAATACTAGCCTTGCCAGAACGCGCGTCGTCTACCGCTCTCTTATCGACAGCATCTCTGTATAGATTTGCTCCTGCATTTTCCAAAACCAATTCATATGCTTTTGTTGCGCTATGAGTTGTAATTTCGCCGAAAACATGGGGTGCACTGATTTTCAATGCGGCTTTATCTGCATCGCTTACAGGAAGCTGGCTGCCATGAAATTGGCTGTAAACCCCGTATGTCCAGTTATCCTGTGTTGCTCTTTCCGATCCCACCACAAAATTTCCGTCAACAAAATATTTCCCCCAAATTCCGTATAATGGCGAAGTTGTGTCTAAACTTCTTCCTGTTGATAGAATGCGTTCTTTTGTCGAGTTTGAAGTTCCAGGTCCTGGTTTCCAATAATTGTTTACCAGATTCACATTCATCGCATCTCCGCCATAACAGCTGTTTCCGCCCCAATTGTAAATTACGTTATTACGAATATCAACTAAATCTGTTTTAGCAAAAATATCATTCGCATATTCTCCCAACCTTGGATTTCGGCTATCATGATGCGCTAACAAATTATGGTGAAAGGAAGCATTCTTACCTCCCCAAACACCGCCATATCCGTGTGCTCCTTTGGCGTGAACAGAATTTCGAAGACTTTCAGAAATAATGCACCATTGCAAAGTGAAATTTTCATTCTGATAAAAAGAAACACATTCATCCGTAGACCAGCTCATAGAACAGTGGTCCACAATTATATTCTTTTGAAAACGTCCTCCAAGTGCATCATTTTCGACATCATGAGTATCTCCCATTCTGAATCTCAAATAACGCAGAATAACATTATTTCCTCGCACTTTAACATTATAATCTTTTAGAGTGATTCCGCCTCCTGGTGCTGTTTGCCCAGCAATGGTGATATTGTCGGTAATATTCAGTTCGCTTTTCAATTCAATATTTCCTGACACTTTAAAAACAACAATTCTAGGTCCGGCCTGACCAATAGCGTCACGAAGGGAACCTGTACCAGAATCATTTAAATTGGTAACATAAATCACTTTTCCGCCCCGGCCTCCCGTTACGTATTTTCCATAACCCTCAGCTCCTGGAAATGCAGGAACTGGTTCAGTTCCTCCTCCCGTTGCTTCTTTTTTGACTTCGATTTTTCCTTCTCCGCTAAAGAACTCTGGATTAGTCATTTTGTCGTAGGTCCCTTCCTTAAATTCTATTCCGTTAATAGTAAGTTTTTGCACATTTAAAACCGTATTTAATGAAGCTTTACCATTCTCTGAAATATTCAAATTCAAGTTCGATCCTGCGGCACGTTCATGGCTGAAAATAACAGAATTCTCTTTACTCACATTAATTGTTCCAGAGCCAAAAGCATTTGCAGAAGCCCCCTCAATAACTGTTGGATAATTTAATGCTGGAAATTTGGTGCTTTTCTGCGTCAAATCCCAAGTTCCTATAAATTCGCTGTTATCTCCTTTTAGAAGCAATGTTCCTGTATTGGCGTTAACCCCTTGGCCAGTATTTAATGGAGAGATTGTTCCGTTTCCAGAAACAGGTCCGCTTAAAGTCATTATGGTTTGACTGGCAATCCCTGAAATCATTTCGAATTTTACATTACCAGAAATGACCATCGGCGCTTCTAAGGCCATGCCCGCTCCACTCGTATTGTAATACACTCGTGTTCCTTCCTTAAAAGTTAATGTTCCTGTCGCTTTGTGTGCGCCTCTTAAACGAAGTGTTCCAGCACCAGACAGAGTCATATCGGCAGAAAAAACATTTGCCGTTGTTTCTATTTCTTTAGCAACCGAAACCGTTTTTCCGGCAATAGGCATTTCAGCTGGGTTAAAGTTGCCTGCATTATCCCAGCTTTTGTTTACAGCTGCTGTAAATTCATAATCAAAATTAGACGGTGGCGTTACTTCATCTGGTTTGTTGTTTCCTCCAACTCCCCAATAAGCATATACCGTCTGATTTCCAGTTGCCGTTGCAGTAATTTCAGTTAGCGCATTTGCTGTAGTTGCAGAAGCTGACCATCCGTAAAAAGTGTATCCTGTTAAAGTTGGAGTTGGCAGTTTTAGAACGGTACCTTCAGTATATTCTATCGGAATCAAACCTGATAAAGCTGCTCCATCAATTGAATTTAAATAGCTTATAGAAGATTTAGTCGCACCTCCGTTTATAGCCATATTAATTTCGCTTACGTCACTCAATCCGCCATATTCGTTTGCCGCCAGAATGGTATAATTATATGTTCCTGCAACAATAGAAGCATCTATAAAAGCTGTTTCTGTAGTAATCGATACGATTTTACCGTCCTTGCTGATAACATAACACATCGCGTATTTATTCTCATCCCATTTTAAAGTGTTTTTGTCTGAAACTACAAGATTTGCTGGTTTTGCAGCTTGTTCTACAATGACACGCGGATCCCATTTGTCTGTACCGCTTAAAACATTTTCTATCGTAAATTGGTCAGCTTGCGCTTTGGTTAAAACTGGATTATAATTTCCTGTCTGCGCTACACCGTTTACAGTAAATATATTGGTTCTGTTATCGGTATTCACGGCTATTCCATTTCCGTTTACGCTATTGTACTCGGCAAAAAGCGCTGGCACTGTTCCCATACTTGCCCAACCAGCCGTATTGGGTTCAGTCATCATTTTGGTGTTGAGATAAACCGCTCTTGGTGCATTCTGCCAAGGACGTCCTAAATAATAACTTGTCGAAGCACTAATCGTATTGTTATTAAAAATATAACCGTATTGCGTAGCCGTATCATGATTTGGCGCTACGATATAACCTGAAGCAACAGAAACCAATTTACATTCTTCAAACCAGTGTGTTCCTCCGCCACAGATAAAATCAACATCTCCTTCGATTGTAGATTTGTAGTAAAAACTTCTTTTTCCTCCTGTAACCTGTGTGTCTTGTTTACTTCTAAGTCGGACCCCATTATAAACATTTCGGTCTCCCGCAGGATTCAAAGCTGGTCTTTGTCCAGAAGTTGTGATTCCGTCTTTATGCTCGATTGTGACATTTTCCATGTACAAATCATTGGCTTCAATAGAAAGAACAGCGTTTTTAATTCCCCATCCTGGATTTCCTTGCAGAATTACTTTGTCTTTGGATTGTGCAATCAGCGAAACATTATTTTTTCCTGATGGAAGCCTTAAAACCACATCTTGCGGATTTGTTCCGTCTCCACCCAAATTGTAAGTTCCGTTTGTAATTAATACCAAAAATCTTGATGCCGAATTATTAGGCGCAGCACCAAAAGCTTCTGCTATTGTTTTTACATATTTCCCTGAAGCAATTTGATCGGCAGTTGCATCTGCATCAACAATCAAATCAAATTTACGTTTTGTCGGGATTGGCTTTTCCATTGTTTTAAAAGACAACGTCAACGCTGGCCCATCATTTCCTGAAAGATCTTTTACAAATCCTGCTGGAAGCGTAAAGATATATTGCTTGTTGTATTCTAACCCGAAATAGCTGAATTTTACTGTTTTGTTTACAAATTCGGCGCTAAGGCTTTTGCCATTCAAAACAGCATTTCCTGCTCCGAATCGAACCTGTTCGTCATAATTTAAAATAATACTTCCGTTGGCTGCAACAGAACTCGACGCTTCCGTAGGAAATGAAGATTCCAAAACTGGCGCAACAGTATCGGTTACCAAAACTTCATCGGCTTTGATCATTAAATTTGATAAAATTGTAGCCGTAACATCACTTGCAGATCCATGTTTTGGTCCGCTAATGTTAGGAAACCATCTTAAATAAATTTTCTCTTTTCCTTCTGCTTCAGCAGGAAGAATTCCGCCAATATTGGTAATTGTATTGGTATTGATTGTAGTTAAAGCCGAAACATTGACAAAGTTAATTCCGTCTAATGAATATTGAAATGTCCATTCATCACATCCGTAATAATAGCCCAATAAACCCGAAGCCACATTGATGTTTTTATAACCTACTGTAGAAAGCGTAGTCATAAAATAAAAGAGATTTCCTCTTTCGGTATTCCACACACAGAATCCGCTTTTTCCGCCTCTATTTTGAAGTCTTACATTTGGCGCAAAAACATTGTCTGCTACATTATAAGCAAATAACTGCGGTCTATTTTCTACTTTAGAATACAATTCAGCAACCCTGGGATTTGCGTATTGGTCATTTTTGAATGTCCATCCTGCAATAAAAGTCTGATTGGCAAAAGTTCCTGTAACCGTTTTATTTTCGTTCATTACTACAGAAGTGCTTAGCGACGTTGAACCATCCGACCAATTGCTGAATTTTACAATATCATTTTCAACCGCTGTAACCATAACGTTTGTTCCGCTTTCATAAACCGAAAATGCACCATCTTTTCCTGATGGAGAAATCGTGTAATCGCCTAAACCAAAAGCTCCGTTTGTATTTACACTTAAGGTGTAAGTTGCCACAGCATCATATTGCGCAATAAGCGTTGCATCTGCATTGAGAGTATAAGTGAACGGATTGGCTGTTGATATCACAGCTCCTTTATCATCTACCCATTGTTTAAAATTATAGCCAAAATTTTTATTGGCCGTCAGTTTTATTTCGGTTCCTTTGGCAAATGTTGTTCCTGCCGGATTAAGTGTTATCGTTCCTGCTGAAACTGGATTAACACTAGTCGTCAGATTGTAAGTCACAGCATTAGGATTCTCAGTTACTTTCTCGAAATAATCTACATTAAACAGATAGCCTGTACCAGGACCCAGAAACACTAGATATAAATCATACGAACCTGTTGTTGGCGTAATGGCAGCCGAAAATTTCTTGTAATCTGTAAAACTGGTACTTCCTGATACTGCTGCAGAACCAATTAAAGTTCCCGTTGCAGAACCCAATCTAAATTCGATAGTTCCTCCGGTCGCTCCTGCTGCCGCGATATCAAAACGGGTGACAAATTCGGTAAAGCTGACGGCATTGAATTTAATCCAGGTATTGTTCTTAATGTAACCAACGTTTCCGCCTCCCGAGCGGGCGGCATTCGTTTCAGCTCTTGCTCCTGAAGCCTGATTAAAAATTTCAGCTTCAATTTTCTCAATAGTCTGAGAAAACCCCATGACTGTAAACAGCATGAGGAATAGATAAATAAATTGTTTTTTCATTTTGGTTTAAATATGGTTTTAGTTAGTAATAATTTCAAAAGGTTTTTTTCCTATTTTTCAAATCCTATTGATAGTTCATAAATTTTAATTATCCGTTAAAAAAAAATTTGGATGCGGATCAAACAGTTCTGGTTTAGCCAATTCGTTCTAGGTTTAATAATTTTGCTTTAGTTAAAAACTTTACCTAGAAATTGATCTATGTAAAGGATTGTCGGTTCAAACCACGGATTGAAAAGACAAAAAGCATGAGGTGAATTTTCAAATTCGTGAACCTCAGAATAGATTCCGTTCTCAGTTAAATTCTTTATGAAATCATCTCTGCCGGCGTGCATTCTGGCGATCGAACTATTGATAAATAATGTCGGCGGAGCTGAAGCGTTTGCATAAGACAAAGGAGAAGCCGTTTCCCAAAGTTGCGGATTGTCTTTCATGGAATACCCAATCCACTGCGCACTTGCGCCAAAAATTTTAGGTTCTTTTGTTTCACTGCTTTCGGGATGCGCAAACGATAACGTTCCGTCGATATCAACTATCGCATTTATTTGAGATTTGGATTTTGAATTGGTTATATATCCTTCAAACAAAGGCATATTTCCCGTTACGCCCATAAAAGCAGCTAATTGTCCTCCAGCAGAAAATCCGAGAGAAACAATTCGATCAGGATTTACATTATACTTTTCGGCATTTTCTCTTACCCAGCGAATCGAAGCTTTGAGATCATAAATCGCTGCCGGAAAAAGCGCTTCTGTAGAGAGCCGGTATTCTGGTGTAAAACAAACATAACCCAGACTTGCTAATTTCTGCGCCATCTGATGGTGTTGATCTCGGCTTCCAGATCGCCATCCTCCTCCATGAATAAGAATAATGGCTGTTTGTTTTTCTTTTTTATTATTATTGAAAAAAACATCGAGTTTCATTTTGCGTTTACCGTAACTGCAGTACACAATATCGTTCTTCTGCACAACATCATCAAAATGCATTTCGGGAACCAAAGCCGTGTTTGGGAAATACTTTACCGTTTTCTTGTAAGCGCTTTTGTTATTGAAAGAAGTATCCCTAACTTGAGTAAGTCCCTCCAGATATTGCGCATTCATCTTTTGAAGAAATACGATGCAAACCCAAATAAATACTGCTTTAAATTTTCTAATTTGAAACTTCATTCCTTATTTATTAAATTGATTGTCAATTCCAAAAGATGAATTCTAAAAACCTTAATTCGGTTTCCAATCATTGAAAATTGCTTTCATCGAATATTTCCTTTTAAACTGTTCTACAGAAAGCTGATGTGACCAATTGACACGAGATGCTGTATTTGCTCCTGCTCCTGTTGATTGGTATTCGGCATAAAAGACTGTTTTTTCTGCTTCTGGTTTTCCCCAATTGTGCCAGCCAAGCGGTTTAATGTGAGAACCCATATCGCATTTCACAAATACAGTTCTAGCATAATTTCTCCAAGGTCTTCCTAAGAAATAAGAGCTGTCTCCAGAATTTGACGTTAGTTTACAGTTAAGAAATACAAATCCGTACGGATTCGATTCTGGCGTATTGGCAGCAGTAATATATGAACCTCCTTTTTTAGAGAAGATTTCACAATCCTCAAAAACCGCGGTTGAACCTCCAAAAATGAAATCTGTTGTTCCTTCTATATAACAGTTTTTATAATATTGTCTGCTGGCACTTTCTCTCGGATATAAGGTATCTTGAAAACCTAAAAATTTACAATTTTCAAAAATGATTCTATCTCCATCGATTCTTACGGCAACCGCTTGCCCAACAGGACCAGAAGAGTTTTCAAACGTAATATTCTGCGCTTTAAAACCATTTCCCGTAACAATAAAACTTGCTGATCCAGAAGTTCCAATTGTTCCTCCCGCTCCATTTGATTTTGAAGCATAATCATCATAAGTTAGAATTACTTTTTCTTTGCTTTCTCCAATCAACGTTACATTGTTTTTGTTCAAAGCCAATTCTAGTTTTTCTTTATAAATACCGTTCTTCACAAAAATTTTAGTTTGTGAAGTTTTAAATAAAGGCACAACATTAAAAGCTTCTTCCACTGTTTTAAAATCTCCTTTTCCATTGGCATCTACAATGATATCATAAGATTTAACTTCTTTTGGAATTTCTTTAATTGGAGTTTTTATCGAATCATTTTTATATGAAAAATTCAGAAAGAAAATCGAAGCTGCTATAAATTTGATTAGTATCATGTTGTATTTTTTTAGTTTACCACTTTTACCTCATCTTTTATGGATTCTAAAACTTTTAGGTCTTTATTCAGAATTATTTTCTTTCCATTGGTTTTTAATGAAATATCTTTTGTTTCTAAACCTCCAACCCAAAACATCTGATTTTCTCCAGTCGATTTAAGTCCGTCCAAACTCACATTTTTGCTGTTTGAAAAACTTACTGCAATTCCAGGTTTATCCAATCTTAAATCAAGGTTTTTAAAAGCAATTTTGCTTGCATAATTTAACTGAACACCAACATCTGAACGGATAATCATGTTTTCAAATTCGATATTAGCAACTGGCATTTCTGGAATTCCCATAATTTTTAAAGCCTGAGCCGCACCATTTACAGAAATGTTTTTGAAATACATATTTTTAAAGGCAGGCGTTTCCTCTGTGATTGGTTCCTTGGCAACCGTTACTTCGCCCGTTTCTTTATCTTCAGATAATGATTTTCCGAAATAATACAAGTTGAAATTGATGGCGTC
Organism: Flavobacterium sp. HJSW_4; assembly: GCF_042436695.1. Lineage (NCBI taxonomy): Bacteria > Pseudomonadati > Bacteroidota > Flavobacteriia > Flavobacteriales > Flavobacteriaceae > Flavobacterium > Flavobacterium sp. HJSW_4. Next base: position 79,569 of record NZ_JBHNPP010000002.1, read on the forward strand.
TGTTGGAATATTATTCATTCGAATGTCTTCCATCCAAATATTTTCTACCACTCCGCCACGACCTCTAACCGATTTAAATCGAAGTCCGCAATCTGTTCCGTTAAAGGTTAAGTTTTTAGCGTATATATTTTTAACGCCGCCTGACATTTCGCTTCCAATGGTAAAACCTCCGTGTGCGTGATACACCACACAATCTGTAATTACAAATAATTCTGTTGGTTTTGCTCGGTCTCTTCCTTCTTTATCTTTTCCAGATTTGATACAAATGGCATCATCTCCAACATCAAAACGACAATTGGTTACCGTTCCGATTCTGCAAGATTCTAAATCTAAACCGTCTCCATTTTGAGAATACCACGGATTACGAATCGTTAAGTTGCGTAATGTAAGATGTTCACACATTAACGGATTAACATTCCACGCAGGAGAGTTTTGAAACGTAACGCCATCTAAAAGCAGTTTTTTACAATTGACCAAACTTACCATAACGGGACGAAGCGCTTCTTTGTAAGGTTCCATATTTTCTACAGTTTCCTTTTTAGGCAATTTGCTTCTTTCCTCATTCCCCTCATAAGCGCCTTTTGAAGGATACCAGATTTTTCCATCTTTAGACAAAACACCACCAGAATTCACTAAATCGCTCCATTGTCCAGCCGTCATTTTTCCGATTTTAACAGGTCTCCACACAGCACCGTTACCGTCAAAAATGCCCTGACCTGTAATGGCGATGTTTTCTAAATTAACGCCCATAATAGGCGATTCGCAGCGAATCACTTTATTTCCTTCAAAATAAGATTCTATCAGTTTGTATTGTTTTAAATCGCTTGTGAAAGAAACAAAAGCACCATTTTGAGTATGTAGATTTACATTGCTTTTCAGTTTTATTGGCCCTGTTGTCCAAAGTCCCGCAGGAATTAGCACCACTCCGCCACCCGATTGAAAGCACTTTTCAATCGCTGTATTAATTGCATTTGTACAAAGCTGTTCCGTATTAGGAACCGCTCCAAAATCAACAATATTTAGCGTATCGTTTTTAAACTTCGGAATTTGCACTTCTGGCATTTTAAAAGGAATTTTCAAACTTGAAATGGCTTTTTTTTCTGCCACAATTGAAGTCCCTTTCTTTTGACTAAAACCAGTTAAAGTCGTAAGAAGAAATGCTGTTATTAGAAGAGTGCTTTTAATTTTTATCATAATTCATTATAATTTTGAAACATTATTTTTTGTCTAGAACTTTTTGTAATTCAATACCAGCCATAATATAAGGTCCAACTGCTTTTGCATCATTTTCTCTTATAGGCTCTGAAATATAATATTCGAATGAGCCGTTTCGGTCTTGAGGTTTTTTACCGCCCAATCCGGCAACGGCACAGCATTTTGTAATCGAAATGGTTCCATCTGAATTTTCTTGTATAAATTCTTTCTGAATGCCATTAAAACCTTTTTGTGCCGATTTAAGAAACTGTTTGCCAACATAACCTTTGTTGTAGGCTTTTGCAAATGAATACACAAACATCGTCGAACAAGTCGATTCCAGATAATTGCCTTTTCTTCCCGGCTGATCCATTACTTGCCACCAAACTCCTGTTTTAGAATCTTGCGCTTTTAAGACAGCTTCAAAAACCTTTTGAATGATTTGGATTACCTCCTTTCGCTTAGGATGGCTTTCTGGAACAAAGTCTAATATGTCAACCAAAGCCATGCAATACCAGCCTTGCGCACGTCCCCAAATATGTGATGAAGTTCCAGTAGTTTTGTTTGCCCAGAATTGTGCACGTTTTTCATCATAACCGTGAAAGTTCAGGCCTGTTTTTGCATCAAAAGTGTGTTTCTGAATCAGTTCTGCTTGCAGAATTGCATCGTCAATTGCTTTTGGATCATTAAATACTTGTCCGTATTGCGCAGAAAAAGGATCCGCCATATAAACGCCATCCAGCCACATTTGCCACGAATAACTTTTTTTATGCCAATAACCACCGTCAGAATTTCTTGGATGTCCTTCTAATTGTTTATGCAATACATCCATTGCTTTTTTATAGCGCGGCTCATTAGTCTTTTGATAAATCTCAAAAAGTATTTTACCAGAATTGACTAGATCCAGACTGTATTTCTCGATTTCATACCCGCCTTGAATATTTCCATCTTTATCAATCAATTGTTCGGCATAAGAAAGTCCGTAATCCCAATATTTTTGATTCTTGGTATAATCATACAATTTCTGATTGGCCAATGCCACCAAACCATTGGTATAATTCCATTTCGGATATTTCACACCATCCAAAAACACTGGATTTGGAACGCGTTTCTGATCTGAATCGGCCATTTTTATCGCCCAATCAATTGGCGCTACTCCCTCTTTATCTGTTGGTTTTAATTGCCCGAAGGAAGTTAGACAAACAAACAAAGCAAGAAAATAATAGGTCATTTTACGTCTCATAATCTTTTAATTTTCTTCGACTCTAAACCAATCGTAATCGGTATAACTGCTGTCATTAATAGTTTTAGATCCTGTTGCAAAAAGTCCGATTTTGGCACCAACCCATCTTCCAGCGCTAGGTTTGAATGATTCGCCTAACTTTTTGAAATTCTTTCCATCTAAACTATAGTAAAAAGTAACACTCGCATCAAAAGGCTCTCTGCTCTGAACCATTTCTACCTTGGCGCGCAAACTCACTTCTTTTTTGTTTACAGGGATTGATGCTATTTCTTTCTCCACTTCTTTAGAAGTTCTAGCGCTTTTTAATGAACGTTGCACCAAATTCAAATTGCCCATTTTATCCTGTTCGATTGCGATATAAGCATAATCTTCGCCAAAAACAATCAGACCTGAACCGCTTACTCCTGCATCTGGATTATTTTCAAAAGTCAATTTTGCTGTTGCTGTAAAATTGGCGCCTGGAAATTTTTGCAATAAAAGATTCGGCATCATCCACATGGTTTTGTTTGCTTCTTTTCTCGGAATACAATTCAGGCGAAGAAAACCAAGATTTGCCGATGACCAGCCCCAATGTTCCGCAGGGTTTTGATTTGCTTGCCACTGCCATTGCAATCCGTATTGATGGCTATTAAATTCATCAGAAGAAACTAATGGCGTTGCTGGATAATTTTTGCCTACATTTGGTTTGGTCCATTCCATAATAGGTTCTCCAATTCCGTCTTTGTTAGAATCTTTCCCCATAATTGGCCAACCCTCTTTCCAAGTCACAGGCTGCAGATGAACCACTCGCCCATAAGCCCAACGATCTTGAAAATGCAAAAACCATCCTTCTCCGTTTGGCGTTTCAACATATCCGCCTTGATGAGGCCCATTAACAGGTGAATTCCCTTGGTTTAAAACCACTTTATATTCATACGGTCCCCAAACATTTTTAGAACGCATTGCCAATTGCCATCCTGGTTTTACACCTCCAGCAGGAGCCATAATCCAATAATAACCTTCGCGTTTGTACATTTTTGAGCCTTCAACTGTTGTGTGCCCGTTGTGTCCATCAAAAACTAAAGAAGGATTTGCTATTAGTTTGGTTCCTTCTGGCGCCATTTCAGAAAGCATTAAAACTGTTTTTACGTTAGCGCGGCTTCCTGCGAAAGCATAAGATAAATAAGCTTTTCCGTCTTCATCCCAAAACGGACAAGTATCTATAATTCCTTTTGCTTCTTTTACCAAAACCGGTTCTTCCCAAACACCTGCTGGATTTTTAGTTTTAACCATAAATATTCCAAAATCAGGATCTCCCCAATAAATAAAATATTCTCCGTTATGATAACGAATTGAAGGAGCCCAAACACCGTCGCCGTGACGAACCGTACGATAATGTTCTATCGGAAATAGATTTTGCAATGCATATCCAACCAATTCCCAGTTTACAAGATCTTTAGAATGAAGTATAGGAAGCCCTGGCGTGCTATTAAAACTAGATGCTGTCATGTAATAACCGTCTTCTCCAGCGCAAACATCAGGATCAGAGTAATCTACATGCAAGATTGGGTTTTTATATTTTCCGTTTCCCAAGTCAGCGTTCCAGCCTTGTGCTCCTGCTCCTAAATACCAAAATAATCCTAAGGCGAGTAGTAATTGTTTGAATTTCATTGTATTGATTTTTATTAAATAATTCGCTTCTTTAAAACATCAAAAGGGTGATATTTTTAAAGTTCAATTTTCGTCTATTAATCTGCGAAAGACAGTACATTGAAGTATCCTCAACCACAAGGATACTTCATGTAAGTACTGAAACCACTTAATTAACAAAACTTAAACTTATGGCAACCATCTTGTGTCTCCTACTCTATTGGTTACAATTGGAGAATTTGAATCTTTAATCATCAAATTGCCATTTGCAGGATCAACAAACAAATTTTGTGCACTGATACCTAATTCGGTTCCCTGAATCGCAGAGGCGCCTAACAGATAATCGGTAGTTGTATAATTATTTCCATACGTTGTTGGCGTATTGGCTGCAATTGCTTGGATTACTTTACCGCATGCAGATGCCATTAATACATTTTTAAAGATCAAAGTAGACCCCACAGCATTCGGAATATTGATTAATGATCTGTTGTATGCGTAATCATAAAGCGTAATATTTTGATATTCCAACTGAATCGGATAAGCTGATGTACCATAATCAAACAAGTTTTTAAAGTTTCTGTTCTTATCTGTAGTCTGATAATAATCTCTCATGAAAGTACAATTTGAGAATTTGGCTTTCTTCACGTTATCTGCTCCGGCAGAACCAAAAACAAATGTTCCGTAAGGGCCTGTATGTCCTCCCACTTGATCGAATGTACAATAGCTCATATCTAATTCACCAATTTCTTTGTATTTTCCGTTTCCTTGATGTCTCCAGAAACCGCGTTTGAAATAATTGAAAACACAGTTGTAGAAGGTAATTTTATCTATTTTCCACGCTGTACCGCTATTAAAGAAATAGCCAGCATCGATAGTTTGGTAGAAACGTATGTTTTCAAAAGCCAATTCCGTCAAATAAGAACCTTCGGCAATGTTCCAGTTTCCATTCATTTCGATTTGAGGGCGCTCTCCCTGGGTTCCTCCAATCAATTTAAACCCTTTTGAGATTGTGAAAGGCGTAATTTTAAACAGCGAACCTGCTTCAAGGAAATATTCTGTTCCTTCTGGAATGGTAGGATCATCATTGTTTGTTCTCAATAAAGCATCTAAATCCATACCCTTTGTAACAATGATGGTTGCAGCTGATGGTCCTGCCGAACGGAAAGAAACCTGATTGTACGGCTTATCGTAACGTCTCGGTTTGTTGTTGTCGAAAATATTTACGTTGTACAATGTATTTTTTTCCAAGCCAGCAACAGTAGCTTCTCCTTTTGCAATTTCTGCCGAAGTAAGTTTGCGGCCTATTGCAGGAATCTCTGCCGATTGTGCAGGCGCTACAGAAATACTGTCAACTGGGTTCTCTGAAGAAATATCCCAATTTACAGTAACTTCCGTTTCAGTAATGTTTACCTTTTCCACTTCATGCAAAATAGGTTGAAACGGCGGACGCTCTTCTGTTAAAGCATTCGTATACGACCATTGCGAATTATGGCCATCAATTGCATGATTCGATCTTACTCGAATATAGAACTGTGTTTTATAGGGAATATCATCCATTAAAATTTGCGTGTCTGTAGTAGTATACGATTTGTACAAACTTTTATAATAATTGTCTAAATGCAGCTCAACTGTATAAGAAGCGGCATCATTTACTTTATACCAAACAATAGCAATCGAGTTTCCTTTTACCAAAGGAGCTGTAAGGACAAATTTTGGCTGAAATAAATCTAGCTCTTGCGGATATTTAAACTCATCGTTCTCACAAGATATCAGCAATTCTCCGCAGGCAATTAACCCTATAAGAGATAGTATATAAAATATTTTTCTAAAGTTTTTCATGCTTGGTACGATTTAAAAATTAAATCCATAATAATTTTGAATTGCTCCTCTATGATCTGTAATTACCTTAGAAGGATAAGGACATAAATAACGCAGCGGATCTGTTGGCGATACCGATGAAGCGTTATTGTAGTTGATGAATCCTCTGAAACTCCATTTGATATCGTTTCTTGGTTCGTAACTTGCCGTATCGTTATTCAATGAATACCAGCTTACCGCAAAGGGAAGTTCCGTATATCCAGCAGGACGAGCTTGAAGAATTTCATCAATTCCTTTAATATCTAAAATTGTTCTGCCCGAGTTAACTGGATCTGGAATGTTTTTATAATAAATGCTTCCAGGAACTTGGTCAATGCCTGGAACATAAGCTCCATTGGCTACACGCCCCCAATTGTATAATTTAAAATACTGATTGTAAACCACTTCACTAAATTTATTCCAACGCGCTAAATCAAATTTACGTTTGCTTTCTCCACCAAATTCCCATTTGCGCTCATCCATTATAGCCTTAAAGAATAAATCTGGCGATGATTTAGACATTACATAATTATCTACTTTGGTTCCCCAATCAGCTTGGGCAAAAGCTCTTCTACGCACACGTCTTAAACATTCCTTAGCATCTTCACGAGGTCCAAAACGTTCGTTTACCGCTTCTGCGTACATTAACAGCACATCTGCAAATCGCATCCAAGAATAATTTATTCCCGTTCCTTTTTGGCTTGTGCTTCCAAGTGGATCATTCATCCATAGTTTAGACCATTTACCAACAGCCAAACGAGCCAGGTCCAGACGAATTACCTGATTTAGATTTTGATCGTATGACAGCGGTGCGCAGGTAACATCTCTTCTTAAATCCTTATTGTCGAATGAATAAAGGTATTCACCGCATAAACTAAGAGTCCCAGAAGCGCTTCCGTACGGATGATTCCCTTCAGCAATCGGAATTCCGGCAAAATAGCCGTACTCGCCCGTGGAGTTTTTCAACATCGGGATTGAGAAAATAACATCGTCATTGACCGGTGTTTCCCAATTGTTCTGCTTCATCCAGAATTCTTTAAAACCTAATTTTAAATCATGCTGTCTGCCTTGAATTACCTTATCCAAATATTGGATTGCGATATCATAATACTGCTCGTGATTTTTTCCTCTTTCCATGTGTCCGATACTAGCCGGATTGTTTTCGTCCGGGCGAAGCGTCCACCCTCCTCTTGTAAGAGCCAATAGTCCTATTAGCCCCTGATTGAAGCTTCTAGAAGCGCGTTCCACTCCATAATCCAATTCGTTTGCATTTTTCATAAAAGGCTCAACCGACTTCAAATCGTCTATTAGAAATTCAAGAATTACATTTCGGTCTGTGGTTCCAACGGCAAAATTTTCATCTCCTGTTGAAGATTTGGTGCGAAAAACAACATCTCCCCAAATACGGATCATGTCTAAGTAAACCATGGCACGTATTGTTTTTACTTCTCCATACATCTGCATAATGTTAGAAGGGGCATTTTTAGGATCTGCTTTATACAAATCAGAGCTTTCAATTCCTTCAATAACATCATTTGCCGCATTGATAATTTTATACATTGCGCTCCAAGTGCCGTTTAAAGTAGTCCAATAGGGTTTTGGATCGTAACAGGCAATATCAGAACCGTTTCCGTTTACTGTATTGGTTGAAACACCCGACATTTCTACGTCCGTATTCGTATTAAAAACAAAAGCAAGACGGTTTGCATAAGCGTCATCGGTCAGCATGAGCGTATAAACGCCCGCAACAGCAGATTGAATGTCTTTTTCTGATTTAAAAATTTCCGCTTGGGTAAAGCCAGATCCAGGCTGTACATCTAGATATTCGTCGCAGGCTGTAAAGGACAGTGCAACAACTAGCAGAAAACTAAATATTATCTTTTTATTCATCATCATGAGATTTAATATTGTTCAATTAAAATGACAACTGCACTCCAAAAGCATAGTTACGTGTTCTTGGATAAGCGTTATAGTCAATATTTGGTGTTAATCCAGTTTCCAGATTGATATCTGGATCATATCCAGAATAGTTTGTCCAAACAAACAAGTTGCTTCCTGTAGCATACAATCTGATTCTGCTGAATCCTACTTTTGAACTGTTTTGTTTTGGAATAGTATAACCAATGCTCAGCGTGTTTAATCTTAAGAAAGACCCGTCTTCAACAGCGTAAGACATTGCAATAGGTCGGCCAAGAGATACTGGATTCCACATTGTAGCATTTTCATTTTGTTTTGCCAGCTGTTCAGGCGAATAGCGAAGATCGTTACCCATGTCATCATAATTTCTCCAGCGGTTGTTTAATCCCACGTCCATACTAAAATTATTCTGATTGTTCTGATAGAAAGAAGTCGTCATAATTTTATTGGCATTATACACATCAAATCCATACATGAAGTTGAAGAAAGCTGTTAAATCAAAATTTTTCCAGATAGCATTAACACCAAAACCTCCAGAAAAATCAGGATTAGTATCCCCGATTACTTTTCTGTCCTTATCTCCAATCACATAACTATTAGGATCTGACGGATCAACAGGAGTCAGTTTCTTAAACTTCGCATTTCCTGGAACCGGATCGCCAGAAAGGTTTTTTGAATTGGCAACACCTTCTTTTAATTTCCAAGTTTTGGTTACAGCATCAAAAGATTCGAAATCATCCATTGTATAGAAGCCATCGTTTACAAATCCGTAGATCAAGCCTTTTGTTCCGCCTACATAGGCGCGGTAGTCATCATCATTCAGCAATTGCGTTGATGCCCAGCCCGAACTTAAAATCCATTCCTGCTCTCCGCTCGCCAATTTGTCAATTTTGTTTTTGTTGTAGCCAATATTAAAAGTCAAATCAACCTGAAAATCCTTTTTCTTAATCACACTTCCGTTAAGAGCCAATTCAACACCTTTATTAGAAGTCTGTCCAACGTTGGTCATCATTTTTGTAAAACCAGAAACCGATGCAATATCTGACGGCACCAATAAATCTTTTACTTTATTATGATAAAAATCTAAAGTTCCTGTAAGCCTTTCTTTGAAAAAGCCAAAATCAAGACCAACATTGGCTGTATACGTCGTTTCCCATTTTACATTTGGATTGTTCAGATATTTGTCATTATAAAAATTATAGTAGTAATGATTTTCTTCTCCCCATCCTACAGAACGATCTCTAGAAACTCCGTAATATTTTGCATATAAATCGCCTTTAATTCTATCATTACCAGAAGCTCCATAACTCAAACGAAGTTTTAAGTTAGAAACGGTCTGGCTGTCTTTTAAGAAACTTTCATTTGAAACTCTCCATGCAAAAGCTCCCGCAGGAAAAACTCCCCATCTGTTGTCTGGACCAAATTTTGTAGAACCGTCGGTACGGACAGTAAACGTAAAAAGATAACGGTCATCATAACCGTAATTGGCCCTTCCAAAGAATGAAGAAATTCTATTTGGAGATTCTGCATTTGAACCATTTTCAAAAGGGGTTCCCAAAGCCAGGTTGTCTAGAGCCTTTTCTCCAGTAATGTCTTCAGGGAAATAACGCGTGCGGAAAAACTTAATTGAGCTTTCCTGATCTTTAATCTCCTGTCCGATCATCAATTGGAAATCGTGGCGCTCTTTTAATTTAAAACCGTAGTTCAATACGTTATTCAACTGCCAGCGAGGAGATTGGGTCATCGACCAATACGTTAGAGGCAGGTTATTGTTTTCTAATGCTGTTTTAGTATCTGTACCCCAGAAACGCCCATCTTCAGAATATTTATATTCATAGCCAAATGAAGAACGGAGCGTCAATCCTTTTTTGATTGTCCATGTTAAAGCTCCTGTAGTATTAAATGTCCTTGTTGTGCGATTGCGGTAATTTTTTTCTGCTTCTTCAAATGGATTAAAACGAGGTTTTATCTCATAATCGTCGGGATCGAAGTACGTATTATCTTCAGGTAAAGTCATATACTCTTCTAGCCCTGCCGTTGGTGCTTCGCGCAAAGCTCTAAGCAAACTTACTCCATCTGTTCCTGAACCTTCAATAGTTTGATTGGTTAAACGCGTTTGGTATTCGAACGTAAGATTGTCGGTTAATTTTGAATTCAAAATTAAGTAAACATAATTCTGACGCATTCCTGTTCCCAGCAAAACACCCGGCTGATCTTGGTTTACAAACGTAAATTTGAATTTTGTTTTTTCACTTCCGCCACTTACATTGATATCCGTATATCTCGCAATAGGATTGCTTCCAAAAATTTCTTTTTGCCAATCTGTTCCCTTATTTCCTTTATATATGTAAAATTCGCTTGGTCTGCCATACATATTATAAAATCCAGTTGGGTTAGAAGTGCTTTTACGTGCAAATTCATATTGCATCATAACAAACTCATAAGGATCCATAACATCCAAATGGTTGGCAAGCGTTTTAATTTGCGTGTAGTTGTGAATGTTTACCGCCACTTTTCCTGCTTTAGGAACTTTAGTTGTCACAATAATAACTCCATTTGCACCTCTTGCTCCATATACGGCTGTAGAGGCTGCATCTTTCAGAACCTCTACAGATTCGATATCTGTCGGTGGAATATCATTTAAGTTGGCCACCTCAAAGCCGTCAACCAAAATTAATGGCGAGTTGTCCTCGGTAATAGATCCACCTCCACGAATTCTAATTTTCACATCTGCTCCCGGCGAACCGTCAACAGTTGTAACCTGAACCCCAGGAAGTCTTCCCGTCAAGGCTTCCGCCACATTGGATGTCGGTACTTTTGCCAATTCGGTTCCTTTTATGCTGGCAACCGCTCCAGTTAAGTTTTTACGTTTTTGCGTACCATAACCAATTACAACAACTTCATTCAATTCGCTGTTCGATTCTTTCATGGTTACCGTAATGCCAGATGTACGTCCTTTCAAAGGCACAATCTCATCATTCATTCCCACAAATTTGATGATTAGAACAGCAGTTTCCGGATCTGCTACTGCTACGCTGAATTTACCGTCAAAATCGGTAACGGTATTCGTATTTTCATTCTTTACCATAATTGTTGCGCCCGGAATACCCGCCATGTTATCCTTAACCGAACCGCTCACGGTTGTACGCTTCTGAGCATAAATACCCCCTGTTAAAAACAGAACGGCCAAAATGCTCCAGATATATTTTTTTATAGTCATAACTAGAATATTTTTTATTGGATTATAAGCCGGTCTTTGGATTCATTAAAAAAATTTAAAACAACAACCTTTTATGGCTATCATATCATTTTTTAATCCAAATAATGGCAAATCGTATTTCGTATTGGTTTGTTTTGAAAAGAAGTTTGTTAAGGCTCGTTTATAAGAAAATCGACATTCGTAACCTTATTAGCTTCAATGGCAAAAGTGGTTTGCAGCTCTTTGGTCTTCACCACTTCCATGTTCTGATTCAGACATTCTATTTTAACGCGAACGTTATTGGCTTCTTCACCAGTTTGAAATAAAACAAAGTCGTCCGTGTAGTTTATTCCGCCGCTCGAGGTTGCTTTGCTCCTCGTCACAAACATGTCTTCTTTAATATACTTTCCGTCAACCACTTTGTAACCGCTTCTTTTTACCAAAACCGTAGTTTTAATTGTGGTATAACTCTTATCGGCGGTAATATCTAACGTCTTCAAACGAAGAATTCCCGTTCTGGTAGTAATATTCAATGTTAACGGCTCATCAAAAGGAGAAGCGTAAGGCATTGCATCCGATAAATTTACTGGCTGATTTGCCAAAGCCGGCTGTTGAACAATCAGTTCGTTAAGGTTCGTTGGAGACGGAACCATTTGCTCTGGATAATCTGTCGCTACAAATTTGTATTTTCCATCGTCTAGCGAAAAAGGATAAAGCGAGCTGTAATTTGCCGCATATTCTCCATTTTCTTTGTACACAAAAAGAGGTCTGGTTGAGATCCCCACATTTAAATTCCAAGGTTCGCCGTTTAACTGAAAATCTAGTTTTTTAATTGTATGGCTTTCATATTTAAGGTCGTCGTTAGAGCAGGAATTTAAGAGAAAAAATATACCAGCTCCAAAAATCAGGTTTCTAATCATTTTCATATCTGCTAAGCTTAAAAATGATTAAATTTTTTCTTTGGATTCATTTGAGGACAGCAGTCCAAAATTGGAAGTTGAATGTTAAAGTTAGTTTGGTTCATAAATTTTGGTTTTAAAGTTAGTTAGTTAAAAATCAATCAAGATTATGAAGCAAAACTAGAAATAGCAAATCTCAAAAAGGGGTAATTTTTGCTTTTCGGGACGGTACAAATCGCTATTTTAACACCTATCGCCATTAATTCGCTAAATTTTTCTTACTTTTTTTATTTAATGAAAAAAAAATATCATAAATAAAAACGGATATCATAATCAATCATTGATTACTACTTTCGTCCTCCGAGGTTCAAACTTAGGACTATGCTTAATAGGATTGCGGAGAAATTGGCTGGAAAGAAATTTTAGCCAATGATTATTAACCATTGGGATAAATATGCTTCGCCACCCAAGATTGAAAACCTTGGGTGATGTTCAATAAGATTGTGCTTTTAAACTTTGAGAATAATACACACCTTAAGCCCGAAACCTTGCGTTCAATAGAAATGCAGTTTATATTTTAATTGCTATTAGCGAAATTGTCTTCTATATTCAGCCGGCGTATGATCGTATTTTGATCTGAAGCATTTTCCGAAGTATTTCAGATCATTAAACCCTACTTCAAAACAGATTTCTTTTATTAATAAATCATCCTGTTTTAAAAGTCGCGCTGCTTCGCTTAATCGCATATCACGAATAAAAACAACAGGAGAAGCTCCAGTAGTGCTTTTGAGTTTGTTGAAAAAACTAGCGCGCGACATGCCCATTAGTTTTCCTAGTTCGTCAACTGAAAAATCGGAATTAGACATATTTTCTTTTACAAATCCGATAACCTGAAACATAAATTTCTGGTCTTTGTTTGAGATTTGCAGCGGTTCTTCTTTGAAAATCTCAATTGTGTTTCCGCTGGAAAACAATTGCTGCAAACGGGCTCGTTGTTCCAAAACATTTTTCACTCTCGCTTTTAGCAAACTGACATTAAAAGGTTTTGTAACGTAATCATCTGCTCCGTATTCTAATCCTTCCAATTTGCTTTCTATCGATGATTTCGCGCTAAGCAAAATAACTGGAATGTGGCTGATCAACAAATTATCCCTAATTGCTTTCAGCATTTCAATTCCATCCTTCTGAGGCATCATAATATCGCTAATGACAAAATCTGGCAAAATTTGTTCAGATTTATTATACCCTTCCTCTCCATTTTCCGCTGTAAAAATTTTATAATCGCTTTCCAAAATAGAAACAATAAACGCACGCAATTCAGGATCGTCCTCTACCACAAGTCCAATAGGCTGCTCTCTTCCCATCTCTTCTGGTGTTGCTATTTCTTCCTCAAGTTCAGATTCAAAATCCAGATCCATTTCATTAGAAAAATGCTCTTCCGTTTCATCTAACAAAATATCTACATCTTTTTTAAAGTGCTGATAGCCTTTTAAAAACGCAACCTGAAAACTGCTTCCTTTTCCTTGAGTGCTGTCTACCAAAACTTCCGCTCCGTGTTTGTCTGCAATATCTTTTATAATAGATAATCCAAGACCTGTACTTGGGTTCGACAAGTTTTCATTATAATTTGAAAAACGGACAAATAATCTTTTTTGAAGCGTCGGACTAATTCCTGGTCCGTTATCGCTTACAGTCAAAAACACATGTTTTTCTGATTCTTCCACTTTTACTTCAATCGAATCTCCTTTACTGCAGTATTTAAAGGCATTCGAAAGCAAGTTGATTAAAATTTTATCCAAACTATCAGGATCTGCCCAAATCTTTGGGTTTGATGAAGCGACATCAATACTAAGATTTATATTGCTCTGATTACTCATTTCTTCAAAATCTTCACACATTTGAGCAACAAATTCTCCTAGATTGATTTCGTGAATAGCAAGTTTTTTATCTTGAACTCGCCTCAAATCTAAAATCTGATTGACCAAATTCAATAATTTATTACTGCTTTTTTCTATAATTCGAAGCTGGCCTTTTGTTCCTTCTTTTAGATTATCATCGGCAAGCATCACTTCCAAAGGAGCAGAAATCATGGTGAGTGGCGTACGGATTTCATGCGAAATATCGGTAAAGAATTTCAGCTTTAATTCGCTCATTTGTTTCTCCAATTTTACATCGCCACGCAGCTTTAGAATGGTAAGAATGGCTCTATTGACAACGAAAAACAAGCCGCAAGCCAATACTAAGTAACAGAAATAGGCAAAATTAGTTCCCCAGATCGACGGGCGAATTGTAATTTTAATTTGCCTCTCATTATCCATCCATAAATTATGTCCATTTGTTGAAGAAATTAGAAGGGTATAGCTTCCACGGCCTAAATTGGTATAATTGATAGATTGTCCACTTTTAATGTAATTCCACTGTTTATCAATTCCTTCTAGTTTATACCGATACACGATATTTTCGCTTTTAAGATAATCCAAGGCTGAAATCTGCACTTTAAAGAAATTCTGATTGTGCTCCAACGTGACTTCTTGTAACAAATCAGGATTTTTGGGAGTTTCCGGATTTATTTCATACAGGTCTTTGTTATTTACCAAAAATCCAGAAATCGCTAAATAAGGTTTGAAATAAAAAGCTTTAATTTTTTCTGGTTTGAAATAAATTACGCCATTAGAATATCCTACGGCGAGTTCTCCATTTGAGAGTTCGCATTTGGTTGCCTCAGAAAATATCTCTGTTCCAATAATCGATTTTAATTCTGGAAAAGTCTCCGCGCTATTATTCTTTGGATCAAAACGCACAATCTGATTGTCGCTCATCAGCCAAATTTTTCCTGCTTTGTCTTCTGCAATGGAAACAACTCCCTCGACTGGGAAAGAAACCATTTCGTTCCAGATTGATTTCACGTTCAGCTGGCCCTTTTTATCTAAATCGGCCAAAATCAACCCCATGCCATTGGTTGCCAACGCCATCTGATTATCGTCCGTAATTAAAATATCCAGAATATCATTGCCCGAAACCTGTGAATACTCACTAAACTTTATTTTGCTTGTCGCTTTAGTTTCTTCCGAAAAAGAAAATAATTTATACGATGAAATAAAAAATATTTTATGGTCTTTATTTTCTGCAATCGAACGGACCTTATCTGCCGTTTTTATTGGATAGTTTTTTAATTCATTTTTAAAATTGACAAATTGGATTCCGTTATTTGATTCGCGAATAATGTTTACACCGCCACCCCAAGTTGCAATATAAATCTGTCCGTTTGCGGCTTGATAAATTTTAAAAATATCATCAGAATTAATTCCGTAAAGATTATTTTCGTCATTTTTATAATGGGTAACTTTATACTGAAAAGGCTGATCGGTCGGCACTAAGAAAAATAAACCGTTTCCTCTTGTCCCTACCCAGATTCTGCCCTTATTATCCTCAAGCATACTGTAAATATCAGCTCCCCAGCCAGGACCAGCTGCTGATAAAGTTCCATCAGAAGCCAAAAGTCCGATTTTCTTTTTCTGGCTGTCAAATAAAGCAATTTTCTCTTTACGGCTTGCTACCCAAAGATTTCCTTTATTGTCTTTCATCAAACTTCTCACATTGTGCTTATGATGATCATTTGATGAATCGAGATTTAAGGTAGAAAAATTACTGTTGCTGAAAGTCACCAAATCCAAACCTTGTTTGAAGGAGCAAAACCAAAGATTTCCTAATCTATCAAACATAGCAGTGTGCATCAAATCTGAAACCGATTCTTTGGATTCGTTAATGCATCGAATTATAGAAGATAGTTTATTATTTTTTTCATCCCAATACGAAAACGGCGCATTGCTCGATTGAATCCAAACTGTTCCATTTGGCGAAGTAAGCAGAAAACTTTTTCTTTCTCCTCCAGCAGTTGCAGAATCACTGTAATCAACAGACATTTTTTTTATCTTTTTGGTCAACAGATCAAACTGAAACACGCCTTCAGCCCTAGATTCAAACCAAAATTGTCTAGAACGTGTGGATCCCAAAAAAGTGATTTTTTTATTGGGAAACCCTATTAAGGTCTTGCCACTATACGAATCTAGTTTTCCCGTTTTCAGATCACAAAAATAAAATACCTGCCCCGCTGTTATGATAAGCATTTTAGTATTGGCAACAAGTTCGGTATAAATGATATCTTCTTTAATATTAAGCGGGAAGTCAAAAAAGGTACTTGCTTTTTTGTTGTAACGTGCCAATTCTCCTTTGTTACCTCCAAAAATTATATCTTCTTTGGTTTCTAAAAATGTATTGTACACGCAAGGCTTTCCATTAAAAAAGAAATACTGCGGCTCTCCTCCAGATTTATTCAATCTGCAAGTGCCTGCTTCGGTAAAAAACCAAGTCGTTCCCTGTTTGTCTTCAAAAATATCACTGATTTTCCCACAGCGTTTTGCAGGGTCAAAAGTTATTTTTCTAATCTTTCTATTGGCTTCAAAAGCGATTACATAATTTTTCTCTTCGGGAAAAAGCCAAACTCTTCCAGAAGGCATCACTTTAAAATCGACAAACGCAATATTGCCAGCCTTTAACGGGCCTTCTTCTATTGGATAATGAAAACTTAATTGTTTGGTATCAAAGTAATAAATATCATTTTTCTCGGACTGAATCCAGATTCTGTCGCTATTGTCAAATCTGAACTTGAAAACACGATTGGAAATTAAATTCAGTGATCCGTTTTGTTTTACCCTGAATTTCTGAAAATTGCTTCCGTCATAACGAATCAATCCATTGAACGTAGAAAGCCAGATGAATCCCTTTTTATCCTGTTGAATATCAAGAATACGGGATTGCCTTAACTTTAAATCGTTTGCAAAATGAGTCAGTGTACCGGAAGGCTGACCTGAACACAAAATACTTATCCAATAAAAAAAGAATAAAAATATATTTCTTTTCATTACAAACTTTATAAAATTAGGAGAATTGCAAAAATATCAAAATTCCTTTCCTGACCTAAGACAAGTCGTTATTTCAGCAAAATAGCACCCTAAAAATAGTGATTTGTCTCCCTTTGACACTTCATTGATAATCATAAAACATTAGCAATAAGCTTTATAGCATACTCTAAATAGCATTTTATCCTATCTTTAAAAGTATAAAAATCTAATTTTGTGAGTCAGCAATTTAATAGTCTATCCTCTTTTAATCTCTGTAAAATCATATTTCTGTTTTATTTAAAGCAGTAATCGAAAAATAATAAATCTAACACTTTCCAAAACCTATGAAAAGAAAATCCATAGTTATTGCATTACATTTTTTTGCTTTAACCGCCTTTTCGCAAGAAAATTTACCTTACAAAAATTCAAATCTGCCAACAGAACAGCGTGTTAATGACTTGGTGTCGAGAATGTCATTAGACGAAAAAATAAACCAGTTAATGGATTCTGCTCCTGCTATCGACCGTTTGGGAGTTCCAGAATACAATTGGTGGAACGAATCATTGCATGGCGTCGCACGTGCGGGATTTGCCACTGTTTTTCCGCAATCAATTTCAATTGCTTCTTCTTGGGATCGCCAGTTAATATTGGATGTTGCCACTGCCATTTCTGATGAAGCTCGTGCCAAACATCATGAATATTTAAGAAGAGGCCAGCACGGAATGTACCAGGGACTGACATTCTGGTCGCCAAACGTAAATATCTTTCGTGATCCCCGCTGGGGACGCGGACATGAGACGTATGGAGAAGATCCGTTCTTGACGAGCCAATTGGGGCTTAATTATGTTAATGGACTTCAAGGCACTAATGACAAGTATTTAAAAGTGGTTGCTACTGCAAAGCATTATGCTGTGCATTCGGGACCAGAGCCTTCCCGACATTTTTTTGATGCCAATACAAGCGATGTGGATTTATACGAAACCTATCTTCCTGCTTTTAGAACTTTGGTAAAAGAAGGACATGTTTATTCTGTAATGGGTGCTTATAACCGCTTTAGAGGAGAATCTGCCAGTGCGAGTCCGTTTCTATTTAATATTCTTAGAAATGCATGGGGATTCAACGGCTACATCGTATCGGATTGTGGTGCTGTAACCGATATTTGGAAGTACCATAAAATTACGAACGATGCTGCAAGCGCTTCAGCATTGGCGGTAAAAAACGGTTTGGATTTGGAATGCGGAAGCAGTTTCCAGTCTTTGAAAGAAGCTGTTGACCGAAAATTAATTACAGAAGCCGATATTGATATTGCCGTTAAACGTTTATTTACGGCTCGTTTTAAATTAGGAATGTTTGATCCAGACGAGATTGTTCCTTATGCCCAAATTCCGTTTTCAACCAACAATAATGCGGCTAATGATTTTCTTGCCAGAACAGCTTCCCAAAAAAGTATTGTTCTTTTAAAAAACCAAAACAATACCTTGCCTCTTTCTAAAAATATCAAAACAGTTGCGGTAATTGGGCCAAATGCAGATGATATTCAATCTTTATGGGGAAATTACAGCGGAGTTCCAAGCAATCCGATTACAGTTTTAAAAGGGATTCAAAACAAATTGGAACCAAATGCAAAGGTTTTATATGCAAAAGGAACTGATTTAGCAAAAGGAGTTCCAAAAATGAATATTATACCATCAGTATATTTTCAAAACGAAAACGGAACGCAAGGTTTAATTGGTGAATATTTTGATAATAAGGATTGGAAAGGAAAACCTCTTTTTACTCGAATTGATGATAATATTGATTTTGAATGGGATATTAATACGCCAGATTCTCGTTTGAAAATGGGCAATTACAGCGTAAAGTGGACAGGATATCTTAGCGTTCCTAAATCAGAAACTTACAACATTTCTGAATGGTCAAAACCGTTTATGACCGTTGAAATTGAAGGCGGGAAAACTACTGGCGGAAAAAACAACCATCATCCCCGTTTTCGTCCGCAGAAAATTGATTTAGAAGCGGGAAAAAAATACAAAATAGAGGTTAAATACCAGAATTTCTATGGAGACGCGATTGCACAATTATTTTGGTCAGAACCTCGAGAAAACCTAATTCAAGAAGCGGTGCAAACTGCCAATCAAGCCGATGCTGTAATTTTAGTTTTAGGACTGAATGAACGTTTGGAAGGTGAAGAAATGAAAGTGGAAGCGGATGGTTTCAATGGCGGAGACCGAACAAGTCTGGATCTTCCAGCCAATCAAGAAGAGCTTATGAAAGCCGTTAAAGCGACTGGAAAACCCGTAATATTAGTTTTAATTAACGGAAGCGCGCTTTCTGTCAATTGGGCAAATGATAATCTGCCAGCTATTTTAACGGCTGGATATCCTGGCCAGCAGGGCGGAAATGCGATTGCTGATGTTCTTTTTGGAGATTACAATCCGGCGGGAAGACTTCCGGTTACGTACTATAAATCGGTAGATCAGCTTCCTAAATTTGAAAATTATGATATGGAAGGCAGAACGTACCGCTATTTCCATAAAACGCCTCTTTACCCTTTTGGATTTGGTTTGAGTTATACGACTTTTAAATATTCTAATTTACAGCTTCCAAAAAACTTTAATTCTGACGCAGATTTTAAAATTTCTGTTGACATTACCAATACTGGAGATCGTGACGGAGACGAAGTGGCTGAGTTATATGTGAAAGACGAGAAAGCCTCTACTCCGCGTCCGATTTGCCAATTGGAAGGTTTTGAGCGAATCCATCTAAAAAAAGGAGAAAAAAAGACCGTTACTTTTACTATTACGCCAAGACAGCTTTCTATGATCAACAAGAAAAAACAACGTGTTGTTGAGCCAGGTTGGTTTACCATTTCTGTTGGCGGAAAACAGCCAGATGGTTCTAGTGATATTCAAAACGGAAGAATCAACTTTACAGGTAAAATGATTACGCTTGAGAAATAATTTTTTACAACTATAAGACTAACTATTAACCACTTTTATTAATCAAATTTTACAATGAATCAAAACCTCGCTTTCGCAGACTATGCGGTTTTTATTATTTATTT
Source organism: Flavobacterium sp. HJSW_4 (assembly GCF_042436695.1). Taxonomy (NCBI): domain Bacteria; kingdom Pseudomonadati; phylum Bacteroidota; class Flavobacteriia; order Flavobacteriales; family Flavobacteriaceae; genus Flavobacterium; species Flavobacterium sp. HJSW_4. The sequence continues at coordinate 99,469 of NZ_JBHNPP010000002.1, forward strand.
CATCGTAGTCTCGGTCTACGGTTACACCGTTTACCGCAAACGTAAACAAGACGAACAAGATGCTAAAGCTTACTTTTTGGCTGAAGGAAATTTAACTTGGTGGGCAATTGGAGCTTCTCTTATTGCTTCTAACATCTCTGCAGAACAATTCATCGGAATGAGTGGTGAAGGTTTCTTCTTAGGAATTGCTGTTGCTGCTTACGAATGGCTTGCTGCCGTTGCACTTATTATTGTTGCCGTATGGTTTATCCCTGTATATCTTAAAAATAAGATTTACACGATGCCACAATTCTTAAAAACACGTTACAACGAATCTACTGCTTTGATTATGGCGGTTTTCTGGCTGTTTTTATATGTTTTTGTAAACTTAACTTCTATTTTATACTTAGGAGCTGTTGCCATTAACGGTCTTGCCGGAGGAGAATATCTTCACGCAATCATGATCGGATTGGCTGTTTTTGCTTTATTTATTTCTCTTGGAGGAATGAAAGTTGTGGCTTATACAGACGTTATTCAGGTTGCTGTATTAATCATTGGAGGTTTGGTAACTTCTTATATCGCTCTTACAACTGTTGGTCAATATTTTGGTGTTGGCGAAAATGCAATTGCAGGTTTCAAAGTTTTAATGAAAGAAGCTCCTGAGCATTTCAAAATGATTATTCCAAAACCGACTGCTGCATCTTCTCAGTTAGAAATCGATAAATATTTAACTTTCCCAGGATTGTTATCTTACGCTGCTGGTATCTGGATCATCAACCTTAACTATTGGGGATGTAACCAATACATTACGCAAAGAGCGCTTGGAGCAGATTTACAAACGGCGCGTACAGGAATTTTATTTGCTGGTATGTTAAAATTATTAATGCCGCTTATCGTAATGCTTCCTGGTATTGCTGCTTACGTTTTATATACAAACGGACACTTGCCTCAATTGGTTGGAGGAAAAGACGGAGCTTATTCTGCTGTCTTGACATTCCTTCCAACTGGATTAAAAGGACTTTCTGTTGCGGCTCTAACTGCTGCAATCGTAGCATCTTTAGCAGGAAAAGTAAACAGTATTTCTACAATCTATACATTAGATGTTCATAAAAAATACATTCAAAAAGAAGCTGGTGAAAAACAGCAGGTAAACATTGGTAGAATTGCTGTTTTCGTTGCAATGCTTTTGGCTGTTTTATTTACATGGAATGACATCTTAGGAATTGGCGGTGTTGGAGGATTTACATACATCCAAAAATACACAGGATTCATCAGCCCTGGAGTTTTTGCCATGTTCTTCTTGGGTATGTTCTGGAAAAGAACTACTGGAACAGCTGCAATCGTTGGTGTAATCTTAGGATTCTTATTGTCAGTTTTATTCAACGAATACGCTCCAGCTTTATTTGGGAACGACACACTTTTATATACAGCTTATTCTAACGGAAAAGGAGCTTTCGAAATTCCTTTCCACATCTGTATGGGATTATCATTCTTATTTACAATGATTGCCATGATCCTGATCAGTTTCGCTGGATCAAAAGTAAACCCTAAAGCATTCGAGACAGAACCTGGAATGTTCAAAGTACAGCCACAGACAACAGTATTAATCGTAATTACATTATTGATTATCGTTGCACTTTACGTTAAGTTCTGGTAATAAATTATCAGTTCAATTCTCTATCTTTACAGCTGTTGTTTTTCATAAACAGCAGCTGTTTGTTCCTTCAATGATAGCCGAAAGCTAAGACAGGTTTTAACAAAACAGCAACTTTCAATGCCTAATGCTAAAAACTTGGCTTAAGTTTTTGGAAATAGGTATTTCTGGCAGTTATTTAATATTGATTTTTTTAGGAATAAAATAATTCAAAAATCATTTGAGGAATAATATCTGTTTTTTTATCAATCCCCAACTGGGTATCCAGCCCCTAATTAGAGAGCAGCTCAAAAAACCTTCTATTTGAAGTACTAATCTATAAATTACCTTGGAATTTTGCACCATATATTTCACTACAGCCAAATGGCGTCAATTTAAGGAAATTGTCGCCATTTTTTTCTTTGCTAAATTATACCTGATACCTTTTGCCATAAATTTTATAGTTGTCTATTTTTGATAATTATCAGTTGAAAATATTTAATTAAAAAATATTTGGAAAATCAAGTATATTTTGAATCAATCCCCGACAGGACATCCAAACCAAATTCATAAAGCCAATGAAGGACAGCCTCTACTTCCAGTAAGACAATCTCCTCAAATCCTCCATAAAATGGTTTGTAATCTGTCCTTTACGGGTTACTACTCAGGACAAAAAACACAAAAATATAATTTAAAAAGCACGAACTTTGTTGCAAAAAGGCATAGGGATTGATACCATTTCTGCTACGAAAACTAAGGCGAGTTTAAAGATCTTTCACCATGCAAAGTTTTGTGGCAGAATTGTAGCACATGAAATTTTGAAATAGTAAACATTCAGTAAAATCAATAGCTAAAAAGACTAGGTTCAAGTATATTAAAAGACAATTTTGCAAGACAAAAATTCTAAAGTAGATGTATTTGAACATGGGTGCAGAATCGGTGCAATTAGTTTCATAAACATCATAAAAATCTGTTAAAAAAAACACTTAAAAGCACAAGTTCGAAACATTACTAAATCAAAAATGCTATAAAAATCATTAATCTGAGTTTTGTGGCAGAATCGTGGCACTTTCAATTTTAGAAAAGTAAAAACCGAGCAAAATCAAGGTTTGCCGGCTTTAGGTTCGAAACTGTATACGTTATTGTTTTACAGCTTTTCATCAATTAGTTCGGATCCCGTTCCCGCTCATAAAAAGTCTTGAACTGTCTTTTTTTATGCAATAAATATAACATGAGCAATAAAATGCGGATTCTTCACCTAAAAAGCTCTACAGGATCATTTACCATTTAGTGCAATATGTTTGCAAGGAATGTGCCTGCGCCAGCAATGAGAAAGAATTTGGGGCATGGATTTTAATCTGAGTTTTTTAAATATATAAACATCAAATTTTAATACCTTTGGTTTTGATTTACAAATATGGATAGAAGTCATTTTTTAGAAATAACCGCTTACATCGGCGTTTTTATAGTGCTTTTTCTTGTATTCTTTTTATTGACATTAAAAAGAAAGCAAAGACTTTCAAATTGGCTTCTTGCTTTTTTTCTTTTCGTAAGTGCTGTAGATGCCTGTAAATTTTTGATGCACGGCTTTCCAGTTAACTTTATTAATCTCGAGGTATTTCGTTGGAGTATCGTCTATTTGGTTCCGGCATCGTTTTACCTCTATGTATTATCCGTTTGTTTTTCTAATTTTCGATTAAAACCGAAACATGTATTGCACGCTATTCCGTTTGCAGCTTTCAATTTGTATTTAATGGCGGAGATATACTTTGAAGATAGCGTTATGAAATTGCATTTCATAAAAACTATGAATCAGGCACCTATTATGCAATTTTTTTATTTTCTTTTTGAATTTCTATTTCAAGCTTATTTTATTGCTTCATTGCTGGTTATTAAAAAGTCTAAAACCGTTTATTTTGAGAATTATACAAACCCAAATATTTCTGTATTCAATTCACTTTACAAAATAACAATTCTATATTATACCTTACATTTTATAGTACTTCTAAGATGGCTGATTACATTAATATTTGGTTTGGGAGAAGCCAGACAATGGATTGTAACTCTTGATGGGGTTGCGTTTTTATTTTGTACTTGTTGGTATCTATATGTTGCATTAAACAATCCTGAATTTTTCAGAGGAGTGAATTCTCATCTGCAACCTATTACAGAATCTGTTACGAAACAAAAATCTTTGCCTATAATTGATGACAAAAAAAATAAGCAAATTGAATTTTTGAAAAAGTTTATGATTGAAAAAGAACCTTATCTGGATTCTTCATTAACTATTCAGGATTTATCTGAGCAGGTAAAAATACCGGTTAAAGATTTATCTACTTTGATTAATTTGTATATGGATAAACACTTTTTCGATTTTGTAAATGAATATCGAATTGAAAAAGCGAAAGAAATTCTAAAAGATTCCCCGCAAAGAGAACCAACAATTCTGGAAATTCTCTACCAAGTTGGTTTCAATTCCAAATCGTCGTTTAGCAGCTCTTTTAAAAAGCATACAGGCAAAACACCAACAGATTTTAGAAAAAATCCAAATTAATTCATTTTTTTCTTAACAAATGAGTTCGACTTTTTTTAGTCGGTCGCATAACAAGGCCATTTTGTCCATATTTGCACCAAATTATAAAATCAAAATCCATTATGAGAAATCTCCTGTTTGCATTTTTTATGCTTTTATCTATTAATGCTTTTAGTCAAAAAAAGATAAACTCAAAAGTTGAATTAAAACAATCAATCGATAATTATCTACGGCAAACAATTAAGACAAATGAAATTCCCGGTTTGGCAGTCGGAGTTGTAGAGGACGGAAAAATAATTTTTGAAGCTTATTATGGAAAAGAAAATTTAGAGGAAAATAATTCGGTCACTAAAAATTCGCTTTTCAGAATCTATTCTACATCAAAACTGATTTCTACTGTGGGAGTTTTCCAGCTCATCGAAAAAGGTCAATTATCATTAGAAGACAAAATTTCAAAATATCTTGACCATCTTCCGAGAGAATGGCAGGAAGTGAAAATTAAAAATCTTCTGTCGCATTCATCGGGCATTCCAAATATTATTCAATACAATGATATTTCGGTAACGGCTACTGATAGTGAGAAAATAGCAAAATTATCTCAAGAGAAAATGGAGTTTGAAACCGGAAATCAATTTAGTTACAACCAAACCAATTATTGGCTTTTAACTATGATTATTGAGAAAATCACGGGAAAAACATTTGAAGATTATATTCTCAAAAATCAATTTTCGAGTTCAAAAGACGAGGTATTATTTTCGTCAAACTCGTCAGAAAACATTCCAAATAGGGTTGTAAAAAATTTCTATAACACAAAAACAAAACTCTACGAAAAAACATCTGAAAATGATGGACTCAGAGCGCATTCAGGGAATGGCATTAACATTACATTACCTACTTTCATTAATTGGAGTAACAATCTTGCTAATAATGTTTTTCTAAATTCTGAGACCAAAAAATCAATGTGGAAACTGTTTGAATTTAAAAACAAACAAGATCATTTTTGTTACGGCTGGGATATTACTAAAGTGAACAATTACGATTCTTACGGCTTTTCTGGTGGAAACGTAAGTGCATACAGAAATTTTCCAGACAACAAGTTATCTATTATCGTTTTATCCAATGGTTATAGATATGCCCCAATTCAAGATCAAATTATCAACCATATAGCAAGTTTGGTTGATAAAAATCTCATTGACGAATATTTGCTTTCAAAGGAATCAATAACCTCGGAATTTTTGAAAATTAACAATCAAAACGCAGAACAGATTTATAAAGAATTAAAAAAGAAACATCCAGAATGGAATTTTGAGAAAACATTTAATTCTATTGGCTATATATTAATTAGAAATGACAGATTGCATGATGCTGTAAAAGTTTTTGAACTCAATGTACAAGAAAATCCGAATTCGGCAGATGCTTTTGACAGCCTGGGTGAAGGTTATTTTATCGCTGGGAAATATGAAATATCAAAAAAAAATTATTTAAAATCTTTGGAATTTAATCCGAAAAATGATAATGCCGGAAAAATGCTTTTAAAAATCAATCAAATCTTTTTACAAAAAAATAATTACAATGAATAACCGATTTTTCTTATGATTAATAACTGTTTTATTGACAAATACGCTTTCTGCCCAAGAATTAAATAATCTCAAAGAGGCAAAGAATGGAAATCAAAATTCGATAGAACAAAAAGACATCCAGATCAATCAAATAGATTCCCTAATGACAAAATCCTTTGAAAGAGATTTGTTCAATGGAAACGTGCTTGTTGTTAAAAAAAAATAAAATCATCTACCAAAAATCATTTGGTTTTACAGGTGAGACGAAACAAACTTAATACGGGACAGCCCTGCTTTTCATATGCGGGGCTTTTTTTTATGTCTATAGTATCAGGAAAGACGAAATTTTGCTTCTTTTCTCTCCAGCTCCCATCTGCAATATTACATCCAGCAGCTCTTTGGACCCTAGTATCTGCCGGACTTGACAGTATAAAAGTCGGCTCGCAATTCATAGGATCTATTGATCTATAACCGAAGCTTTTGAAGTAATAAACAGAGAATGTGGCACTTGCCAATAAAGTAGGATTAAACCATCAATTCTAATTTTATTTTAATATTAAAATCGACTCAATACTATATTTTTACAGAATAAACCTATATTTTATTTTAAATTATAAATTAAATTTCTCATCCAAAAACAATGAAAAAATTAAAATCGGCGTTCAAAATTGTTCTGCCTGCATTTGCCATGCTTTTATTTACCAATTGTGAAAGCGAAAAAGCTTTCACAGAAAATTCAAACAGCAATGAGACCGATCAGGTAACACTTCATGCTTTAGGAAACTCGATAGTGCTTTTTAACAAAGCTTTGGACAATATCGAAACAAATGTAATTGAAGACAGCGAAATCATTTTAAGCAAGAAGGAGCAAAATCTTATCGATTTAAGCGTAAGCAGAAAACAAGACTATAAAATATCGAAAAGGAACACCGAGCTCTTAGTTTACAAAATGCTTGAGCCGAGCCGGAAAAAACTGAGTTCAAAATTTACAGATGAAACAGACCAAAAAATCAGCTATACACTGCGCACTAATGCAATTAAGGATTTTATCAATGGTGAAGACATAAATGTAGTTTTGAATAAATATATATATTTTCAGCATAAGCAAAAAAACATCTCGGAAAAAAGTTTTTTAAAAGCTCCCCATGAACATAAGAATGCAACGACATCCAAAAGAATGGCTACTTACAAAGTAAAGCTGCTGACACCTGAAGGGGAAAAAGAAATTGAATGCGGTGATGATGTCTACATCTTGGATGCGGCGGAAGAAAGAGGGATCGACCTTCCATATTCATGCCGTGTAGGGGCATGTTCTTCTGACGCTGCAATATTAAAAGCCGGCCAGGTAGATCAAAGTGACCAGTCTTTTTTAGACGACGGACAAATTGACTGTGGTTTTGTTCTTCTATCAGTCGCATATCCAAGAACAGACTGCACGATCCTTACCCATCAAGAAGAAAACTTAGGAAAATCAAACTGTGGAGGGGGAATTAGATTGAATGAAGTAATTGTCAGCAACACCTATACTAATCCGGGAACTTCGATCGTTTGGGGAACTGTTGGAAACCCTGGAGGAAATGGCTGGGGAGGCGGCGGCTCCGGCAGCTCAAGCGGTTCCAATGCCTCGCTGTACCAAATTCTAAGATCAGGTTCCTTTACAAGTGATCCGTGCTTGAATGGTGCATTCAATAAAGCCGGAGGCTCGCCAATATTCCAAGGCTACCTGAAAAATTTCGACGGCAATTTTACGGTTGCCAATCTAAAATTATCAGCAGGAGTTCTTCCTGCACACATCAATGCAGAGACAAGCCCGCCTGTCAATTACATGATTGAAATTACGGTTAATACAAGCAACCTCGGCAGACCGGGCATCGATGTCGCCAGAACACTAATGCATGAAATCATACATGCAGAAATGTTTAGAAAACTTTTAAGCCTTTCAAATAATAATGGAGAAATCGACGTTACTATCTTAAATCAGATGCTGACACAGCATAATTATCCGGGATTATATGATTACTACACCAGATTCGGGGTAAACGGCATGCAGCATGAGCAGATGGCAGCCCATTACATCAATACGATAGTCAACTTCCTAAAACAGTATGACAGCACTTTAACCCAGGAGCAGTATGAAGCTATGGCATGGGAAGGGCTTAGAGGAACAGTGGCATGGAATTTGAAAACTGCTCAGCAGCAGCAGCATTTAAGAGATACGTATAACAACTGGAAAGCATCGGCGAATACTAATTGCAATTAACTACAACATGAAAATTTTACATCTAATTTCTATTTTAATTATATCCCTTACAGCCTTTGGACAGCAAAAAAAGAATGTATTTGGCTATAATGAAAAAACAGACCAGATTGTATATCGAACTTCTAATAATAAGAAGGAAATCTCGGGTTTCAATATTCTTTTGGACAAAAAGACCAAATTCTTTAGCGCCAGTCCGTACAGGGGAAAACCAATTTTAAAGATTAATACGAGCAGGCAGGATTTAGCTGAGAAGGTAAAAAAGGACAATTTAAACAATCAGACCTGTTATATAATTTATGTAAAGTCGATAAATAAGTTCTTTATCGTAGACCATATAGTTCGAAAAACTCAAAATTAAGCACTTGCTTTATTATGACAGAACAGCCCTGCCTTTACTTTGCAGGGCTGTTTTTTTTGAAGTCAAAAGGAGAATCTACTAGATCAGACAAACCCTTACCCATCAAAAACCCATCCGACCGTAAATTCTGAATAAAGCTTTTTTGCACTCTTTTTTCCCCTTTTCAAACCTGCTGAAAAATAAGCCCTTTTCAATTTTGTTATCATTTATAACATAAACTAAATCACAAATTGTTATTATCTGTACTAATTTTGATCCATATAAAAAGGAACAGATCATGACAAGGGCAATTGTACACATCGACATGAACACGTTTTTCGTATCGTGCGAAAGGCTCACCAACTCGCAACTTAACGGCATACCGCTTATCATCGGAGGCGGCGACAGGGGCGTTGTGGCTTCCTGCTCCTATGAGGCCAGAAAATTTGGCGTGCGTTCCGCCATGCCGATCCATATGGCCATGAAGCTCTGCCCGCAGGCCAAAATCATGAAAGGCGACATGGAACTGTATTCAAGGCTTTCCCATGACATTACCGAAATCATACAGGAAAAAGCGCCCGTGGTAGAAAAAGCCAGCATCGACGAGTTCTATCTGGACATCACCGGTATGGACAAATTCTACGGCAGCTACAAGTGGACCGACGAGCTCGCCAAGCGCATCACAAAAGAAACGGGCCTGCCCCTCACCTTTGCGCTTTCGGTCAACAAAACCGTTTCGAAAATCGGCACAGGGGAAGGAAAGCAGAAGCAAAACCTTGATATCCCAGAGCATATGGTGCAGCCTTTCCTGAATCCGCTCTCCATCCGAAAGATTCCGATGGTGGGCGAAAAGACCTTCCAGCTGCTCTCGCGCATCGGCATCCGCAGAATCCAGACCCTGTCCGAAATGCCAGCCGAATCCCTGCAGCAGATGATCGGCAAAAACGGACTGGAGCTCTGGAAGAAAGCCAACGGCATCGACAACAATCCCGTGGAGCCCTACACGGAAAGAAAGTCCATTTCCACCGAGCATACCTTTTCGCAGGACACCATTGACATCCTGAAGCTGAACCGGATCCTGCAGGGCATGGTGGAAAAGCTGGCCTACCAGCTCCGTGCGGAGCAGTGGCTCACCTCAACGGTGACCGTGAAGATAAGGTATGCCAATTTTGATACCGAAACCAAACAGTCCAGGGTTCAGTACACCTCGGCGGACCATCTGCTGACCCATACGGTGGCCGATCTCTTCACGAAGCTCTATCAGAGAAGGATGAGGCTCCGCCTTATCGGAGTGCGCTTCAGCGGACTGGTCAGGGGAACCTATCAGATCGACCTTTTCAATGACACCGAGGAAATGCTTGCCCTGTACCAGGCGATGGACCGCATGAAGACCCGTTACGGCTTTGACGCCGTGATGCGATGCGCCGGCGCATCATTCAAACCCAACAATAAAGACGAAATCTTAAAAAGAAAAAAATAGACCATGTTTCTCAACTGCCACTCCTTCCACTCCCTGCGCTACGGCACCATTTCGGTTGAGGAACTGGTGCAGCAGGCATCTTCACTGGGAGTAAAAGCAATGGCGCTGACCGATATCAATACCGTGACAGGAATCTATGAGTTCATAAAACTTTGCTGCACTGCCGGCATAAAACCTCTTGTCGGAATGGAATTCCGCTGGAATCATCAGCTTCGCTTTATCGGACTGGCAAAGAATGCGGCTGGCCTTGCCGAAATGAACAGATGGCTGACCCAGCACAATTTCCATGATATTGCGATGGCACCCCATGCACCTGATTTTGAAAATGCCATTATCATTTATCCTTTGGAAAACATGCCGCCTGTCTTAAAAGCAAATGAATATATCGGGATCCGTCCCGAGCAGCTGCAGCAGCTGGTTTTATCCGATCTTAAGGACAAAATCGACAGAATGGCGGTACTCCATCCGGTTACCATCCGTACAAGGACAGAATACAATCTGCACAGGATATTATGCGCAATCGACCGCAATATCATCCTGACAAAGCTTGCCGCTGAGGATTACTGCACGGAGTCTGAAGTGATGCTATCTCCTGATGCGCTTGCGGCCCATTACGAAAATTATCCCAAAATCATTTCCAATACGGAAAGAATAGTGCAGCAGTGCAATTTCGAATTTGATTTCAAGGCTCCCAAAAACAAAAAATACTACACCGGCAGCAAAAAGGAGGATATGTCCCTTCTTTCCACTCTGGCGCAGCAGGGGCTTGTCTGGCGCTACGGGAATCATAATGCCGAGGCAGAATCCCGCATGGCAAAGGAACTCCGCGTTATAGGCCAGCTTGAATTCAGCGGCTATTTCCTTATCACCTGGGATATTATCCGCTACAGCAACAGCAGGGGATTTCTCCATATCGGACGGGGAAGCGGAGCCAACAGCATCATAGCCTACTGCCTGGGCATTACCGATATCTGTCCGCTGGAGCTTGATCTCTATTTTGAGCGATTCCTGAACCTCAACCGCAAGAGTCCTCCCGATTTTGATATCGACTGGTCCTGGAAAGAGCGTGACGCCATTCTCGAATACATATTTTCCCGCTACGGATCCGACCATGTGGCCTTCTGCGGCACGAATGTGGAATTCAAATTCCGTTCGATATTCCGTGAAGTGGGAAAGGTTTTCGGGCTTCCAAAGGAAGAACTGGACCTGCTGGCCAAGAACCCGATGAATCTGCATCCCACCAGCAAAGTGGTCAGACAGGTGCAGCAGTACGGCATGCTATTGGAGAAATTTCCCAACCAGCGCAGCATGCACTCCTGCGGGATACTGATCTCGGAAGAGCCCATCACCAATTATACGCCATTGGAAATGCCTCCGAAAGGTTTTCCAATTGTGCTTTTCGACATGCATACGGCAGAAGAAATCGGGCTTGAAAAATTCGATATCCTGAGCCAGCGCGGCATTGGACATATAGACGACAGCGTAAAGATAATTGAGAAAAACAGAGGGATCCGCGTTAATATCAGAGATACTGGCATATCAAAAAACGAAGCCAGCGCCAACCAGTATCTGGCCATCGGAAAAACCATCGGGTGCTTTTATATTGAAAGCCCCGCCATGCGCGGCCTGCTGCGCCGTCTTAAATGTGGCGACTACAAAACCCTCGTTGCGGCCTCCTCCATTATCCGCCCCGGTGTCGCGCAGTCCGGAATGATGAAGGAATACATCTACCGCCACAACCATCCCGACAAATTCGAGTATTTCCATCCTGTCTTCCAGCAGGAGCTCGGGGAAACCTACGGCATTATGGTCTATCAGGAAGATGTCATCAAAATCGCACTGCATTACGGAGGCCTTCCTGCCGCGGACGGCGACATCCTTCGCCGTGCCATGTCGGGTAAGGGAAGATCCAAGGCTGCGCTGCAGAAAGTGAAGGATAATTTCTTTGAATGCTGCCAGCGTCAGGGACACCCACTGAAGCTGAGTGAGGAAATCTACCGCCAGATCGAGTCCTTTGCGGGATACTCGTTCTGCAAGGCGCATTCGGCTTCCTATGCGGTCGAAAGCTATCAGAGCCTTTACCTTAAAGTCCATTATCCCATTGAGTTTATGGTTGCCGTGATCAACAACCAGGGAGGCTTCTACAGGACGGAAGTCTATGTCCATGAGGCGCGAATGTCGGGGGCTTCCATCCATAATCCGTGCGTCAATAAAAGCACATACGAAACCGCCCTCTACGGCAGGGACATCTTTCTTGGCTTTATGCATCTTCAGGGACTGGCGCATCAGACGGCACTGCTGATCGAAGAAGAGCGAATGGCGAATGGCCAATACGGTTCGCTGGAAAATTTCATCAGCCGCATCCCGATCGGCATTGAAACGATACAGATCCTCATATTCATCGGGGCTTTCCGCTTTACGGGAAAGCCTAAAAACGAGCTGCTGATCACCGCGCGCATCCTGCTGGTGAATTTCAAGCCTGAAGACTGGCATCCCAAGCTTCTTGCCGAGCCCGTCAGGAATTTTAAATTTCCTGTTCTGGAACGCACGCCTTTTGAAGATGCATTCGATGAGATCGAGTTTATCGGTTTTCCTGTAAGCTATTCCCCTTTTGATCTGCTGCAGACCGGCTTCAGGGGTGACGTTATGGCAAAGGACCTGCTGAACCACCACAAAAAACAGGTGCGCATGCTGGCCTATCTGATCTCCCGCAAACATGTGCCTACCAAGATGGGCGCGATGTATTTCGGAACCTGGATCGATGCTGAAGGCGAAATGTTCGATACGGCCCACTTCACGGGAAGCCTCAAGGAATACCCTTTTCAGGGAGGTGGCTGCTACCTGCTGCTCGGCAATGTGGAAGTGGACTACCACTTCCCTACCATTACGGTGATCAAAATGGCAAAAATGCCTTTTATCCCCGACCCCAGATATTCCCACGAAAATGACTGGAAATATAAAATGCAGCAGAGGCTGAAAGAAGACGTCAGCATGACCCATCGCGCCCCTTATCCTCAGGAGCATGAAATCAATATCCCTCGCCATAAAATGAAGAGTTGAGAAGCCTGCTGCCCCATAAAAAAAACACCAATACCTAATGAAAACATCAGATCCCCAAAACTGTGCGTACAGCGCCGCTTAGAATCAGCCTCTCTTTGCGGGAGAAAAAAGAGATCATAAAATTCCCATAGCTGCTGTCTTTCCTGAGCTCCGCAGCTCCCTGTTCTGACGTATCTAAAATCCTTCATATTTCATTTAATTCCATAAATTTGCAAAATGCGCTCCGCATTTACTTTTAAACTGTATACCATGACCGATCCGATTTTAGAAAATCTAAACCCCAACCAGCTTCTGGCGGTCAAAACCACGGAAGGCTACGTGCGCGTCATTGCAGGAGCAGGATCGGGAAAAACAAAGGCGCTTACATCGCGTTTTGCCTATATTGTCGACAGGCTGGGCATCAACTCCTCCAACATACTCTGCGTTACCTTCACTAACAAGGCCGCGCAGGAGATGAAAAAAAGGGTAAAAGCGCTGATCGGCGATCTGTATGATGTGAGCTTCATCACCACCTACCATGGATTCTGCGTACGCTTTCTGCGTGAAGAGATCAATAAAATACACTATCCCAAGAATTTCATCATAATGGATGCCGAAGACCAGAAAACAGTCTTACGGGATGTATTCACCGAACTGGACATCAACTCAAAGAATCTGACCTTCAAGCAGGTGCTGCGATTCATCTCCAAGCAGAAGAGCACTTCGGACTATCTGGGCTACATGATTGAAAACAAAAGCTTCACTGCCGATGAAAAGGACTCGCTTTCCAGCCAGGTCTATCAGAAGTATCTCGACAAGCAGAAGCGCAACTACGCGCTGGACTTTGACGATCTGATCCATTTTACGGCTTTCATCCTCGACAGCAATCCCGATGTGCTTGCCAAGTGGCAGGAAATGCTGCACTACATACAGGTGGATGAGGCCCAAGACAGCTCCGACAGCCAGTTCCATCTGGTGGAAATGCTTTCGCGCGTGCACCAGAATCTGTTCCTGGTGGGCGATCCCGACCAGACGATCTACGAATGGCGCGGGGCAAAACCGGAGTATCTGGTGGAATTCGACAGGATGTTTCCCGATACGAAGACCATCATCATGAACCAGAACTACCGCTCGACTCCCAACATCCTGAAAGTCGGAAACCATATCATCAAAAACAACAAAGTCAGAGTGGATAAGGATATGATAACCGAGAATCCCGAAGGCGTCGAGGTGGTGCATTTCCACGGCAAGAATGATTTTGAGGAAACGCTATGGGTAGCTGGCGAAATCAAGGAAATCCTGAAAACGGAAAACGCCGCCTATTCCGATATCACCATTTTATACCGCTCCAACCATCTCTCGAGAAATATCGAGCAGGCCCTGATCAAGGAAAACATCCCCTATGCCATATTTGGAGGGGTGCGTTTCTTTGAGCGCAGGGAAATCAAGGATGTCCTTTCCTTCCTGCGCCTGATCGTACAGGAAGACAACTTCTCTTTCCTTCGCATGTTCAACCATCCGACAAGGGGGCTTGGAAAGAAGTTTCTGGAAAGGCTGAACCTTCTGGCCAATGAACAGAACCTTTCGCTGCTGCAGACTTTGCAGAACAATATAGAAGACAGGGAACTCAATAAAAAAGGCGCTGCTGATTTTCTGGCTTTGGTCGCAGAGCTTAAAAAAGATTCGGAAAGCAATTCCATTTCGGACCTGGTGAAGATCATACTCGATAAAAGCGGGCTCTCGGAGCTCTACCGCAAGGACGGCGATGAGGACAGGCTCGAGAATATCAAGGAGCTGGTAAGCTCGATGATGCTTCTGGAAAAGGAAAACAACGGACCGGTGGATATAGTCGAATACCTTCAGGAAATAGCGCTTTACACCGATATGGACAAGGACACCGAAAATCAGGACAAGGTGCGCCTGATGACCATCCACATCTCCAAAGGGCTGGAATTCCCGTATGTGTTCCTATGCGGTTTAACCGAAGGGGTGCTGCCGAGCGCACTTTCGATAAAGGAAAGGAGAAAGCGCGCCATAGAGGAAGAGAGAAGGCTGATGTATGTGGCGGTTACCCGCGCCGAGAAAAGGTTCTACATGACCGACTCTGAAGGCTTTAATTTCACAACCGGCCTGAACAAATATCCGTCAAGGTTCCTCTTTGAGATCAAGGAGGAATTTTATGTGCGCAAAGGAAAACTTTCCCCTGAAATACTTCAGGCATCGCAGGCCACGGCAGCATCTTCCGCAAGAGCTGAAGACACCGCTTTCAAAGAAGGCGATCTGGTGATGCATCCCGTATGGAACAAAGGAAAGGTTCAGGCTGTGGACAGGGAGAAAAACCAGTACATCGTATACTTTTATGAAATGGACAGGGAAAAGCCGATTGATTTCGCATTCCGTTTTCTTAAACCTGCATCTGATGCGGAAGAAGGCTCCGTCTCTCCTTCTGAATTCTTGAACATTCATGAAGGCCTGAAATCCGCTCCCGATCCTTTTGTAGAATCTGTCCATTCAAATACGCCCTCTAATATTTTCGAAGACGAAAATCCGGACCAGTCCCTTGGCAAAAATGGTTTTGCTGATGGAAAATGGCCAGAATAAAAGAACAGAACTTTACCCTTCCTTCTGGTTCTCCATACCGTCTATAATCCTGCCTACTTCTGTCTCGGTAGCCTTGAGCCTGCCCTGGCAGAAGGCAATAAGCTCTGATGCCCTTTTCACTTTCGCGGCAAGCTCGTCCACCGAAATGGTCTCGTTTTCTATTTCCTTTGAAATGGCCGTAAGCTCATTCCATGCCGCTTCATAAGTCAGTGTCTCTTCCATCATATTGTATTTTTTCTTTAACGGTGCTTTTAAGCAGGGTATCGTGAAGGATCACTTCAATATCCTCTCCTATTTTTATATTCTCAGCAGTCCCTGCAATCTTTCCATTCGCTTTTACGATCGCATATCCCTTCTTTAGGATATTGTGCGGGGACATCAGTTTTATGCTTTTATCCATATGCTCCAGATCAAGCGTCTTGCCTTTCAGATAGCCTGACGTAAAGCGCTTTAGGTTTTCGGATAGATATTCGATATCGCTTCTCTTGCGTCGCAGCAGGCTGTTTGAGACCTGAGCGGCCATCTGGGCTTTCAGCGAAAGCTTTTTCTGATGCTCATGCAGTATGTCTTTGGCGTCTGCTGCGATGCTCTGGTTGGCAGAAGCCAGCTGCTGCCTGTACAGGGAGAGAAGCTGCCTTGCATTTGCTGAAATATTCCGCTTCTGCTCTTCGAGCGCTTTGGAATGGCGCAGCAGAAGCTGCTGGGATCTGATCACAATATGCTGCTGCAGCGACAGCAGCCCGGTTTCAAAACTGCGGTTGTGGGCAATAATGAACTCTGCCGCCTTGGTTGGGGTTTTGGTATTGGTATGGGCCATCAGATCCGTTATGCTGACATTTTTCTGGTGCCCTATCCCCGTTATCACAGGTATTGGAAATTTGGCTACGGCACGCCCGATCTGGTAGTTGTCAAAGATCAGGAAATCCGACTGCGCTCCTCCGCCTCTTGTTATGACAACGGCGTCATAGGGAATTCCTGTATTGAAAACTTCAATGAGCTTGCCCAGGAACAGTTTGGCGTTGTTGTCCCCCTGCACTATGGTATGATAGTCGTCAATCTGAAAAGCATAGCCGAAATCATTATGCTCAAGGGTATGTCTGAAATCCTCATTCCCTGCCGAGTTGCTTGCCGATATCACAGCCACTCTCTGTATGGCAAGAGGCAGCTTCAGACGGCTGTTGAGCGTAGAATAGCCCTCCGCCGTTTTGATGATGAAATCGTTTTCAGATACAAGCCTTGCAAGGGTGGCATTGCGCTGCTGCTCCAGAACCCCGAGTGTGAAATTCACATCGATATCCAGCACATTCACCGACAGCCCGTAGAGCGGATGATAGTCCACGCTCACCTTTACCAGCACATGCAGGTTATTGGTGAAGGCCTGCCCCGTCTTCTTTTCAAAATCCGAAAGATGCACAGCTCCTTCACCCCATGCCTTGCCCATCATCTTTGCCGTAATGGCGCTGTTTTTCTCCGCTTTCTCCACCAGCTCGAAATAGTGGATCTTCTTATCGGCCTTATAACTGTGACTGGTAACATCGGCCACGACCCAAAAGGTGCTGCCTTTGAAACGGTCGCTGATCGTCTGGTGGATCTGGTAGTTGAGCTGAGAAAGTGTGATGAAGTTTTCTGGTCCCATAGTCGTAAGCAGCAAGCCATCTGGCTTTCTGAAATTTTCTAGAAAGCTAATGTAGCAATAAAACATTAAAAACTATAACGCACTGGAGCTGTAAAAAAAATACGCTTTTTGTTTTACTTGATAGAAATGGTTTCCGTCAGGTTTTCTGCATTGATAAATGCATTGATATACTTCTGCACCTCATTTAGCTGTTCAGGCAGCGTTTCAAAGGTGTTGATATGAAATTCCTCGTCCTGATCCAGAATATGGATAATCTCAGTATAGCCTTTCGAAATGAGGCTTCCTTTTAATTTTATGATATTGACCTGCTGCTGGGATCCAAATCTTTTTTTACCTGTAGCCGCACCGATTTTTGCATTGTTAAGATTTGTCTGTTGATGGCGTATGGATTTAATATCAAAATTAAAAATTTTCGGGTTACCTGATAATGGCAGCGCCAAAATTAACATTTTGAGAAAATATACAAAAAACTGTTATGCAGTTTTGCCAAAACCTTTTGAAATTATTATTGAAAAACTGAAAACCAAAACATAAAATGGATTCATCTTTTTAGCCCCGATAGCAGCGGAAATCCTTTTGTGCCGTTGTTTGGCGCAAAAGATTGCAGCGCATAGCGGGAAAAGCTCCAAAAAAAACTAAAAAGCAGCATCCTATTGCGCATTGCGAATCAAATTGTCCTACGATCTATCCTAAAGCTAAAACAAAAAAACTGCCCTAAGGCAGTAACCAATCAACTAAGTAACCAACTACCCCTGCCAGCCGTTAACATTTTTTTACTATAGATTTGCCAAATCCAAATAATGGCTTAATTTAGTGCCGCACAGCCTTTAACGCAATTGCTCTGCCAATACCCAAAACCATAACCAAAATAACCCATGCATTAAAATGAACCGAAATATCAAATTCACTCTGCTGCTCCTAGTATCATTAGCGGCAGGCGGCTGCAACAGCTCGACCAAAGAAAAAGAACTGGAGCTCAAGGAGAAGGAGCTCCTGCTGAAGGAGAAAGAGCTTTCCCTGAAGGAAAAGCAGGCAGACAGGCCAAAAATAACGACAAATGATGCTGTAAGGCTCGCCGAGAAGCAGTTCAGAAAATACCTCCCTAAAATCCTGGCCTCGCATGACGCGTCCCTTGACATTCAGAAGTCTTACACCGGGGATTTTACCGGAGACGGCATTGAGGATGTTGCGGTATATTTCTGCCTTGTCCCAAAAGACGGAGGCAATGCAATTGTTGCGCAGGGCCTGGCGCTGTACCAGAACAGCGGTTTTGATGTCAGGGCCATTGCCGGCTACGAGCCCGATACCCTGTTCCAGTTTGACAAGATCACAGGCGGCCAGATCCATGTCGAACTGCTGGAATATGCCGAAAATGACGGCCACTGCTGCCCTTCCATAAGCACTCCCCACATTCTGACCATTTCAGGAAGCAATGCCTACTGATTGAACACTCGAATTCCTGCCAATATCCGTTTAACTGGAGCTATCTCTGTTTTTGCCATAAAAAACTAAAGATAATTTTAGAGTTTTTTCATCAATCTTGTTTTTGTGGCAGAATCGTGGCACTTCCAATTTCAGAAAAGTAAAAACCCAGCAAAATCAAAGCTTAACGAGCTTAGGTTCGAAACTGTATTATGCTTTACTGCAGCATTTTAATATCATCAGCGAAAAACATTGGTTCGAGTCCTGTTCCCGCTCAGTAATATTAAATACAGAATACCTAATAGATTTACTTGAAAAGAATTTTCAAAATCTTAAATATTTTTTAAATAGCGGGAGCTGGTCTCTAACCAGTTTTTTTTTGAAGATTATTATAACGTAATCGCATACATATCTTAGTTCATTAATACTGAAAAATACAATATTATCACATATATTTGCTCCAATTTGATTAGGCTTGTATAATTCATTATACATGTAAATAATTTAGATACAATTTAAAAACTCGATCATAAAAATTGAAAAGGTATTATCATATTCAGAATTTAGATGGTAAGAATAAAGTTTGGCTCAAAAATGAGTCAGTTAATATTAATGGAAAAAACTTTAATAATTATTATCGCGATTTAATTAAATCCACAGGAGAAAAAATAGGCAATAATGATCTTTTCAAGTTCGCTGAACAAAAAGAAAACGAAGTAAATGCAATGCCTTTAATATTAAATCGCAATTCTCCTGAATTGTTAAATCAATATGTTTTAAAAAGTTCAATTTATGGGCATCTGTCATCTGTTTTCAATTCTTCACTTTCACAATATTTGAAATGGATTCGCGAAGAAATTTTTGAGAATTATAGAAAAGAAAAATTTCCACATCTCCCGTCGAGAAAAACTTGCTTATGGCTTTGCGAACAAAAAGATTTAGATAAATGGTTTGGAATACTTTACCCTAACAATAGAAAAAAAATAATAGAACTCACTTTAGGTAATAATGCAAAGATTCACTGCGGTAATGGTTCGTTGATTATTTCTGAAACTTTAAATGTCTCAGATTATGGTAAGTTAGCTAATAAATATTGGCAAGGAAAAATGCATAAGAATTGTGAAGTGGAAACCTTATTTGAGGGGCGATTTAAAGTAATTAACGAATTTAATAATATTTTTGAAATATAAAAGCTATACCTTATACCTAACGGTCTGATAAATGAGCCCGTCACGAGATTCGAACCAAAAAAAATTAATATTGTTTGAAACTTATTTTTTTCAAATCATTTTGAAAATGGTTCGATAATTGTCCCTTTGGGGCTACTAAAAAAATCAAAAGCCTGAGAAAGTTATATTTCTCAGGCTTTTTTGTGGTTCGATAAAGACATCATACTTTTTAAAATATAGAAAAAATCCAGCATTTACAGGCAATATCTGTTCGAGTCCCGTTCTGGTAAATGATAGCATTCCATAATAAGAACCGAAATATTTCATCAAATATTTTTTTCAATAAACTATTAATCGTAATATTGCAATATAAAAATACAATAAAATGGGAGCAACAAGAACAGATCACTTTACAGACCAGCAAAACAAGATTGCTATAATCGCAAAAGCATTGGGACATCCTGCAAGAATTGCTATAATAGAATATCTGCTAAAGGTCAATGCCTGTATCTGCAGTGACATTGTAGATGAACTGCCATTAGCCCAGCCTACCATTTCCCAACATTTGAAAGAGCTGAAAAACGCAGGGCTGATCAAGGGCAGTATTGAAGGAACTTCGATATGCTACTGCATTAATGAAGAAACTTTCAGCCTACTGAAAGAATATTTTGCAAATATAATTTCGACAGTGGCAAATCAAAAATGCTGCTAAAAAAATTTGCTATCAAATATCGTAATATTACTATATAACAATAATAAAAAAACTATGAAACTATCAAAAATTAAAGAGTTGCTTCCAACATTGCAGAATGTGGAATTTCAATTGGAAAACGGCACATTTGTGCCTGAATATTTTCATGTTACGGAGATAGGCATTGTAACCAAACACTTCATTGACTGCGGGGGAACAATCAGAAATGAAAAAGCGGTTAACTTCCAGTTATGGAATGCTGATGACTTTGAGCACCGGCTAAAGCCCGCAAAACTGCTTCATATTATCAACCTTTCCGAAGAAAAACTGGGGATTGAAGACTCAGAAATTGAAGTGGAATACCAGAATGACACCATCGGCAAATATGATCTGGACTTTAATGGAGAAGTTTTTATCCTGAAAAATAAGAAAACCGCGTGTCTGGCTAATGAGGCCTGCGGCACACCGCAGGAAAAATTTAAAACTTTACCTACTGAATCCAACAACTCGTGCTGCACTCCTGAATCAGGATGCTGTTAAACTTTTCCTGTCATGGAATTCAATACTATTACCGATAAAAATTTTTCTCAGGCGAAGGAAATCTACAGCCAAGGTCTAGCAACAAATTCAGCAACTTTTCAGAACGACTCACCGCAGTGGGAAGAGTGGGACATCTCCCACCTGCCCTTCTGCAGAATAAGCATCTTTCAAGATGGGATAATGAAAGGATGGACGGCATTGACCCCAGTATCTGGCAGGTGTGCCTATGCAGGTGTGGCAGAAGTAAGCATTTATATTGCAGAGGATCAGAGAGGCAAAGGCATTGGAAGCATCCTGCTGAAAGAACTTATCAGCCAGAGCGAAAAACATGGAATCTGGACTTTACAGTCCAGCATATTTTCTGAGAATCTAGGAAGCATTAAACTGCATGAAAAATGCGGATTCAGGCTTGTGGGATTTCGTGAGAAAATAGGAAAGAAAAATGGCGTGTGGAAAGACAACGTCATAATGGAGCGACGCAGCAACATTATAGGAATAGATTAATCTTAACATAAAAAACATGCATTTAAAATTAATAAAAACGATTGAACATCTAAACTTTAATGGCATAAGCGAAGAAAGAAAATCGATTTTAAGTCCTCTGATCGAATACATAAAGGATAAGGTTAAAAGCGGAGATAAGGCGAATATTAACTTCATCTGCACACATAATTCCAGAAGAAGCCATTTGTCTCAGATCTGGGCTCAGACTGCTGCTTCATATTTCAGAATACCAGCTGTATTCTGCTATTCAGGGGGCACGGAAGAAACTGCGCTTTTCCCAAAAGTGGCAGAGACTTTAGCTGGACAGGGGTTTGAAATTTTAAAAATCAATGAAGGCAGCAATTCCATATATGCAGTAAAATACAGCCCCAATGCATTACCAATAATTGGGTTTTCTAAAAAATATGACAGCCCTTTCAATCCTGCATCGGATTTTGCTACCGTGATGACCTGCTCGCAGGCAGATGGCGGATGCCCCTTTATTGCAGGAGCAGAAAAAAGGATTCCAATTACTTACGAAGATCCTAAACTACCGGATTCAACTCCTCTTCAGACAAAGATCTATGCAGAAAGAAGTCTTGAAATCGCAGCTGAAATGTTTTATGTCTTTTCACAAATCAACAGCTGCAACCAATGAAGCCAAAATTAAAGTTTCTTGAACGATATCTTACATTGTGGATATTTCTTGCCATGGGCTTAGGCATACTGCTGGGGCATTTTTTTCCAGCCTTTCCAGATGCAATAAATTCACTCTCATCAGGGTCGACAAATATTCTTTTAGCTTCTGGGCTTATTCTAATGATGTACCCTCCATTGGCAAAAGTAGATTACACCCTCCTTCCCCAAGCTTTAAAAAACAAAAAGGCGATAGGAATTTCGCTTCTTCTAAACTGGATTATTGGCACAGTTTTAATGTTTTCACTTGCTGTCTTGTTTTTAAGGGATGAGCCAGATTATATGGCTGGCTTAATTTTAATTGGTCTGGCGCGATGCATTGCTATGGTTATTGTCTGGAATGATTTAGCAGGCGGCAATAGAGAATACGCAGCTTTATTGGTTGCTTTAAACAGCATTTTCCAGATGCTGACATATAGTTTTTTTGTATGGCTGTTTATTAATATACTTCCGCAAAGGTTAGGGCTGGCAGACTTCAATATTCAAGTTTCAATATGGGAGGTTTCAAAAAGTGTTCTTATTTATCTGGGAATTCCTTTTCTTGCAGGATTTATGAGCCGTTACTCACTTGTAAAATTAAAAGGAAGGGACTGGTACAATAGAAAGTTTATTGCTAAAATTTCACCGATTACCTTATATGCTTTACTGTTTACGGTCGTTTTAATGTTCAGCTTGAAAGGTGATAAAATTGTGGAACTTCCAATGGATGTTATAAAGATTGCCGTACCGCTTGTGATTTACTTTATGGCAATGTTTTTCATTAGCTTCTTTTTAAATAAATCTTTGGAAATTCCGTACGAAAAGAATATATCAATAGCTTTTACCGCAACGGGCAATAATTTCGAACTGGCAATTGCGGTAGCCATAGCTGTATTCGGACTGCAGTCTCCGCAGGCATTTGTAGGTGTGATAGGTCCCTTAATAGAAGTACCTGCATTAATATTATTAGTGAAAACTAGTTTCTGGTTAAGAGCAAAATTTTATAAAAAATCAAGCTTGGCTTAAATTTAATTTTTTTTAATCATTTTGAAAATGGTTCGAGAATTGTCCCGTTGGGGCTACTAGAAAAAATGTAAAGCCTGAGAAGTATATATTTCTCAGGCTTTTTTATGGCACGATAAAATTTATTTCCATTTAGCAAAATACATAAATACTGTATTTGCAAAACAAAAAGGTTCGAATCCTGTTAGATCAAAATTTTAGTAACACAATTCTTTCCCCTTCTTTAAATCCAAAAGTAAATCTTCAAAACAGCAGTAAGAACAACTAAACTTTTGCTGAAGCAGATTGTCCTACGGTTAAGCCTTTTCAGATGAGTTCTGAGTGTCAGATTCTTCCTTTCAATATGATTTGTTCCGAAACGTTTGATAGAATGCACTTTTTCATCAATCAGATACCTATAGTTTTTAAGTCTGTCCGTAAATATCTTCTTAGCGTCAGATAATTTGAGAGTTTCCAAAACACGATTCAGCGTTTTATTAGTTCGTTTCCCAACATTAAAACTTACCACATTTTTAGAGTTCTTTTCCAGAGCATAAACCAACCATATATAATTTTTCTTGTGTCTGATATACGTGCACAGCTCATCAACTTCATAAGTTTTGCCTCTGCTGATAATTGATTTGGTAATACTTCTGGCAATTGATATAATTCTTTTCAATAATGTCGTAGCAGATATTTTCAGTATTCTTGCGGTGCTTCTTATTCCTAGTCCTTCTTTTGTGAACAACACTATCTCCTGATTGATATCCCTTTTGTAGGTGTTGTAGCTATAATCAATCTGCTGTCTTCTTTGACAGACACAACATTTATAACGCTGATTTCCTTTAGATTGAAATCCATTTTTTATGCATTTACCATTGCAAGAATTACATTTTATTTTCATGACCTAATTTAAAACACTAAGGTAAAGTAAATGCATTTTAAGGTTTATTAAAAGACAAAAAATGAAAGAGACGACCTGCAAGTCGTCTCTTTTTTATTCAATAATTAAAATTTAATCTTCTTTTTCAGTTAGTTAAGTGGTTAAATTATAAAAACACCTAATCTGTAACACTACCATATACTTTCAAACTGCAAAATCAAGGCATAGGAAGATTAGCTTGGAAACTGCATACCTGCACATAACGGCAAACAGCACCAATGGAATCCAATTGCGCTGCTTGTTTAATCTGCTGCTTTATCTTTATGGATAAGTGCAATTTCAGCCTCCATATTATCCCTTATCAAGGTTACAGAAACTGCTTTTGCATCATTAAATTCGAATTTCAACAAGTTAGGATAATCCACAATTTTAAATAATCCGTTTTTTAGATAGAGCAATTCATAATCGTTTTTCCCTTTAAAATGTTCCAATAGCATAGATTCAACATAAAGGCGGTTATTTCTTTCTAGTATTTTGGTTTCCACTCCCAGCCCGTAAAGAAAATCATCGTAAGAACCAATCAGTTTTTCTTTTACAGACAAAGGCATTTCCTGAATGTTTTCATCAGCTGCTTTATTGTTCCAATCCATCAGCTTCAGAATCGTTTTTTGAGTGTGGCTCATTACAGGAAAACGATTGGGTTTTTCTCCATTGGCAAGAAATGCAAAGCCATTTCCATCTGTCATGGTAGCGCCAACAGTACCGCCAACTCCGGTATTGGAACCGTTGCATATAAACCAGTCGTAATTATTATAGCCAAAAGACTTTTGCCATCCGTAGCTCCAGCCCCCAACAGCATTTTTCAAAGCGGTTACTGCTGTTACTTTTTTTGCCACATTATGGGAAATTACCTTGTTGTTTTTATTGCGCAGGGCATTTTGCATTTCAATGGCAATTGCAGCTAAATCAGTTGGCGTCGACCACATTCCTGACGGCGCAACTTGTGGGGTGATTGGCAAACCTGTTCTAATCACTTTTGCGTCTTTATCATGAACAAGAGCCACGTTTGTTAGAAACCCTTTTTCATTTGGCTGAACCATTGTAGTGTTTTTCAAGCCAAGGGGCGAAAAAATATATTCTTTTGCAAGCTCTGCCATAGGTTTATTAAACGTATCTTCCAATGCCATCTGAATTATTGTATAACCGCCACCGCTGTATTGCCAACCGGTTCCCGGCGCAAACAAAAATTCTATTTCTTTGTCATATCTCGGTATCTGCCCTAAAAGGCTTTGCTTTAATGTTGGAATTGCTTCTCCTTGATAATGGTCTTCAAATCCGTCCTGACTTGCGCCAGCGGTATGGTTTAGAAATTGCCTCCAAGTCGGCATGCTATTGTCAGTAAATCTGCTTTTGGGCAAATGCCAGCGTTTTAAATAAGGATTTATCGGATCGTCTAAATTAAGCAGACCTTTTTCTTCAAGCATAAAACAAAGAAGCGCCGTAATTGGTTTTGAAATTGATGCTGTGGAAAAAGCTGTGTTCTGGTCAATTTTTTCCTTAGAATTTATTGATTTCACACCAAATTGCTTTGAGTATACAATCTTGTAGTTTTCAAAAACGACCACACTAAATCCCGGCAGTTTATATTTTTCTAATTGCTGCCCAATATTCATGCTGTCTGTCAGAAAGCTGTAATCTGTTTTTTTTGCCAATGCTTTATGGCTTGTCTGACAATTTGCGCCTGCTACTGCAAGAAGCAGTATGTAAATGATATTTTTCATCGTATCGTATTTTGGTTAAAAATTTATTTCGATACAAAGATGCGCAGCAACCCGGCCGTCTGCGACCGAATGAAAAGATTCGAACGCATTTGCCAGAAAAAAATAAGTACGAGTCGTCTCAATAAAAGTACGGGTAATTTCAAAAGCATGAATTACAACCCTTTACGGTAATAAGTTGGAGTCTTTCCCGTATGTTTTTTAAAAGCGGTATTAAAAGAAGATTTCGAATTAAATCCAACTTCGTACAAAATTTCAAGAATTGTCACTTTACTTTTTGCAGCATCCTTCAAAATATCCATCGCATTTTCGATTCGGTACGTATTGACGAAATCGTAAAAATGCTGCTCCAATTTGTGATTGATTAAAAGCGACAAATCGCGAACAGGAATTTCTAGAGCTGCAGAAACATCCTGAATTGTCAGGGAAGGATTTAAAAATGGCTTTTCCTCAGCCATATATCGCTTCAATTTTACTAATTCTTCATTGCATTGTTTATCTGCCGCCACTATTGAACCATTCCTTTCTTCTGAAACAATATCCGAAACCAATTTTAAGTTTGAATCAATATTCCTAAACAGACCAGGATGATTCAAGGCTTTATACAAATACCAGCATGAAATAAAGAGCTGGAATAAGATGATTCCGATTTTAAACCACTCGAAGACATCATCGTAATCGGAAAACTTAAAAATGTTTTTAAAAAGTGTAACAGAATACAAAATGCCCAGCACAGCTGTAAACTGAAACAACCAATTGTAAGAATTAATGCTGGCGCCAGCAAAATTTTCGAGATATAATTTCTTTGCTCTTTTCAACAGCATAAAGACTGCAGCAAAATATGCAAATATCTGAATATGAATAAGAATATGATTGAATGGCATTTCGATCATAGTTTTTCGATTCAGAATAAAATCCATTTTGGCGGCAGCATCGACCAAATAAAAACGAGGCAATAAAATCAGATTTGAAACTATAAAGGGAAGAAGATGCAGGATGTATTTTGGCCTAATTCTAAAATCGGAATAACAAACAGAAACCGCATAAAGATAAAAAACAGGCAATTGCAAAAAAGCGAGCGTAGTTCTAAACATCCCCAAATTTGAAGGGCCTGCTGCTGCTAGCTCCAATAGAGGCGAACTAGAATCTATTGCGGTCAGAATTAAAAAAAAAGCAAAAAGAGAATTGCCTGTTTTGTGTTTGGTTTTGACTGTGAGCAGAAAAAAAGCCAGAAATAACGAAATGAACAAGGAAATTACAGTTAGAATAAGCAATACATTAATCTTGTCATTCATTATTTTCTTGTGTTATGGGGTGATAGTTATTAAAGGCGAATATAAGGAATATTATTGTTTTCACATTTTTACTGTTTTGCATTTTCAAAAAACGTCAAAATGGGTATTAAATATTCGATTGCATTGCCTGACAGACCGCAAGAAAAGCCCTTCGGACTTTTAAAACTATAAGTCAGGATGTTAAAAAAAGGGGCTTTTCCATTTTTTTCAATCAAAGATTAATTTTACCATTTTCGGCAGATTATCGCCTAACCTATAATTTATTGCGGACGCATGCGATAATTATTGCAAAATATTTATTTTCAAATATATCCTTTTTTTATTATAAATCATTAATAAGTAGTCCAGCAGCAAACAATCAACTGAAGCTGGAATTTAAACTCCTTTTATGGCCTGCTGGAATAGAAAGGATTTTAATTTTCCGGAGACTGTTAACGAGCAGTTAATGATAAGATGCCAAATATGCCAGACAAAGTGCTTTATCTAAATAAACGAGCAGTTCTGCAGCCCTAGCCCCTATTGCTTCGCCAGTTCTCTAGCGCTCGGGTGGAACTGATAGCGGGAATAGCTTCTAAAAAAAAAGAAAATCCTGCAGTACCACTGCATTTCGGAGTTTTTTTTTCAGCTAAGAAAAACTTTAATATCTGTCCTTTATTCCTAATTCTTCCCCATGAATTACGAATACATCAAACGCCATTTCGAAAGCAATCCCGCGCCCAAGGAAGTGAAATGGCCCCAATTGGCATACGTCTCCGATACCCGGCAGTTTTTAAAGAACTGCCATATTAGGAATCAGAAACTCCAACGGCCCTGTAGACCGCTGTCCGGTATGGTGGCATCTTAGGAATTTTTACATCCTTATGAAAAAAATCCAAAAGGGAATTGCCGCCCAAAAGATGAAGAAGCTCTAAGGGAAGAAATTCCAGCCGAAGCGCAGGGCGTTTAGCGCATCAGCTTCATCCAGGCCTCGATAGCCGAAAGAAAATTCTCTTTTTGAGGCTCCAAGGCTGCCTGCTCCCTTATTTTTTTCATATATCCGGAGAGAAAAAATTCTTCCCTGCTTCTGGCCGCAGTGCTCCAATCCAATGCAAGCGCTTCGTCAAGCAGCGCTTTAAGCTCCTGAAACGTATCGGGTTTGACAGCATAAAAATCAGCCTCAAGCCGGTAGCACATCTCAATATGCAGCATGCTCCTGCTTGTGGAGAGCATGATTATTCTTGCACCGCTCAAAGGGCCGGCTCCTTCCCTAATCTCTTTAAGGGCTTCAAAGCCATTTTTGCGCGGCATATTAATGTCCATGAAAATGATTTCAGGATGGCACCCCTCGGCTTTGGAAAGATTCTCTAAAAGCTCCTGCCCATCCCCGAATGCCTTCACGGCAGCTTCAGGGCGGAGCTCCCTGACGGCTTCCAGAAATAAATTTCTGTCATCCTGATTATCCTCAGCCAGATAAATAAGTTTATGGGAATTATTCTGATACGGCATAGCTTAAAGAATTATTCGGTTAGACAGCAATTGAAAATCAGCAGAAAATCCATGCTGGGAAAATATCCAAACTGCTGGGCAAAAAACACAGCCCCTTATATTTGAAACAGTTAACAGCTGCAAATATAAAAAAATCATCCCCAATAAAAACTAAAACACTGAAAATAAAGAGCCGCTATTCCAATGCTGGGCAGCCGCCTTCCAAATATGGACATTATACAACAAATCCAATGCTTATGCCCTGATGGGCATGAAAAGGCGGCATGGCGTAAACTCCTAATAAAGCCCAGAATCCGGAAAAGCGACCCCAACATAACTTCCCTAAAAATAAGCATTTGCATTTTTGTTATCATTTATAACATAAAAGCAATTAAAAATTGTTAGAATCCGTACTAATTTTGATCCGTATAAAAAGAAACAGAACATGACAAGGGCAATTTTACATATCGACATGAACACGTTTTTCGTATCGTGCGAAAGGCTTGCCAATTCGCAGCTTAACGGCATACCGCTTATTATCGGCGGCGGCAGGGGCGTTGTGGCTTCCTGCTTCTGCGAGGCAAGAAAATTCGGCGTGCGTTCGGCCATGCCCATCCATATGGCCATGAAGCTCTGCCCTCAGGTCAAAATCATGAAAGCCGATATAGAGCTTTATTCTAGGCTTTCCCATGACATTACCGAAATCATACAGGAAAAAGTGCCTGTGGCGGAAAAGCCATTTCTTCGGATTTGCAAACCGATCCTTTACCTTGGATTAGTTCAAAAAAGAGTAAAATTATTCAAATCAAAACCATTTTATTTTTTAATTGTCTTGCTTTGAATGTTATATTTTTGGTTTTTCAAAATGGCTGTAATTTTATCTGAAATTTCAAAAGCTTTTCCATTATAATTATTGTCTAATAGAATAATTGTAAAACTTTCATCAATATCTGAAACCAAAATAGCTTCATAGTTTCCAGCTCTTCCATCATGCAAGTGTTCAATTAGGTTTTCGTTTTTAAATTTTGCTTGCCCCAATGCTGATTGAGTTTCTGGCAAATTAAATTGCTGGCCTATTTCATAAAGTGATTTTTTATTAATTATTTTATTGTTGTGAAGACAGTTTGTCCATTTTAATAAATCAATGGCTGTTAGGTAAGTTCCTCCCGTTATAGGCAAGTCTGCTTTATCTGGAACTAAACTATTATTAAATCCTTTGGCTATATTTTCTTCGTCTTTTAAAGGGGTCAATTCAGCAGAATCCATTCTACAAGGCTGGAAGATGAATTTTTCTACATATGCTTTAAAAGAAATTTTTGTTAATCGCTCTACAATAAATTGTCTTAAAAATATATTGTTATTATTATAATCGTAATTTGTACCCGGCTTAAAATCAAGCGTATCAATGCGCATTAAACCATCAAAAATATCTTTGTCATTTTTAATGCTTTTCCAATTTACATTAGGCATTCCGCTTGTGTATTGCAATAAATCTTTAATTTCAACTTCATTTGCCCATTTTGGCAATTCTGGAATAAACTTAGAAACCTTATCGCTCATTTGCAGCTTGCCTTGTTCTTTTAATTGCATTAAAGCAACCGCACTGAATTCCTTTGTAATTGAGCCAATATTAAATCTGGAGTCAGTTGTTAATTTATTCGTTTTAGTTGCATCAGTAAATCCAAATGATGCATTATATATTATTTTATTATTTTTTGAAACAAGTACATTTCCATTAAAAATTCCAATCTGATTTGCCAATTTCATTAAAGAGTCAATTTGTTTAGTTTGAGCAAATGCAGTATTTGCCAGAAGCAATAGAATAATGGAAAATGAGAGCAGTTGTTTGTTACATTTCATAATTTAATCTCTTGTTGTCTATATTTTTTTTGGCTGACTCATATATGACGAATATGATCGTTTTCTTGTTTTCAAAAATAGGATTTTAATTTCATTAAATTATTAAATGGCTTTGGTTGGTTAGATACGTTTGGCACTAATGTGAGTTTAAAATTTTCCACTCTTGCCAATCTGACTAATTTACAATCAAAAGTGATAAGAAAAGAAAAAATTAAAATTGCTTGATATTTATTTTGTCTAAATCATGCAAAAAATGGTTTGAGAATTGCCCCGTTAGGGCTACAACGATAAAAAGCTTCAGAGAAATCTGGAGCTTTTTTGTTTTATAGTAAAATTTGATTTAGATTGCGGGTGCGGAGTCAGAGACATTGGCATAGCGGGGGATTTTCAAAAGTATCCGAAAACAAACAATCGCATTTAGCTGTTGTTCTGCAGCGCTTTTTATTCAATTGGCATGCAAAAGCCAACAATAGCTTTCTTTTCAGGATGCTCATTAAAATTATTGCAATAAATTTCAAAAGGCTTTCTGTCAGCTTTCTTATATCCATTTTCTTTCATCCAGACAAATAATCCAGTCCATGACTTTTCAAATTCGTCTAATCCAATTTCAAAATTTCCAACGATAAATTTTCCAGCTTCTATTGCTGTCAGTCCGATTTCTCCATTTGCTTCTGCTGGCTTGCCAAGTAAAATCGAAGCACTCATCCTTACTTTGCCGGCTTCAGTAACTTTAAAACAGTCGTGATAAACCGTTATCATTTTTGTTTGGCCGCTAACTAATCCTTTTGGTGCTGCCCATTGCATTAATTTTAAATAGGCATTTTCAAGGTTATGCGGACCAATGCTTGATACGTAGGCCAAATCCATTTTTGGCATTTCTTCAATTTCAATTTTTGCGATCATTTTAATCCAATTTTTAAGATTATTAATGACGCAAATGTATTTTTCATAGTCAGGATATTCTTGCCCATTCTTGCTTTTAAGCTGGCGGATCTTGCTAAATCTATTTGGATTCTGTTTTTTAAATTCAGTCGGGCTTACTCCAAAATACTTTTTAAATGCTCTGGAATAGGAGAATTATCACTAAATCCATATTTATGCGCTAATTCAGCTGCTGCTATGTTTTTATGCATCAAATCAGATGCTGATTTTTCTATTCTTCTTCGTTTTACGTATTCATGCAGAGTTTCTTCAGTAGCAAATTTGAAAATTCTATGAAAATGAAATGGTGAGAAAAAAGCAGTTTGAGAAACTGCATTTAACGATAAGTCCGATTCGAAGTTTTGGTCAATAAACTCAAAAACCCGGTTAATTCGATTTTTGTAATCAGCTTGTATTTCTTTATCTGCTGCTGTCATTTTTTTTAATGCTGTAAAACGTCCCGCTGCTGCAGCGGATTTTGGGAATAAATTAATCCCGCTGTTCGGATTTGCCACCCGAGCAATAGCCAACAGGCGAAGCAAATCATCCCATACAAAACCATCTTTCCGTTAAGCCAATTGCCCAAATCTGCTCTAGCTGCTGTAAGGCACCGTTTTTATTATCATCCAAGTTTATAAATGCCATAGTATCTTTTAACAAGCCCGTTGATAAATCTTTTCAAATAGTTCTCACTCAAAAAGGAGTTAGACCAATTGTCGTATCTCTGGCACTGGACACCCAAATAGAAAAAATACAAGCTTACCCCAAGCATTGGAATAAGCCGCTTTTCTTCTGCGCTTATTGATGCTACAGATTCATACCCTTTAATGAAGCTGTCAACTTTAGGCTGATAATCTTTTGCCTCATACTTCTCAACGTTGTGAAGCTGTAAAATATAGTAGGCAATATCCAAGCAGAGCCAGCCGTTTCCACAGAAGTCAAAGTCGAAAATTGTTACTTTGCTATCATTTGCGATGTTTAGATTGTCAAACCAGATGTCAAGATGAACAGCCCCCTGCCGAATTTGAGAAATGTCTGCATTTTCAAATTCCTTTAATAGATATGTTTGCGCTGATTTCATAAAGTTCATTTCTTCTGTATCATTAGTTAAAAATGATGCTACTTTTTTTAATGAATCAATAAGAAGTACTTCAGGAGAGTAGTCTATACGGTCCAACTTCAGATGATTGGTTGTCTTATGGATTCGGGCCATAAGCTGTCCAATCTCAAAATGTGTCTCTTCTGCAATTATGTGCTGTTTCTCACCGCTTGCAAATGTAAAAAGCACTGCAAACCGGTCGCCTTCCGGAGCATTCAATGTTTGTATGTAATTGTTTTTATTGTCTGATAGCGGATGGGAAATTGAAATGGAATTTTGCTTTAGTTCATTTAGCAGTTTAATTTCTTCTTCGATTTCTAATTTTGTCCGCCAGTTTAAGCTATAGACTCTGAATACAAATTTGTCTAAGCTGTTGCTTATCAAATAGGTGTCGTTAATGCCGGCTTTTATTAATTGGCATTTGGTTCCTTTACCCAATGAATATCTTTCCTGCACGAACAGTCCTAGATGTGTCGCGGAAAGGTTGGAATTTGTTACTGGAAAATGCATCATTGGCCTATGGTAAAATTGCGGCAGAATTGTTTATCTGTGCACAAACTGCACAAAGCTATCCAAATTTACATAAATTTATATTATGAGTTATTAAAAAATATTAAGATGCACACTGTATAACATTACAATATTCTTCGATTAGCTGGTTAGGCGCTTGAATGCTTCCTTAAACAAAATAGCAGTTCAAAATATGTTTAAATATTGCCATTAAATTTTTGCGGCAGAATCGCGGCGCATAGTGTTTTTGAAAGCAGGAAATCCAGTGAAATAAAGTTACGGGAGCTTATGTTCGAATCTTATACGACTTATTGCCAGTATTTTTGTAACGGGCTTAAATTGAATTATCTCTAATTAATTATTCTTTAATTTCAAATCGGCTGTTTTCCATTCCGCGTGAAGGACTTCCTTTATAGGATTTTCTAAAACGTCGGCATCAGTAATATTCTTTTTAAAACGGGCGAAAAGAACCATTGCAAAAAATGATGCCCATCACTCCATATTAAAAATGGGGGAAAAGAAGAGCCGAGCACAATACCCAATGAAGAACAAAGATTTTCGCTACAAAATTCAATAGCCCCTAAAGCCGCATCATTCCAATTGAAATCATTGATAAGCCTGCCTAAATCAGCACACGCTGTCTCTTCGGATAGTCTAAATCTGCCCCCTCCAATCATACAGATTAACATTTTGGAAGATTCTCTTTAGGGACAGTGCGCCTCTGGCTAAACGGCAGCCAGGCGGGTTTTATTGCGGAAGAGTGTTCTCAGCGAATCGCTTCAGCTCCACCCTACATTGATTTCTATAGACATCGATGCGCGACTTGGATCATGCAACAGCTCCTTTATATTACTGGCATTGATTAATGCAATACAATTATTATATGAAAATCTGCAAAATGCCGCCGATATTAGGCTAAATGGCGGGCTACCAAAACTAAAAAAGCTTCATATCTGCTACGTTTCGGAATCCGTCTGGGTAAAACTCTGCTGTAACAGCTGCACTGTTAAAAAATAAAAGGCTAATAAACAAGATGTTATTTAAAAAAATTAACACTAGAATCGAAAAATATAAAAAAAGCAGATCTATTGTGTTAAAAATACATTTGCTGTTTTCAACTTTATGGTAAAATTCATAACTTAATATTCTATTTGATCGTCAAAAAGCAAAAAAAATCGATGTAATGCTTAAAAAAGCCCTCAAGGCTTTAAGCTATTGTATAGACTGCAGCTAACAGGCATCCGTTTTTTTTATTGCTCAAGACTGTCAGATAAATCTAAAATCTTAAATAGCAGATATAGGGAAATAAAACTACTTAAATCATTTTGTTGGTTAGTAAATTCCGGACACTTGACAGTGCCTGATAATTTCTATGCTGTTATTTAAATTTTTAGGAAAGGTCACGGCGAGAGCCTTTTTTTTAATATTTAAATTATCAAATCATGAAAAAATTTTTCTTATCAGCCCTACTCTTTATAATAGCTGCGCAGTATGCAGTATCTTTAAATGTTAATCCATTCCTATACCGCACCCCTCTTGGATACGGATCTCTTGCAAACTTTAAATCTGAAAATCCGCAGGAAACCCAAAAGCATCGCGTATGGCTGAATCTGACCAATCCGGAAGGGCTTTTCAAACAGCTGCTGGTCGGATATATGGCTGGAGCAACCAATGGTTTTGATTTCAACTATGACGCTCCGTCTCTGGATGCCAATAAATACGCAGATTTTTACAGCATAAATGAAAGCAGAAAACTAGTGATCCAGGCCCGTGCAGTGCCTTTTAATCCTTCAGATACGATACCATTGGGATACCGATCAGCAATAAAGGGAAATCTTACCATCTCCATTGACCATGCTGACGGCGATCTTGCCCAAAAAGATATCTATCTGCAGGATAAGGAGACAGGAATTGTGCATAATCTGAAAAATAGCCCTTACACATTCCACACCGATACCGGCATTTTCAATGGCCGCTTTGTGCTCCGCTATGCTTCGGAGGACAGATTGGGACTTGATGAACTGAATCATGGAATTGATTTCTGGGTATCAGTGAAAGACAGGGTTATCACTGTCAATTCTGAAAAAACTTTTTTAAGGGAGACCGCAGTTTTTGATATTAACGGAAAGCTTCTTTTCAGCAGCCGCAACAGAGGCCAATCATATGTGGAGATTGCTGGAATTCAAGCCAATTCTCAGGTTCTGCTGGTCAAAGCGACTTTAGAAGATGGCCGCGTTATAGCCCGAAAAGTGCTTTTTTAGCTTCTATTTAGCGGCATATTAAACCGTGCGGAAGCCAATGGGATTACGCACGGTTTCCATAAAAAATAAAATTGCATCCGAGCCATAAAATTAGCAGCTGCAGGAAGACGCCTTAATTCAGTTCCGATTTTCCATCTAAAGTTATCAAGAATTGATACCGCCTTCAGACAGGATTCAGCTTTTGAAATCGGGGCATATCTGAAAAATTTAAAAGTGATCAGAATATGCGCTGCGAAAAGTTCAGCGCAATATTATCATAAAAATGATTGAATTAGTGAGACTTAAACTGGCATGCAAAACATTCGCCGCCGATCATGGCCAAAAAAAATAGTGTGAACAAGAAAGGTGCAATCATCGTCATTGAGGACGATCAGGACGATCAGGATATTTTTAGTGAAGTTTTTAGAGAGCTCAATCGCAAAAATGAAATTATATTTTTCAGCGGCGGTCAGGAAGCATTGGACCATCTGCGTGGAACTTATGATGAACCGTTCATCGTTTTCTCTGGCACCAATATGCCTAAACTGAGCGGTATTGAACTTAGAAAACAAGTATTCGAGAATGAAAGCATTCGTCTAAAAACCATTCCTTATCTATTTTTTACTGCAAGTGCAGAGCAGTGCGATGCAAATGACGCTTACTCAAAATCCATACAGAGATTCTTCGCCAAGCCGTCTGAATTTGGAGAATTACAATATACAATCAGGGTAACAGCTGAATGCTGCAGAAAATGCGCATCGCCTAATTTTGTGGAGTGTCCAAAGAATTTCCAGATTACTTCTGGATCAATGCAATGGTAGTTTTAACGGACTGGCAGACTGCAATTTTTACCTCATCAAATTTAGGAGCTGAAAATTTTGGCCTGTAATTTTTAGAAAAACCAAAACCTTCAGTTGGATAGCCAATCATATTGCGGTCGCATTTTCCATTGCTGTTCTCATCCTGATATACCGCAACAGCATACTCGCCATCAGGCAGATATTTAAATGTGTAAGCAATACGATCTCCTGTAGCTTTTACTTTCACATTGGCGATTCCGGATCCATTATCAAGGAAACCAATTTTCCTGTTGTATAATCCAAAATGACATTTCCTTTATCTGGCACAAGACCAGTCACTTCAACACTTAAATTATTCTGTGCAAAAAGAGCCGTATTTGCTATTAGCAAGAGCATCAGGCTTATTTTTTCAGACTTCATAGGTTTCCTTTCTTTTAATTTGCATTAAAATCTTGTGCGCTTCGCATTCTGACCGGTTAAAAAACTGATTCAGTTCTCTAACATCTCCTTTTATATATGCGCGGTAGGGTTCAGATTTTGAGAGAAGCCATTTTTTAATGATACTTCGGAAAAAAAACGTTATTTTTCTCTGAAGAGGATGGATCTGCTGGCTTACCATTTCGAAATAATCCTCTAAATTTTGTTTTCGAAAATGAATGATAGCATCTAAAACATCACCATCTTTTAAGACTCCGCAATGAAAGTTTTTCTCAGCAAAAGCCCCTATAGGAAAATTGGCTCTGCCTAAACCAAACCTATCAAACATTTTGTCCAAAAAAGTCTCGTACAGAATGACGCAGCTTTCTCCTCCTCCCAAATTGAAAATCTGATTTTCAAGCTTTTTTAAATGCCCCGCCGCATTGGCAAAAGCTCTGCCCGTATCTTTTGGCGTACAGATTTCCATAGGCGTCTTGAGCGGCATATGAAACATTAGTTTGGACATTTTATGATTTCCCATAATGGCGGCCAGACGGAATATGGTCCACGGCAAATTTGAATTTTGAATCAGCGTTTCACAAAGCACTTTTGTTTCTCCGTATTGATCGCCAGGACTAGGTTTCAACGCATCAGCCACTTTGATTTCAGGGTTATTAATTCGATCGCCATATACGGAAACGCTGGAACTAAATATCAAATGGCAGTCAGGTGAACCTTTTTCTAATCCGCGGATAAGATTTTCTGTTCCCTGAACATTAACTCGATAAGCAAGTTGCGGATCTATATCGGCAAGAGGCGGAATAATGGCGGCCAAATGAATAGCTGCATCTTTGTTTTGGGTAACTTTCTGAACTTCTTCTTCATTGCCAATATCGCCGTAAACAATTTCGACACGAGATTGAAACGGCGCCAATTTTTTAATGGAATTTCTGGTTTTAACATCAAAAACCGTCACTTCATAATCAGGATTCTGCACCAAATGCTGTAAAGCTTCAAAACCGACAGTTCCTGATGGGCCGGTCAGCAATATTCTCTTTTTTACTATTCCATTTTCCATTATTTTTGTCTCTATTGATGCTTTATTACCTAACCATTTTGATTTAAAGCTGATTTTACTATAAAATATGTTCTTTATTTAACTTTTTGTACCTTCAAGTATTATTTGTAAAGCTATAAAAGAGTAAATGGACTGATGTTTCAAAAGTTCGGAATTCTGTATGTTAGCGGACAAAAACCAGCCATTTTGTAGCGTAAAAAATTTAATTTATGATGGATTTAAGAAAAGACAGAAGAGTTCAGTACACTAAAAAAGTTTTGCGTGAAGCATTATTCGGTTTGCTGCAGGGACGGGAACTGAGCGAAATTACCATTACTGAATTATGCAAAACGGCAGATGTTAACCGAAATTCATTTTATCGGCATTATGCAATTCCGCTGGATATACTGCTCGAACTGGAAGAAGATATTTTTGAAAGGCTGTCGGCCGTTCTGAGCAGAAGCGCAAATATGGATGAGGTAATTCTTCTGAGCTGCAAATTGCTGGAAAACGACAAGGAAATGAGCAAAATTGTATTTGCAAAAGCAGATGGAAGCGGCATTCTGGCCCGCATTATGACCAGCATTAGAAATAATTTTCCCGTAGAAAATCAAATAGAGCTTAGTCCGGAAACACGGCCATTTATTGAAATGGCATATCAATTTGGCGAGAAAGGAAGCATAGCAGTAATTAAAAGCTGGATTGAAAACGACTTCTCCATTCCTGCCGATGATGTTGCAAAAATGATCAGTTATCTGGTTAACAGGCTCAATAAATTATAGTTTTTTTTGATCTCTCTAAAAACAGAAGTTCTCACCACTCAAATTTCTTCAAAAATCATTTCTGATGCTGACAGTAAAATTATAGATAGAAATCCTAAAATTTTGTAAGGTGTGTTTTAGTAATGCGAATTACTTTTCCTCTAAAATTCAAACATGCGGCAAAATAAAAAAAAGATAGCAATTTTAGGAGGCGGTCCAAGCGGGCTTTTCCTTTACAAAAGGCTTGTCGAATATGGCAGCACTGACCTTGATGTCACCATCTATGAGAAAAAAAGCATGCTTGGTGCCGGAATGCCGTACAGCAGTGAAGGCGCCACTGATGAGCACGTTACAAATGTATCTGACAATGAAATACCAGACATTGTCAGCTCTATAGAAGAATGGATTAAAAATGCTCCTGCCGACTTATTGGAAAGATTTAACATCAATTCTAGCAATTTCAATGAATACAAAGTATTGCCCCGAATTTTATTTGGCCATTACCTTTCTTCCCAGTTCGATCTTCTGCAGCAGATTGCTGCAATAAAAGGAATCACGACAACTATTCTTTATAACACAAATGTCACCGATGTCATCTGCAATAAAGAAGAACAGAAAGTGTGTGTTGTAACAGAGAATGAAAAAGCAGAATTTGATTATGCCGTAATTTGCACAGGACATAACTGGCCCAAAAAATATGAAGGAAAGGTAAAAGGATATTTTGATTCTCCATATCCGCCTTCAAAATTGGCATTAAAATTAAATCATGCCATCGCTATACGAGGATCTTCGCTTACAGCGATTGATGCAATAAGAACTCTAGCCCGCAATAACGGTAGATTTAGTAAAGAAGATGACGGACAGTTAAGCTTTGAAAAAGCAGAAGACTGCCCAGATTTTAGAATGGTTATGCATTCCAGAAGCGGTATGCTTCCTGCCGTTCGGTTCCATTTGGAAGATTCCCACTTATCGCACGATTCGCTGCTTACCAGAGAAGAGATAGACGGGCATCGTAAAGAAAATGATGGATTTCTTTCTCTTGATTTTGTTTTTAAAAGAAATTTCACAGAAATCTTCCGCACAAAAGATCCTGATTTTTACAGCCGCATCAAAGACCTTTCTATAGAGGAATTTGTGGAAGAAATGATGGAGCTCAGAGAACGTTTGGATGCTTTCCAACTTTTAAAGGCAGAATATATTCAGGCAGAAAAATCTATTAAAAGACAGGAATCTATCTACTGGAAAGAAATGCTGGCGGTTTTAAGTTTTGCAATGAACCGCCCAGCGAAATACCTTTCTGCCGAAGATATGCAGCGTCTTCAAAAAGTGCTTATGCCTCTGATATCTATTGTAATTGCTTTTGTGCCTCAAAAATCGTGCAGCGAACTTCTAGCCCTGCATCATGCCGGGGTTTTGGATATTACGGCGGTAAATCAGGATAGTACTGTTGAACCCCAGCATGGCGGCGGGATCATTTACAAGTATCTGGATGAAAATCAAAATCAGAAAGCCGACCATTATGATACTTTTGTAGATTGCGTTGGACAGCCGCATTTATCTTATGGCGATTTTCCTTTTAAAACATTGCTTTCCCAAAAAGCAGCAAGTCCCGCAGCTTTAAAATTTAAATCAAATGAGGCGGCAGAAACAATTTTGGAAAAGGGAAGCACGCTTGTTGAAAAAAATGCGGATGGCAGCTATTCTCTGCAAGTTTCTGGAATTGCAATCAATGACAACTTTCAAATCATTGACCAGTATGGATCTTACAATGAGAACATTTATATCATGGCTGTTCCTTACATTGGAGGATTTAATCCGGATTATTCCGGCCTTGATTTTTGCGAAGCGGCTTCTCTGAGAATTGCCGAAGAAATTTTTAAGGAAGAAAATTTTGAGTTGTAGCCATATCAAATAGTCACCGAAACAGCGGATAATTTACAATTCGAGCCGCCTCCAAATTTGCAACCAAAGTTAAGGCAGTTTTTAAGATCTTAACCATTTTTAAGTTTTGTGGCAAAATCGCGGCAAATCGGTATTTCAAAAAATAAAATTCCAGCAGAAATAAGGCCTTGCAAGTGTAGGCTGGAAACTGTATGCGGCCCTATTAATTTCCTGTTCTATCGAAGCCGATAAGTGATTTATTTCTTTGTCTGGCCAGCAGAATTAACAGCTCAATAATTTATGCAGAATACAGACTGCTTTTTTTTTGTATTTTAGCTCTTTAAAGCCTGCAGTCAAAGACATTCGATATTGTGGATTTGGCTAAATACGGAGGCGGCGCAAAGCAGAAAGCGTACAGATAAAATTGATAGACAAAATAAAATGACAATAGAACAGATTATAGAAAAACAGATGCTTGCCTACACCAATAGGGACATCGAGAGCATGATGGCCCTTTTCAGCCAGGAAATTAAAATAGTTGATTTTTCAGATAATAGAATAATTATCCAAGGCATAGATGAATGCCAAAAAATGTATCATACGCTGTTCCTTAATTCTCCAGATCTTCGAGCTGAGATACTAAACAGCATCACTTTTGACAACAAGGTTATTGTTCAGGAGTATATTCATGGGCGCAATGGAAGCGCTGAAAAAATGGAGCAGGCGATTATTTTTGAAATAAATAATGAAAAAATAGATAAGATAACCGTTATAAAAAAAAATTAAGCGATTTTAAAAGAGAATCCGGCAGTTCAGCATTTGCGGCAGAACGCATCACGCTTATTCAATTTCCCAGCCCCCATGGCTTCACCAGACCGCTTCGCTCGTGTTCAATGTAGATCTTTCTGCGCCGGGGTTTGGCACAGAAGATCGCTTCTTCAGTCCGCTATCTCTCGTGTAGGGCGCATAGCGGGGAAGAGTTCCTAAAAATAATATTTGCTGAATAAATCTCAACGCCAAATGGCGCCATTTTTTATTAATACTCCTAAATTTAACTGGGTATGCTGCCGGCCTTATTTAAAAACGCTGTAGGGCTCTTGCCAAATTGCTTTTTGAAGGCATATGAGAAATGTGACAAATTTTCAAAACCCACTTCGCAATATACATCAATAGGTTTCCTGTTCTTTTTTGCCAATTGGAAATATGCCAGTTCGAGCCGTTTTTGGGTGATCCATTTTTGCGGTGTAGTATTGTATGCTTTCTTAAAATCCCTCTTAAAGGTTGTCAGGCTTCTGCCTGTCAGGTAGCCGAATTTTTCCAAAGGCATGTTAAACATATAATTCCGCTCCATAAATTCAACAAGGTTGATTTTGTGGGGCTCAGAAAAGTCAGATAAGATATTATCAATATCCTTGTCCAAGGAGCGCAAAACCGTAATTGCTTCCTGAATTTTCAATTGGGAAAGTCCCTCTGGCAATTTGTAGTTCAGGTCGAAATAGGGCAGTATCGAAGCAAAAAAACTATCTAGCAGAGGATTTCCCGGCAATGGCTTGACGCAATCGGCTTTAGAAACCAAAGCGGTCTGGAGTTTCTTTTGCTGGTAAAATGTCATTAAAACGTCCTGACCCAGTTTTACTATAATCGCCCGATAAGGCTGGCCGTCTTTATCCGATTTAATTAAGGTGGAAAGCTGGTTCCTTGGAAATAAAAGAGTGTCTCCCGCTCCTAAAAGATACGTTTTATCTGATTGAATAACTTTTAATTCACCTGAAATTATTCGAACAATGCAATGCTCCTCGGCAATCATTTCTATATTCTGATGCGTCGAGCCGTTGCAGGTGAAAACAATCTCTGCGTAATTATTGATTTGTCTTGTTGCCATGGTGTAAAGTTAAAAAAAGAAATAAGATCCAGTTAAATGAATCTTATTTCTTCCTGCTTTTAAATATCAAATTTCACATTAGTCAATTCTTCGCTTATTGCCCAAAGTTTTTGTGCCGCCTCCGCCTTTAGGGCAAATGGTGCAACACCTGCAAATCCGCCGGGGTTTCTATAGGCCGCAGCAATATTTTCATAATTGGTCTGGTCGTATTGCGCTATCTCGACGTCTTCTAGATACACCCCTCCAATGTTTTCCAATTGAGGGCTTGTTGCAGCCCAGACTGTTGTAGCAGCTCCCTGTTCTTTGCTTTTTTGCATGTTTTTCATCGCAGCTTCAGCTTCAAGGTTTGGTGTGCCGTCAGCATGCAAAATCCCTAATGCAACAAAATCCTCAAAGGCCAAATGCCTGCCCAGATTGGTTTCAAGAATCAAACCGGGATGAAGGACATAGGCTCTTACTCCAAATGGTTTTGCCTTTTTATCCAATTCCACCGTAAAAAGCACATTTGCAGTTTTAGACTGCCCATAAGCTTCAAATTTGTCATACTCTCTTGCCGAATAGTTTACATCATCAAAAAGAACAGGCGAATAATGGTGTCCTGAGGAGGAAACTGTCACGACCCTTGAGCCATCTGCTTTTTTCAAAGCGTTCCAAAGTTTGGCTGTCAGATGAAAATGTCCTAAATGATTCGTTGAGAATTGCCCCTCATAACCGCGCTTATCACGCTGCAGAGGTGTCCACATTACCCCCGCGTTGTTGATAAGGATATCAAGAGGTTTTCCCGACTCTAAAAAGTTCTCTGCAAACGCATCGATCGACGTGGGATCTGTCAGATTCAATGTTTCTGTTTCTACATTTGCAATGCCTTCTAAATTTCGTCTGCCTTTTGATGCATCCCTTGAAGCAACTATAACGGTGGCTCCTGCTGAAGTTAAAGCTTTGGTGATTTCCAAACCAAGGCCGCCGTCGCCGCCGGTCACAATTGCTGTCTTGCCTGTTAGGTCTATACCATTGATAACATCTTTTGCTGTCGATTTTGCATTGAAGCCTGAACCTACTGGTTTTTGTAATGCTCCATTGTAATTGTTTTGTTCCATCTTTATTAAAATTTTATTGTGACAAAGGTAGAATGCACTCCGTGGGCGGGTTTTGTTCTAAAGTCCGAATTGCTTTGTTTTAAAGGCCTCATTTATTAAAGATCATTTTTGTATCTTGTAGCAATAAAATGAGATCAGATAATGTACACTGAAAAACAGGCAGAACAGCTATGCCGATATTATAGCAATATAATAATAGGGAAACCCATTTACAGATTCAAACTGGAATCACCTTCAATTACTGCTGTAAGGATAGAAGAGATTTCAAGTAATGAGTTTGATATTATCTGCTACACCAAAAGTTTAGAAGGCATCGGCTTTTTCAGGGATATCAGGTCTGCTGCAAAAGAACTGGGACTGCCTGCTCCAGCAAAGATATTGGCCGGCTGATAAACAGGCAATATCTGATAATTTTACTTCTCAGATATCTATACCTCAATTTCTTCCAAATCCACTTTAAAATTCAGCAGTCAGCCAATTAACTTTCTACCCCCAATAGCAGCGTAAACACCTTTATGCCGGGGTTGGGCATAAAAGGCTGCTTCGCTCGGGTGGAACGCATAGCGGACATAATCTCCAAAAAAAACTAAAAGACAGATGAACCCACTTATCGAGCAGCTAAAAAAATACGGCCCAATCAGCCATGAAGCTGAAAATGACATTGAGCAGAAAACAAAAAAAATAAACAAAAAAAAGAACAGCCACTTTCTAAAAAAAGGACAGCTGCTGACAAGCTATTTTGTCGTAAGCAAAGGCGTTTTCAGAGCATACATTCATCGCCATGACAAGGAAGTCAACGTCTGGTTTGGACAGGAAAATCAAATTTTCGGAGCCATCATGCCAATGTACACCAGCAGGCCTTCTCCGGAAAACATCCAATTTTTAGAAGAATCAGAACTTTATGCCATAGCCGCTAACGATTTGGAAATTCTATACAAAGCGCATCCGGAACTAAACCTGGTAGGCAGAAAAATTGCAGAAGAATTATGTGTGGTGCTTGAAGAGAGAATCACCT
The DNA here is from genome assembly GCF_042436695.1 of Flavobacterium sp. HJSW_4. Taxonomy (NCBI): domain Bacteria; kingdom Pseudomonadati; phylum Bacteroidota; class Flavobacteriia; order Flavobacteriales; family Flavobacteriaceae; genus Flavobacterium; species Flavobacterium sp. HJSW_4. The sequence goes on from NZ_JBHNPP010000002.1 coordinate 143,468, forward strand.
CACTGCTCACAGAAACCGCACCGGAACGCTATCAGTCGCTCATCAAAGAACATCCCAACTTAATCGGCCGGATAAATCTCGGCCATATCGCATCTTATGTCGGCGTTACGCAGGAAACTTTAAGCCGGATAAGAAAAAGCTAGGCTATTTTGATCTACATCAAAAAAAGCGCATTCTTTAAATCCGAACTTTGCATCATTAAATATTTGAGATATGCAAAACAAGGAAAGAGAAAGTACAAGAATCATCAACAAAGCTATCATTTATGAAGGCTATGGTGCAGAACTTGGTAAAACTAAATTTGTTCGGGAAAATGCATCCGGGCGCTTGACTATCGTTGCTATTGGAAATCCTTCAGAAGCCCTGCCTGCGGCCATCGAACTTGTTGAAGAAGGTGCAGAACTGATAGAACTCTGCGGCTACATTCCCATTATCTGGAAATTGAGGATTCTCCAGGCAGTTGGAGACAAAGCAAAAGTCAGTTCAGTTACCTTCGGAATCGAATCGCTGCTATTGGCAGCCGCATTCAGCAAATCCTACCAAGAGGAAAAGCCGCCCCGCGAAGCATACATTTTTTTAGAGAAAGGCAGCAATCCCGATACTGACCGATTTGAAAAAGCATTCGGCTTCCAGCACACCACTTTTATTCCCGTACCGGATGAGGCTGCAGGCGGCAAAGTTGCTGCCGAACTGGCAGAATCTGGCTTCGGCCTGATTGAATTGTACGGAGGATTCACCACTGCCGGTGCGGCCAGAGTAATTGAAGCGGCAGCGGGACGCGCAGCTGTTGGAGTCGGCAGTTTCACGCTGGAAGAAACCAGCATATTAATTCATAACTAATAAATAAAAATAAGCTACTATGAAAAAGCAGAAAATTAATTGGTTTGATAACGTAGAACACCGTGCACATCCACATCACGGTTTGAATTGGCTGACTGCAACAATCAGTGTGCCCGATGTTTCCAAAGCGATAGAATTCTATACCGAAGCATTTGAAATGGTCTGCATTTCGGAATTGGAAGACGAAAAAAACAGTGAGCTCTTATTTGCAAGAATTCGTTACCGTGGAAATAATTTTGTCCTGAACAAGGAAAATTGGGATTTCAACGCAGCTGCACCAGCTACTTCCGGTCAGATACCTCCCTTTGTTTTTTACCTTTACGTCGATGATGTAAAGACATTGGTCGAAGCTGTGAGAAGAGAGAAAGAAGCCCAAATTTTAGCAGAACCACAAATGCAGTTTTGGGGCGATCTAAAAGCCAGAATCAAAGATCCATTTGGATATATTTGGGATGTGGCAGAAAAAGCAGATTAATGTGGGAAGCAACTTAAATTAATTGATCTAAAATTATCATACTTAAAATAAAAATTGCCTTTTACTTTAAATATTGAGATTGCAAAAAATAAGGAGCAAATGCCCCTTAATTTTATTTTCATTTTTCGGTATCGCATTCTCAAAGGGATTACTTTTCTGCCACAAAACCTAAATCGCATAAAAGTAATTAATAGAGCCAAAGAAAGACAACTCTACATTAAGCATAACAATCTTTTCAAATCCTCAATAATATTTGTAGAATTGTATTTTAGTTTACTGGCATAAATCAATTGAGTTTTTATAATTTTTCACATCAGTCCCCAACAGGACATCTAAACCAAATTCACTAAGCCAATGGAAGACAGACATTACATATGGTAAGCCAATAACTTCAAATCATCCAAAAATGATGTTGAAATTTGTCCTGTCCCTGGTCACAAAAGCCAAAATGGCGCCAATTGTCTTCAATTGGCGCCATTTTTTTTATAAAACACTTATTTTCCTATTGCCTTTTTATTCTAAAGACTGTTTTTCTAAATAAAGCAAATCCATTTGTTAATCTGTGCTTTCTAGTAACGATAGGAATGCTCAATATGGTGAGCAGCGAAATACATGCGGCTGTACCCAAAGCTCCTCCATAACCATTAAAAAACCTGCTTGCATTGAGAAAGATGATGCAGAAAACCATACCTCCAGCGCCTATCGCCCAATAATTTGAAATCAATCGGCTTGAAACCATTCCTATAAATGATGATCCGATAAATACCAAAGGGATATTTTGGGCTAAATGCACTTCAATATTTACAGTATTAAAATGAAAAATAAGCGCAACAGCAAGCGATAAAACCGCAGAGGAACGAACTGGTCCCTGATTTCTGCCTTCACTTACATAAAAAGTCATAACCGCGCCAGTGAAACCGACTAAGATTAATACTAAAACATCAAACATAATATGAAATAAGATAGTAAATAAATGAAGTTATTGCCACGCCTGTGAATGCCAGAGTGCCTAATTTGCCCCCAACTCCCGAAAAAAGGCTTTTGGAAACCAGAATCAATACGGCTGTAAAAAAACTCGCAGCCAAAATAAAAAAGATATCCGGCGCCACTCGCGTGCTTGACATTCCGATAAATGCCCCACAGTAAATGACTGCAGGCAGCTGCTTCAAATAATTAGACTTCTTATTAATTTCAGGAACAAAAGATCCCAAAGCTCCAATTGCAGCTGCCGATATCACAGGGCCCAAACCCAGATAATGATTAAGATAAAAAGATGATACTGCCCCTACAGGAATCCAGGATACAACAAGTATATGTTCATATTGATGATCATAATGATGAATCGGTCCCCTCAAATAGGTTACCAGTATCAAGGGACAGATGACGATTATCGATAGCAATACCCACATTGATTGGAAGTTCTCCCTAAAAATAGCAGACAAAAAAGCAATTTGAATAATTAAAAGTATTAAAATGCTTGTCTTTCGGACAAAGCTGCTTTTTTTTGCAAGCTGATGATTTTTATTGATTTCCACCATTTAATATATTTAATGAATGAACTGGAATTTTGACACTGCCTCCAATTTCATTTTCAATGCGCCCGTTAAAACTTAACCATATTAACAATTGCACTTTTTTGAAAACAAAACGGACAGCGGATAGGCTTTTTTGATTTACCCAATTAGACTATTGACAATCACTTTTGATTTTTCTATCAACTCGTTGGACTTAAACATCTGGCTTTCTATGATAGAACTTTCAAACAGCATATAAATATGGTCTGACAACCCCTCTTCAGCTATTAAATTTGAAAAAAAATCTCTAAGGTCTTTCTTATGGTCCTGAATCACATTCAATATCTTTAAATTATCAGCCGGAATTTCAGACAGAATATTCAAGAAGCTGCAGCCTCTGAAGTTCTCCTTGGAATTCATGTAAACTAAATAATCAAATGATGACAGAATCTTTGATTTCATATCTTTTCTATCTCTTATGAAATTATCAAGCTCATTGAACCAATAGACATGTCTTGCATTTAAGAACGCGACACATAAATCCTCTTTAGATTTAAAATGCTGATAAAAACTGGCCTTGGCAACATTTGCTTCGGAAATAATCTGATTAATGCCGGTTGAATTATAACCCTGACTAGCGAACAGGACCATGGTCACATCCATAATTCTTTCTTTTGGAGATATCATAAACTAAATTTTAGATTACAAATATATAACTAATTCTAAAGACATACAAACTTGTCTGTCTATAACTCCTTGAAATTAGCTCACAAAAAGTTCTAAAACACAAAGCATATCTCTACTTGCTTTTTGTATGGCACATGAAAAAGTAGAAATAGGCGCTGTAAAAACAAACCTAATTCTACTTCATATAAAGTTTCAGTTATTTAAACTTTCGATCACTCTCCTTGATTGGCAGATCGTTAATGCTGGCATACCTTTTCGCCATTAGGCCATTCTCATCAAATTCCCAATTTTCATTTCCGTATGCCCTAAACCAATTACCTTTCTGGTCCATATACTCATATTCGAATCTCACGGCAATACGGTTGTCTGTGTGTGCCCAATACTCCTTTTTAAGCTTATAATTTAACTCCTTCTTCCACTTATCAGAAAGAAACTTGACAATCTCTTCCCTTCCGTTGACAAATTTATCTCTATTCCTCCATTCGCTGTCAATGGTGTAGGCTTTAGAAATTTTTACAGGATCTTTAGAATTCCAGGCATCTTCTGCATATTGCACTTTCTGTAATGCGGTTTCCAAGGTAAATGGCGGTATTGGATACTTTTTCTCTGTTTGTGTATTCGAGGAACTTTGTGCACTTGCCAAACCTGCTGTCAGAAATCCAACTGTTAAAATGATCTGTTTAAATATTTTCATAACTCCCTTTTCTTATTTTTATATTAAAATTAATTCCTTTAGAAGCCCCCTAATAAAGCTTCTCGATTCTGATGGTGTAGATAGATAAAAGCGGAATCAGCAAATTCAATAATTACTAATTACCAATTCCACTTCTATAAAGTTCATTTATTTAAACTTTCTGTCTTCTTCGCTGATTGCTAAATCATTAATACTAGCGTATCTCCTAGCCATCAATCCATTCTGGTCAAATTCCCAATTTTCATTTCCATACGCCCTGAACCAATTACCCTCCAAGTCCATATATTCATATTCAAATCGAACTGCGATGCGGTTGTCCGTGTGAGACCAATACTCCTTTTTAAGTTTATAATGCAGCTCCTTGGTCCATTTGCTGGCAAGAAATTCGACAATTTCTTCTCTTCCGTTGACAAACTTATCCCTGTTCCTCCATTCGCTGTCGATGGTGTAGGCTTTAGAAATTTTTACAGGATCCTGAGAATTCCATGCATCTTCAGCAAATTGAATTTTCTGTAGTGCGGATTCCAATGTAAAAGGCGGTAGTGGATGTTTCTGTTCCATTTTTCAGTAATTAAATTGTTAATAATTTGCGTGTTTTCATTTATTGATAAATCTGTTACGATTCTACAGGGCAAACTTAAAACAAAAATACAATATAGACAAACCTGTCTGTCTATTTTTATTTTTCTTTTTTTTTTCTTGGTTGATATTTCAAGTCTCTAACCACTTTTAAAAAACAAGCAAATCATTGATAAACAATCATTTACATCTTAGCTATGTGATTTAAAAGAATTGAGTAAATTTCTACTACTTCCAAAAAACCCTCTATTGAATAACAAGATTAATCTCTCAATTTTTTATTGCAATAAATAATTTTAGCCTGAGACTTGTGAAAATTCGTATTCTATTAATGAATGATTAAAGACTTTTATGAGAATATAAACTTGGAAGATGCCTATCAATTTTTAGCTTTCATAATAACATTCTTTTGCAATAATCTACTCTTCATTCGAGATGTACTCGATGATTCTAAGCTGATTTGATATCCTATTAATTACTTTTAAAGAAAGTTTTTTTGATGCTTTATGAAAGTGCTCACAATTTTAAAGTGCAATTGTAAAATCCATTTAAGTAAAATTTACCCTCCATTTTGGGCAATGATAAGCACTCATGGCAGAAGAGAATTTTAGCAATGTATAAAATGCTTTACACTACCAAAAAATACAGCTAGTGTATACGCGCTGAGAAGTATTTGGTTATGATGGAAATCTCCACTAATCACTCAAGGAAAAGCCCTTATTTGCATTTTTTATATGATGCGAACTAATAGGACAATGGAGTTTGGAAATTAACAGAGATTACCTACGCAAAGGACTTTTGGGTAGGTAAGCATTGAATTTATATCTTAAAACTAAAATGTATCATTTTTACATAGAGTTATAAAGGCATCCAATGCTGGTGCAGGCGAAAGATCTTTTCTGTAAATCAAAACTGTTGTCACTAATCCCAATTCAGGGGGAAGAGCAAATGTTTTTATAGATCTACTGCTGTAAAATTTAGAAATTATATCCATAGGAAGCACACTGATCCCAATACCGGATTCCACAAAATTAATTACTCCTTCTACGGAGTTCATTACTGTACTGTGAAATTGAAAAATTCCTCTACTCAGCAGCCAAGCCTCCAGTTTTGCTCTAAACACGCAGCCTTGGTCAAAAACAATAGTCTTCAGCGGATTATTAAGCAGTACATCTTCAAGGCTTTTGCAATCTGCAGGAGCCACAATAACAATCTGCTCATCCTTAATTTTAAGCTGCTCCAATTCTGGAATATGCACAGGAGCAGGAACAAAAGCCGCATCAAGTTTATGCGTTATGACATCGTTTACAAGTTTTTCCCTCATACCGGATTGCAAAAATAAATCAACAGATGGGTATTCAACTGCCAGATGATTGATAAGTTCAGGACCTTTTATAATCATCATCGTTTCCAGTGAACCGATTTTTATCTGCCCCTGCACCGTATCATTCTTCACTATGGAACTTTTAGCTTCATCAATCAGACGGCTGATTTTCTTACTGTAAAGCATCAGTGTTTCTCCAGCCGCTGTTAGTTCTACTTTTCGGTTAGAACGAATAAACAATTCTGTATCAAACTCCTGCTCCAGGTTTTTTATTCTTGCTGTAACGTTAGACTGCACTGTAAACATAGCTTCTGCGGCTTTCGTAAAACTTCCATAGTAAGCAACTGCTTCAAATAACTTTAAGTCGTTGGTATTCATTAATCACTAATTATGATTTACAATATCATTATAAATCGTTTTAACGATCAAATATATACTATACTTTTGAAAAAAAAAGAATATGAATCAAATAAAAAAAATAAAATGGACAGCCTCAATCATTCTGATTGTCGTAACAATGAATTCTTCAATTATGGGACAATCAAAAACAAATTCAAACAAAAAAGTAAGCACTTCAATTAGAAGTATTCATTATCAAAATACTAAAGTGAATGGTCAAAACATTTTTTATCGAGAAGCAGGTCAGAGCGGTGCCCCAATTATCTTATTACTGCATGGTTATCCAACATCATCCCATATGTTTCGTAACCTTATTCCAATACTGAGCGAAAAATATCATGTAATTGCTCCAGATCTGCCGGGTTTCGGCTTTAGCGATATGCCAGATAGGACCCAATACAGCTATACTTTTGACAATCTAGCCAAAACAATGCAGGGTTTTATTGACCAGCTTGCGCTGAAAAGGTTTGCAGTTTATGTGTTTGATTACGGAGCGCCAGTAGGATTCCGCCTTGCTGCCGCAAATCCAGAAAAAATAACCGGCATCGTTTCTCAAAATGGAAATGCCTACGAGGAAGGATTAAGTACGGTATGGAATCCAATTCAAAAATACTGGAACGAAGACACGCTGGAAAACAGGGATGCACTTAGGAGCAGTTTTGCTATTGAAGGCACTAAATTTCAATATTTCCATGGAGTCAAAGACGCTTCATTAATCGCACCTGAAGCATACATTATGGATCAGAACTTTCTAAATCGTCCTGGAGCAATTGAAATACAGCTTGATTTGATAAAAGATTACAAATCAAATGTAGCCATGTATCCGAAATTTCAGGAATATTTTAGAAATTACAAACCCAAATTTCTAGCTGTATGGGGCGATAAAGATCCTTATTTTTTACCTCAGGGCGCAGAGGCATTTAAACGTGATATACCAGAAACAAAAGTCAAATTTTATGATACCGGTCATTTTGCATTGGAGACCCACGCAGCAGAAATAGGAAATGAAATCTTAAAATTTTTGAATGCTCTTCCCAATTAAAGGCTGAAAAATTACATATGTTGCATAAGCATTATAGCAACCAAGCTGTTTCAAGATACGCATTGATAATACTATTATCAATGCGTATTTTTTTAATTAAAATATTCAAAGTTTCCCACACTAACAAATCTGAAGATTTCCTCTGCAATTTGATGCTACCAAATCTTAAAAATTGTAATCTTGCATAATATAACTTTTATCAAATGAGCAATTCCACTCCTATTTTAGAATCACATCATAAGAAATTAGGCCTTATTTCTTTTAATTCAAACACTTTGGATTTTGTAAATGGTGAAAGTTTCCGGCACTACATCAAAGTCATATTTATTCCTGCCGGTTATTCCTTGACAGTAGATTTCAATTTATATCATACTGCCAGTCCTACACTTTTTTTTGTCAATACAAACCAGTATCTGGATATTCAGACTGCAAATAATGAAGATGCATTTCTGATACACTACAACAGAGATTTTTATTGCATTCAGATCCACGATGAAGAAGTGGCCTGCGACGGTCTTTTGTTCAATAATATTTTTGAAATACCCAAAGTTGATCTTTTGGAAGAGGAATTAAACGCGGTTTCCCAACTATTCGGCAATATCAATGATGAGCTTATTTTTCAGGATCTTTCATCGGAGGAAATGATCCGAACTTATCTGAAGCAAATCATTATTCGCGCTACAAGGCAATGGAAAAAGCAGAATCTTAAAAACCAGCATCCCAATCTCATAACTGCCGAGCAGGATTTTTTTCGCAATTTCAGCCGACTAGTGGACATCCATTATAAGCAAAAACACAGCGTTGCAGATTATGCCGGCCTTTTAAATCTTGCTCCAAAAACAATTTCCAATAAATTCCATAAGCTTGGTATGGAAAACCCTAATGAAATGATTAAAAACAGGATAATTCTGGAAGCAAAGAGATTAATGCTCTACAGCGATTTGAGCATAAAAGAGATTGCTTATGAGCTGGGTTATGAAGACCCAGCCTATTTCAATCGGATCTTTACGCAGAAATCAGGCAAAACGCCATCGGTTTTCAGAAAAGAAATCAAAAAATAAACACAATATCCTTGCAAAAGGAAAAAAGTACAATTTTTATCGACTTTTTAATCTTTATTCAGACTGTATTGATAGCATACCTTTGTCCCATCAAAATATAACAATCTAAAATAAAGATTATGAAACGCAATGCAACCGCCGTTTGGAACGGCTCGATGAAAGAAGGAAGCGGACATCTTACCACTCAAAGCTCCGTTTTAAACCAGACTCAATATTCATTCACCAGCCGTTTTGCCGATGGAATCGGAACCAATCCGGAAGAACTTCTGGCTGCAGCCCATGCCGGATGCTTCACCATGAAATTGAGCTTGGACCTAACCCAAGCAGGATATTATCCCGAACATCTGGAGACAAGATCCATTATCACACTTGACAATGGAAAAATTGTTCAGTCTCTATTGATCCTGAATGCAAAAGTTCAGGGAATCCCAGCTGAAGAGTTTGAAAAAATTGCGAAAGAGGCAGAAAAGACCTGTCCTGTAAGTTCAGCTTTTAACTTCGAAATTATCCTAGACCTTAACCTTCAAAATTAATCATCATGAAAACCATTTCTTTAAAAATATTAGCTTTAGCATCATTATTAAGTTTTAGCTCAAACATAACAGCGCAGTCTCTTCCTGCAAATCAAGACCCGAACATCGGAAAACAGACAAGAGAATTTTTAAAAGCATTGAACAGCGGTAGCGGCAAGCCGCTAGAAACATTATCTCCCAGCGATGCCAGACAGGTGCTGGTGGGGGCTCAAAAGTCGGTTAACTTTGATTATTCTGACATTGATGAATCTGAAAGAACCATAACAGAAGACGGTCAGACAGTTAAAATTCACATTATAAAACCAAAAGGAGCAAAAGCCGGGCTGCCGGTCTTTATGTTCTTCCATGGCGGCGGCTGGGTTTTGGGAGATTATCCAACCCATAAGAGATTAGTGCGTGATTTGGTGGTGAACAGCGGTGCAGTAGCAGTTTTTCCGGATTACACCCCTTCACCTGAAGCAAGATTTCCTATCGCGATCAACCAGTCATACGCGGCAACCAAATGGGTAGCTGAACATGGAAAAGAAATTGGCGTAGACGGCAGCAGGCTTGCAGTTGCAGGCAACAGTGTCGGCGGAAATATGGCTGCAGTTGTGGCATTGATGGCGAAAGATAAAAAAGGCCCTAAGCTAGTTCAGCAGCTGCTTTTATGGCCGGTTACCGATTCGGATTTCACCAGAGCCTCATACACTAAATTTGCTCAGGAAAGATTCTTGACAGCACCATTAATGAAATGGATGTGGGATAACTATCTGCCTGATTCTAAAGAACGAAACAATAAATACGCTTCTCCCCTGCAAGCATCATTAGAAGAGCTTAAAGATCTTCCTCCAGCTTTGGTGCAGGTTGCTGAAAATGATATTTTGCACGACGAGGGCGTCGCTTATGGCAGAAAACTGGACGATGCAGGTGTACCGACTACAATAACAGAATATAAAGGTTTTATCCACGATTATGGAATGCTAAACCCTTTGGCTCATATCCCTGCTGTTCAGCAATCCGTTTTGGATGCGGCAACTGCTCTAAGAAAAGCACTGATTGAAAAATAATAGCTTTTACCTTGATACAATAAAACTGAATAGATCCTAATTAAGCCTTTTCTAAGCAGCATTCCAGAAAAAATAAAAAACGCTGGCAATATGGGGTTTACTGCCTTATGTTTCGTATATCGTTCTCAATCCAAAAGGTAAAAGGAGCCGAAACAAAAGTTTTTCAATCTTCAAAAAACCACAAAAATGTGGTAGAGCCTACAGATTGTAAGATCTGTAGGCTTTCTTTGCTCTTACTTCATTTTCAAATATTTTAAAAACTCTCAAAATTTTGTGTCACAATCGTTGCACATCAAATTCAATTCTGAAATACGAAATGCTTATTAAAAACAACAATCGCCTATCAAGGTTCGAGTATATTAAACTTTTTTTTTTAAAATTAAAGAGCTTTATCACTTTTACTATTGCTCTTGTTCCATTGAGCTCAGAATTGGCTTATTTCCAAAAACGGATTCAAATTTTTAGCCCCGATAGCAGCGGAAATCCTTTTGTGCCGGGGTTCGGCACAAAAGATTGCTTCGCCAGTTCGCTACCGCTCGTGTGAAACGGATAGCGAGAATAAGCTCCACAAAAATAAAATAAAACTAAAACACCAATAATATCACTGACACTGCAGATCATTCAAATCAGGTTCCGCTAACGATAAGGCTGTTCGTTTAAATTATTATTTAAGCTGGCTGCAGTCCTGATCCCGCAACTATAAAATTTAAAAGCCTGGGAAAGTAGCTAGCGTCTTAACTATTGCCTTTGTTCAACAATGCAAGAAACTGGTTTATTTTTCCCCGGGCGTTACGTACATTCGATTCCCAACATAAAAAGATTCAAGTTTTGAGGATGCTGCATTTATTTAGCATACTTTTAATGCGGGAACTGATTACTCCCAGACATTAAAATAAACATTTTTTGGAAGATTATGTTTATGGACAGGCCCGTCTCCCCTTTACAGTGTTGACGGGCTTTATTTTTTACCTAGACACAGATTCTAATGAAAAATCAGTGTGTAACATCTGTATTAGACAATTTAGCCTGCACAGCCGATTGTTTTTCCTTCCTTAACTAAACCAAATTCCTACAAGAAAAACATACAGAATATCTTTTATGAAATAAAATAGATCCATACCGCTGATCTAATAAAAATTTCTTTTCTTCAGCTGAATGGCTTGTTCAGAGCTTACATCCATATAAAATACAAAAATAAAAAACATTGCATAGCAGATCTGCCTGCATTTAATCGTTGCTAATCGATTATTATCGTTGTATCTTTGAGATAACTGCCAAAATGCAGTACTTTATTATGATTCAAAAATTATTCAAGCACGTCCTGCTGGCCGATGACGATATAGACGACTGCGAATTTTTTGCTGAAATTTTTTCCCAGCAGTTTCCCGATTTAAAACTCTCCATTTCATATGACGGCTCAAAATTGATCAGCCTTCTTGACGGTCCGCCTGAGCCCTCAGCAGATGTGATTTTCCTTGATCTCAATATGCCTGTACTATCAGGACCTGAATGTCTGAAACTCATAAGGGAATCAAACCAGCTTAAGCATCACAGCATTATCATTTTCACCACCAGCAGCAGTTCTGCCGACATTGAGAAAATGTACGCTCTGGGAGCGAACTATTTCATCACAAAACCTGCCGACTATCACAGTCTTGCCAAACTGATCAATAAAGCGATGGTATTGGTCTCTGAGAATCATACCAGGCAGCCGGCTTTTGAAAACTTTTACATTACCATTTAGTCATTATTTTTTTACAGGTATGATGAATCTTCCAGAATCAGTGAGAGAAAACGTTTTACGTGATGTTATCGACACAGCACCCTTTCCAATCGGGGTATACACAGGATATGAAATGAAAATTGTACTGGCCAACCAGTGCATGATCAAAACCTATGGCAAGGGGCCTGATGTCATAGGAACCAATTATACAGAGATCCTTCCTGAACTTGAAAACCAGCAGATTTTCGAACAGCTGCGTGAGGTGCTGCGCAGCGGAAAACCCTATGAGGCAAAAAATGCCCGAGTGGACATCGTTGTGGAAGGCGAGCTCAGACCGCATTATTTCAATTACAACTTCACGCCTATTTTCGGTCCAGAGGGAGAAGTCTACGGTGTGATGAATACGGCTGCGGAAGTGACTGAATTAAATGTAGCCAGACAACAGACCCTTGAAATTGAAAAAAAATTAAGACTGGCCGTTGAATCGGCCCAGCTCGGTGTTTTCCAGATTGATACATACAAGGGCACCATCACAGGCACAAAACGTTTTTTAAAATTTTTCGAATTAAAAAGCGATGAGGTTTCCATTTCCGACCTGACCTCGCTTGTGCATACCCAGGACAGATCCCTGCTGGAAAACGCCTATAAGATGGTTGCTGAGAATGACGGCTTGAATTGTGAGCTGAGAGTAGTGATCAATGATACGCTGTATTGGGTAAGATTATCGGGATCGCTTTCAGAAAGCGACAATAGAGAAAACATTATTGTCGGAATTGCACAGGATATCACCCAGCAGAAAAAAAATGCGCACGAGCTCCTGCAGCTTGTTGAGCAGCGCACCGCAGAGCTAAAACGCTCCAATGACGACCTGAAACAGTTTGGTCATGTGATAAGCCATGATCTGAAAGAGCCGGTACGTAAAATTTTGATGTTCTCCAATATACTTGAAGAAGAACTTACTGTCCAGGCTCCCAAGATAGGCCAGTATGCACATAAAATAAACAGAAGCGCTTCACGCTTGACAGAGATGATTGATTCCATATTGGACTACTCTGCAGCCGGCACACCGGATCTGCAGGAAGTTGTGGACCTGAACCATACTATAGAAAGCATCAAAGAGGATCTTGAAATAAAAATACTTGAAAAACAAGCAGTTATCACATATTCCAGACTGCCAATGCTGAAAGGTTCGAAAATTCTGTTTCATCAGCTGTTTTACAATCTTATAGCCAACTCGCTGAAGTTTTCCCGAGATAATTTCGATTCTCGAATCAGCATTGACTGCAGTACAGATGAGGACCATTTAAGGATCAAAGTATCAGACAATGGCATCGGGATTGCAGTGGAAGATTCCGAAAAAATCTTTAATGCTTTTGAGCGGCTGCACTCCAAAGATCGGTACGAAGGAACCGGTCTTGGACTTTCACTGTGTAAAAAGATTGCAGAGAGACATGGCGGAGAAATGAAAAACATCAAATCAGAAGACCCAGGTGCTGTTTTTGAACTGGTACTGCCTAGGACAGTCCTGTATTAGATCTTTTTATCGGTAAAAAAGCTTCTTGCAATTTTCATACAATTTACCAACCGGCAGCTGCCATATTAAAACAGGGACAGCTTTTGGCTGAATTAGAATTATCAAAAACAGCTGCTGTAGTTTTAGCTGTTAGATTTATGATACTAAATGCGATTGTCAAATAAGACGAAACTGATATGGGCTCTGTATGTTCCAATCCATATTTATGATTTTTTCAAGAAACGATCTCATAGTACCCAGTGAGTTGGGTTTTACTGCATAATACGACGCCCCAAGTTCATGAGCCGTTTCAATATCTGAAGGATCACTGCTGGTGGAAAGCATGATGACTCTTACATTTTTTAAGTTCCCGTTGTGCATTTTAATTTCCTTCAAGCACTGCAGACCACTTTTGCCCGGCATATTGATATCAAGAAAAATAATATCAGGAATTTTTTCCGAATTTTCAAGAAGACTGTTCATAAGGCTTATTCCATCCGCCAATTCATTTATCACAATATCGGGATCAATTTCCAGAAGCGCATCGATCAAAAAATCTCTGTCATCCTGATCATCATCTACTATTAATATTTTGTGGGTATTTTTTTGATTGTCCATAAATTCTGTATTGCAGCCAAAACATAAAACAAGAATCTAAAAATCAGCAAAAGCCTTTATAGGACGAGGCTTTTAAGAATCGATAAACCACCGAATTATATCCGAGAAACCGGTTAATAAATACAAAGATACAAAATAATTTCAGACAAGCGCATCGGGGATTTCCTTCAAGTGCCAAATGGTCTGGCTTGGATATACTGCTCATTATTATAGAACTGAAAATGAGAAATATAAAATATTTTCTGGTATTTTCAGCCCGATGCAAACAAGAATCTTTTAAAATTAAAACTCAATCCATTTAAAATCCCACAGCAGAATTCTGAAATACATACTCTGCGAGCACTGCACATCAGAATTATCTGCATCAACGGAAATTCCGTAATCTTGGAAAGGAGATTCACAGCAGTGTATCTAGAGGATCACAGGGGAAATAAATAGTGATCGAAGCACCCTCTCCGACTTTACCTTCAGCTGAAATGGTCCCTCCCAGTGCCTGCATAATTTTCTTGCACAATGCCAGTCCGATTCCCGAACCGCTGTATTCCTGCTGATTGTGCAGCCTCGTGAATACCTTGAAGATAGAATCTGCGTACATCTGGTCAAAACCGATTCCGTTATCCGTAAATTTGACCCAGCTGCAGTACACATTGAAACGCTCTTTTATTAGTACAGGCTCCTGGGAAGCTGTAATTCTTATTACCGGTAAGCGTTCATCAGAGGCATATTTCAGGGAATTTTGAATAACATTCAAGAAAAGCTGCTTCATCAAAAAACCTATAGCGCTCACTTCAGGAAGCCTCTCGCATTTAATGACGGCATTTTTTTCCTCAATAAGCTCGCTACATTCCTCCAGTACCGATTCATAAATAAGATTTAGATCAATTTTTTCTGCCGCCTCCCTGGTATTTTTAATACGGGTGTACTTCGAGATATCCTGCAGCAGCTCGCGCATCCTAGAGGCTGATTTTGAAACGCGTTCCAGCGAATCAACCTCAGGGTCTGCAGGTGCGTCTTTTTTATCGGCAAGCAGCTTGGAGGTAATCATCTGAATTTTGCGCAGGGGCTCCTGCAGGTCATGCGTACTGATCCAATTGATGTTTTCCAGTTCAGAATTGGTCTCCCTCAATATTTCGCTTTGAAGCCTGTATTTTTCCTCTTCCTCGCTCAACAGGACCATCATTAAATATTTATGGAGAGAATGGGCATATTTTGCCGCCGAATTCAATTCGTACTGTTTCCAGATGCTGCTCTGCCCCTTGACAATCTGTTTCCATGTATTGAATGAATTGCGCGGATGCAGGCCTTTTTCATCCTTGACGATACTTTTTTCCGGATCGCCTGCCCAGTTGATTTCAGAGATGGTTTCAGGTCTGTACCAGATGATATGATTTGAGCCTCCAAGGGAATGATACACTGCTCCTGCAAAATTGGATGACCTTTCGAGTTCAGGAAAATGATCACCCACCTTTCTTGTGGTGTAAAAATCATCGAATTTCCTGTTTTCCACCAGCCCGGCAAAAGCTATTATCTGATCTTCTTCGGGAATAAGGCCATTTTTGTAGATCTTGTCCCTGAACAATATCGAAACACCTGCAGCATTGCAGAGAGCCAGCAGCTCAGGCATTTCAATGATACTTTTTAATGAATCCTCAGCCAGCGGAAGATCAAGGGCGGATATGCGTTCCAGTGCCTCAATTGACTTTCTGGCATCAAGATTCTCGTCATTGGATTCCCTGATATCAATCTGCGAGGTGATAAACTGCCCCTGCAGTTTTGCCGCCAGCCTTACTGCCGGCGAGATATTTTTCTTTGAATAATGATGGCACGCAATCAGTCCCCACAAGCGGTCGTGGTGGAGAAGGGAAATAGTGAGCGTGGCGCCAACCCCCATATTTTTGAGATACTGCACATGGATAGGAGATGTGCTTCTTAAAACCGACAGGCTCAAGTCGAGGTTCTTATACTGCTTGTCATCTACGGTATAAATTGGAACGGGCTGGTAATTGATATCTACAATCAGCCTGAGCTGGTTCCTGATATACAATTCCCTTGCCTGTACGGGAATATCGGTATGCGGATAATGCAGTCCTAAAAAAGGCTCAAGATCCTTACGGCAGCTTTCGGCATAAACCTCCCCGTTGTACTGTTCATCAAAGCGGTAAATCATAACGCGGTCATAGCCTGTTATCTCACGGGTGCCTTCGGCTACCAGGGCGCACAGATCTTTAAGGGATTTGGTGCTGTTCATCTGGGTTACAAACTGAATGGTCTGCGTGTACACATCAGCCAGGATCTGCTTGTCGAACTGCGGCTCGGCCTCCAGAATATAAGTATCCTCGCTTTTGTGGACATTGACCTGAAACTTTCTGCCCTGCAGATCAATCTCCAGAGGAAATACATCCTGCGCGGTATCCGAATTGATATAATTGAAAAGACGCTCCTGAGCTGCACTTCCAAAAACCGTTTCAAACCTGTTTCCCAACGCCTCGGTGTGGCTCAAATTAATGAAATATGAAATATTTTCGGTGCAGTAGTCTATTGTCCAATTATTGGTGAGCCCAAGCAGAAAACCATGCGGCTGGATCTTTCCGGGAATATGTATAGGCTCCTGGTCGCAGTTGGTCAATGTAACCAGATCGCGGTTAACTATATCTTTAATCTTCATTAAATATCAATCTCCATTAAAATTAAACATCGGAACTTAAAATGTATTGTCTTACAATTTATAGCAGCAAACTCTGCAAGCAGTTTTAAAAAGACAGCTAATCTTTTTAAAATTATCACTGTATATGATTAAATGTATAGATACTCTCGGGCAAAGTGGAGCGAAGAGTTTCAAGTGTAGCATCGAGATTGGTCTGGATGCCCACACAAAGCTGCTCCATTATTGATTTTAGCTGGTAAAAGTCTGAAGGTTTAACTATATATGCTTGGGCTCCTAGCGAATCGGCCTGCTCGATACCCTGAATACGCGCAGAAGTTGCCATCATTATGATCGGCACATTTGCAAAGCGCAGATCCAGTTTGATATGCTTTAACAATTCCCAGCCATTCATTTTGGGCATACCGGCATCGAGTATTATCAGATCAGGCAGCGAATCCAACTCGGAAAGCAAATGCAGCGCGGCATCACCGCTGTCAACAAACTTGACTGAAAAAGTTTCTTCTGTTCCTTCCATTGCCCACCTAAAGAATTCCGCATCGTCATAGTCATCATCAACCAGTAAAATTATTTTTCTATTCATAATATGATATGTTGTGCTGCAGTCTCTTTGAGCTGCAATGATGTTAGTAAAGTTAAGCATACCGTCTATTGAAAGCAATACAAAGCAGGGTTTATTTGTAAAAATAATGCCCGAGAAATAGAAACCGTCTGTTTTCCTGGTATGCCTGTACTATCCTGTTTTTCGAAAATGAAATTAAGTTAAAGCGAAGGGCTCTTAAAGGATCCCAATCTTCCAAAAAAACAATCTTCTAGGAATTACCTTCCACCTCTAACCTGAATTTATATAACAGACATTGTAAGCAAAATTATAAAGTATCGAATCGAAGGGTTTATAAAATCCATATATTATCTTATAAAATTTAAATCCCACTAACTTAATCTGACTGCATATTGTTAAAATTCCCATGATTTTATGCACCAAGAAGGAGCTGACAGTATGACCGCTGCAATGAAAATACTATTATTTTTTACATAATTCCCATGTTTAACATGGGAATTATGTAAATTTAAAACATACTATATGTAATTGCTTTTAAAAACATCTTAACAATATAACTATATGCAAGCATAACCAAAAATTCATTTAAAATACTGAAAACATTGACATTAAAAAATAGCAGCTTTTAAAAATATGCATTTGTATAATTGTCTGATTTGACTTCAACTGCCAAAAGCTGATTAAAAACGATGAGTTAAGAAAAACACACCGTTTTCTTACTATTTGCAAAAGGACTTCCAAAATTATATCTTTGGAATACTCTAAAAACATAGGATGCAATTATGGCACATAAAATATACAGACATGTCTTACTCGCGGATGATGATCCGGACGATTGTGATTTTTTCTCCGAAGTTTTTTCCGAGAACTTTCCGGAGGTCAAACTCACCATTTCCCATGATGGCGCCGAACTGATGATGCTCTTGAAAGGTCCACCGAAGCCGGAAGCCGATTTGATTTTTTTAAGACTTGAACATGCCAATTTTATCAGGTGCGGAATGTCTAGATAAAATCAGGACATCATTGGAACTCAACAAACACATAATAGTAATTTTCAGCACCAGCAGCAGCCCGTCGGACATTCAAAAAATGTATGCTATGGGTGCCAATTATTTTATCACAAAACCAGTTGACTACCAGCATCTGATCCAGCTGATCCGCAAGGCAATGCTCTTGGTGTCGCAGACCCATAGTGAGCAGCCGTCGTTTGAAAATTTTTACATTAGGATCTGATATTTTTCAGACAGCAATCTGGATTTGATAAAATTTTCTAAGACATAAGCCATTGTCAGGCAGGAATTTTAAACTTTTGCGATTTTTTCTAGGTTTTAAGTTCCTTAGCAGAATCATGGCACATTGAATTTTAAAATAGGAAATACTCAGTAAAACCAATACCTAATAAGTCTAGGTTCGAGTATATTAAAGATTTGACAGAGAATTTTAAGAGTCTAACACTTATTGATAAAGGTCTATTAGATGAAACTATTTCGTTATACACATCAAGAATTGCAATAATCCATCCTAACCAATGGGCAAAAATTACTGATAAAATGGCAAGGAATTTAGCCAGGGATTTTATGAGATAATGGGTGGGCAGTTAACAGCCGTTAGCATTTTTTTAGCCCCGATAGCAGCGGAAATCCTTCTGCGCCGGGGTTCGGCGCAAAAGATTACTTCGTCAGTTCGCTACCGCTCGTGTGCAGCGGATAGCGGGATAAAGCTCCCTAAAAATAATATTAAACCCAAAATAACATTCCCTCCTCATTATAGGCATGAAATTATGAAAATAGCCAAAATAACCGGTCTTGTCACGTATCACTGGTGCATAAAGGATTTAAATGAATACGGCTATATAAACTACGTCCCAAAAAAAAACAGAAACCAGAAAAGCGTCGTTTATTTTATTGTCTAAAAGTGGAGCTGCTAATTTTTGGACTGCAAAAATCAGATCCGTTTTTTATACCTATTTGGTAATTCAAATTTTGCGGAAAAATCAAGGAAAACTGATTCAACTTCTCTAGCCCCCGATTGCTTTCGCCAGTTCGCTTTGCTCGTGTGCAGTGGAAATCCTTTTGTGCCGGGGCTCGGCACAAAAGATTGTAACGTATAGCGGGAAAAAGCTCCAAAAAATACAGCATTATGTGATCAGGCAAAATTAGATTCCGGTGCCAACTCATGGCATTACTTATCCAGCACCTTCTCAGCCTCTGCCCTCTTTATAATGAATTCCCTAAAATAGCATCCGTAAAAGCAGCAAAAAGAGCCGCAGTATGCTATGTTTTGTTTCATGAGCATAAAAAGGTTAGTTTCCGCCAAAAGCAGGGCTCTGCTTGAAAATACTACCCGAAGCGGTGGAGATTTTCAGGCCAGACCTGAAGGGCCCTGCCTTGCTTTTGGCAAAGGGCACTGAGTTACCTTTGCTCCTGAAATAAGACAAAAGCATAGTGGCCTTTGATCAAAAAGTAAAAGGGAATAAATTGGGATACTATGGACAAAGAGAAGTTAGAAAGAAAAGCAGTCCGCTTAGGGGATGAATTATACATTCTTATTATTAATTAAAAAAGCTTTCGATCACACAAAGCCAACTGCAAAAAGTCTTCTTAATGCCATTTTATGGATGTTATATTTTTTGGCTAAAATGCTATCATTTCAAATAAAAATCATTACCAAAACAAAAACGGTTATTTTTTATCATTGTTTGAGAATAAATAAAAGGTAAATTTACCTCTATTTTTTAATTTTATTTAAAACATTTCACTATATTTGCGGTACATTTACCTCAAATTAACATGATAGACGATATTTTAAATAAAAGCTTCCAATACAACGGTCCATCTCTTGAAGAATTATTAAAAGTAAAACTTGATGAATCTGGGTTAACTAAAACTCAATTTGAAAAATTATCAGGAATGGAAAGAAGAAGTTTAGACGCTATTCTTGATAAAACTTCCAAACAGACTGATATTATCAAGCTATTAAAACTTGCCGAATTTTTAGAAATGGATTTTAATAATGCTTTAATTGTGCATTTTAAAGACAGACCTGTTGAGGAAATAAAAGAACTTCAATCTTCAATGGACATCACCTTTATAAATAAATTCTTTGACCTTAAAACTTTAATAAGTTTAGGATTTATTAATAAAAATGATTCTTTGGAAATACTAAAAGAAAGAATTTGTAAATTCTTTGATATCAATAGCATTTATGAATACGAAAGAGAATTAAACGAAGCTTTTTATAGTAGAACTAAGAAATCATTTAGTGACAAAATGAAAGATTTTTGGATTAAATCCAGCTACAAATATTTCGAATTAATCGATAACCCAAATGAATATAAAAGACAGAATCTTATCGATCTGATTCCTAAAATCAAACCCTACACACAAAATTCAGAAACTGGCTTACTGACTGTTTTCCAAGCCTTGTTTAACATCGGAATTACAATAGTGTTCCAGCCATCTTTACCTAAAACCCAAATTCGTGGAGCAACGTTTTTAATTAATGATAAACCTTGTATCGTAATTACAGATTTCAATAAAAATTATGCTACAATTTGGTTTGCCTTGATTCACGAGCTTCACCACGTTTTATTTGATCTGGAAACAATTGAGAAAACAAAATATCATTTATCGGGCGAACCGGATTTGTTTTTAATTCAGGAAGACAAAGCAAATGAATTTGCTTCTGAATATTTATTATCATCCGAAAAAATGAGATACATTGAAAAGATGATACATAATAAATTTATGGTGGAAAAATTTGCAAAGGAATGCCAAATTCACCCTTGTATAATTTATTCACAATATCAATGGAGGCAATCTGAAAAAGGAAATGATTATTGGGGTGCTTTTAAAGAATATTTCCCAAACATAAAAGGCATAACAAAAAAATTGAATGTTTCCAATTGGGATAATGAATCTATCAAAGAAACGGCAATAAAAATAAAACAATTACTAACGGTATAAACCATACGAATGAGCAACGAAAAAAACAATACAGATAAGGCCGAACGAAAACTTTCCCAAGAGGATATAGAAAGGTTGGAGATACTACAAAAATCTGAAGAAGTAAAAGGCGAACAACTTTCGATTAATGTGGATTCTGAACTTGTTGTAGAAAATCAAGCAGAACAATTGCTTGGACAGAAAATAGATGACCCAGTTCAAAAGTTTCAACTATATTATCAAGGTCTGTCAAAACTTCTAAAAGACAGCTTACCAAAGGGTAAATCTTTTGAAGACGTAAGAAGAATTGTTTATGATGAAAAGAACATTCTTATTAATCGAGGTGCAAAAAAAGATGAAAAAGGAATTAGGGGCAGTGATGGCAGAATGGCTTACGTAGAAGATTTGGAAGAGGCTATTAAGATAGTTGCAGACTGGACAATTAATAAAGGAACGCCTGCTGAACTTTTTATAGCATTTTGGGATAAAAATGAGGAATTAGGATACGGACATCAAGACTAAATAAAAAGCGCGACCAACCAATCGATGCAATTAGCTATTCAGTCTTAAAACCTGATATTGGTTTTATATTTGGAAGATTTGCCAAATCATTAGATTAATTTAATCTCAAGTCTGTATGACTACAAACTATTGGACGAAATTTTATCCATAACTATAAAAAACTCTCAAATATGACATTTGAAGAAATTAGATCACATGCATTAGAAGTCGAACGACTAAAACATAATGCCATTACAGATGAAGATTGGCAACATTTTAATACAAAATGGATTGAATTAGGAAAACTCATCGAAGAGTATGGTAGAATAGCATATAATCGCCAAGTAAAATTAGAACATATTTTCAAATTAAACGAAAATACGAGATTTCCAAATTTGCAAATAGAATGGGTTGAATTAACCCTAAAAACGGTAGCTGCTAGAATTTCCGAGGATCGCGGAATTTCAATTTCTCCTGATCAGTTAGGACTTGCAATTTTAGAACAAAATAATTATACAGAAAACATCCAAGTAATTTGGTACATTATAGATAAAGGTTTAAAAATATATGATGAATTTAAGGATTACTACTTTTCAGATACAATTGGCAGTATTGAATTATTTGAAGATGATGGCATTTTTCCAGAAGGAGTTAAATCTAGCTTGCGTGAAAAACAAATTAAGGTAAAGGGTGAAATTTGGGAACTCCATAAAAATGATGCCGACCCGTTTCCCTCTAATCCTCATGCTCACAATTATGAAACAGGTTTAAAATTAGATTTAAGTAATGGAAATCTTTACAAGAAAAAAAATATCGACAGTTCCATTAACAAAAAAAAACTTTTAAATATAAGAGAAAAATTCACAAACGAAGGTTTTACAATGCCTAATTTGAGTATTTAATAAATTACATCCAATAGTTTTTTTAGGAATTTTGGATTAAGTGTGTAATGGAATAAGCTTTTTCTATATTTTGACGCAGTACTAATTTGACGGTTTGGAAACATACCCCAACATAAACATCAAATAACAAGTTTTTTTATTGAAGGAGGGTAACTGTATGCCACAAAACGCAGACATTTTTTTTCTAATAATTTAATTTACCCTTACAATCTTCTCTCTAAAAATCCATCCTTATCTTTTGATAACTTAAAAGGATTCGGACACATGAAATAGAATAGAAATTGACTTTGTAAAACTCTGAACTGCTTCAATTTGTTTTTACGGCCAAATAACAACCGGGCCGATTTTACAATTTAGGATTGTCTTTTCAACTTTTAGCCCCGATAGAAGCGGAAATCCTTTTGCGCCGGGGTTCGGCGCAAAAGATTACTTCGTCAGTTCGCTACCGCTCGTGTGCAGCGGATAGCGGGATAAAGCTCCTAAAAATAATATTAAACCTAAAATAACGCCCCCCCCTGATTACAGGCATAAAATTATGAAAACAGCCAAAATAACAGGCCCTGTCACCTATCACAGGTGCATAAAGGATTTAAATGAATACGGCTATATAAACTACATCCCTAAAAAAAATAGAAACCAGAAAAGTGTCATTTATTTTCCTGTGTAAAAGTGGAGCCGCTATTTTTTGGGCTGCAGAAATCAGATTAGTTTTTATACTTGTTCAGTAATTCAAATTTTGCGGCAGAATCAAGGAAAATGGATTCAACTTTTAGCCCCGATAGCAGCGGAAATCCTTTTGCGCCGGGGTTCGTCGCAAAAGATTGCAGCGGATAGCGGGATAAAGCTCCTGAAAAACAAGACAAAAAAAATCCACAGAGCTCCGTACATTAGATTCCTCCGCCAATCCGCCGCCACCTGGGTTAAAGGCAGAGCAGAAAAAGCTCCAAAAAATTAAAACTAAAACAACAGCAATACAATTGGCGGTGCTGCCCGCTCCAACCCGTCCAGCTTATCATCAAGGCCGCACCATTAAAAATAAAACCTGTAAATTTGCTTTACATTAGAATTAAAGCAATGCAGAATCCACGGCGCATGAGATATGAAGAAGTTTGAAATAAAAAAAACAGCCCAAGGGAGCTGGCTGGTCTCCCATAATGAACACCCCAGGTTCACCTGCCTCTTTGAGGACAAAAAATTCCATTACTCCAGGATCCTAACAGGGCTTTCAGACCCGAAGGGCGACCCTGAGCAGATCCAGCTGCTCCAGAGGATGGAGAAATGGCTCTCCCGCTACCATATGGACAAAATAAACGGCTGAAATACTTCTCTACTTTTAAATAACATCACAAAAGATCATAATTTTTGCGGGCCTTTTTTTATACTGCTGGATAGATGAACCGTTTTAAATGCTACATTTACAGTAATCTAAAAAACAGATGGCACGAAAGATATATTACAGCAGACCGCTCAAATTCTTCTGGCAGGAGCTGTACTCCACCCAGAAAAAATTCACGCCATACTTTTCCGACGACCAGATATTCTCCATACTGCGCCGCAATATGCTGGCCGCTCCCGACCAGTCCTTTGAATTCCCCGTGATGAGGGGGCTTATGGTATCGGGGCTGGAACTCTGGAGAAAGGATGCGGGCACGATTATACAACAAACTTTCTTCTGCCTGATAAAATGACCTATCTAGGATGCATGTAGAAATATTCTTAATTTTTGCAGTCCCGAATTTATATTTACTATCGTTATTAGTTTGATATAAACAGTAAATCTTTTTCTTTAAAATCAAGCCTATATAATAAAGATGTTGTCCTGTTCAAATTTGAGACAATCATTTGAGAGAGAAATTCATTTAGAACTCCACGGGTCAAACAGGAATTATTTTTCTAAAGATCAAAATATTTTTTTTGCAGATTAAAAAACATCTTTATATTTGCATCAGCATATTTAGACATGAAGCACTTCATTAACATATTCATTATTATTAGCATTATTATCAACCGGTAATTATGAAAGGATATGTTATATAAATAAGTACAAGATACAATTTACAAACCTCCTTTAATACAGGAGGTTTTTTTATTTTAGAAAATATGAAAAACACAGCTAAAAAAAATATCATTATTGCAATTATTATTATTCGTATCACATGACGAGTCAGGAAAATATTGCCTTAATAAAAACCTTTCTCAATCAAATGTGAAAGGTTTTTTTTTACTCTAAAAGTTACTACCAACTAAACAATAAAAACTATGGAACACGACTATACACTTACCATCTATTCTGAAAGCCAATTTCATCTGCTCAATAAACTGTCCTCAATGTTTATAAGAAAAGGAATTAAGGTTTTGAGCCTTAATATGTCAGAGAGCGAAATCGAAAAAATTTACAGAATTACTATTGTGGTTAATGAAAGAAAGGACAATGTTATAAACCTAGCGGCACAGATTGAAAAAATCATAGAGGTATACAAATGTTACTACAGCCACGATGACGAAATCATTTACAGGCAGACTGCTCTTATTAAAATATCGACTGCAGCTTTAATGTCTGAAAAGAAAATTGAAAAACTCCTTGAAGACAATGAATTAAGAATTTCTGAAATTCGAAGCGATTACACGATTCTACAGGCTACGGGGCAAGTCGAAGACATAAACTATCTGGTAGAAGAACTGACTCCGCTCGGGCTTACCGAGTTTGTCAAAGGCCCCAGAATTACACTTATATCATCATGCCCTGGGTTCAGCATTGAACTTTGAGAGTTCCTTTAGTACCGTGCTTGTCGGTTTAATATTTATAACACAGAAATTTTATGAACTTATTTAGCGCAGCCTCAAAAGCACAAAGGCAATTGAAAGGATTTACAGTGGAGACACCTCTTGAGACCTGCCGATACCTTTCAGAAAAGTACAACGCTGAAATCTGCCTCAAAAGAGAAGATATGCAGCTTACACACTCTTTTAAACTAAGGGGTGCGTACTCTAAAATAAGTACACTTAGCCCAACAGAGAAAAAAAATGGAATAATAGCATCAAGTGCATGCAGTCATCTGCAAGGGGTAGCACACTGCTGCAATGCATTAAGAGTAAAGGGTACAATCTATGTCCCTACCAAGACATCCGTGTCAGAAATAGAAAAAATAAAGTCTTTAGGTAAAGAATTTGTTAAGGTGATCCGCGCGGGGGAATCACAAGAACACGCCTTGGCGATTGCGATGGGTGATTCATCACTTAATAGAAAAGCTTTTGTCCATCCTTTTGATGACCTTCAAATAATTGCTGGCCAGGCATCGACCGGCCTTGAAATATTAGAACAGACTAACGCACCAATTGATTTTTTGTTTGTGCCAATGCTTGGTGGCGGACTCGCGGCAGGAATCGTAGCTGTTTTTAAAGTACTTAGCCCTAATACAAAAATTATAGCTGTTCTGCCGGAAGAGGTCAAAAACTTGAAATCTGATCCAGATAAGAAAACGCTAAATTTTACTGGTCTTGAAGGCGCAACATCGCCCTTGTATCACCAACTAATTGAAAATTTACATGATAGGGTTTATATTCCTCAAGGACATTTATGTACTAGTGTCCTTGAGCTTCATAAACATCACAAAATCACTCTGAAAGTTTCCGGAGCACTCAGCATTTCAGCACTCGACCTTTATGCTGACCAATTAGAAGGAAAAAATGTAGTATGCATTTTAAGCGAAGGATTGAACAAACTTAAAAAACAAGATAAGCTCAAGGAGTTGTCTCGCCTTTTTTTAGGACTTGTTCATTATTTGCGAATAGAATTTCCCAACGGAATAAAAGGTGCAAAACATTTCATAAATAATATCCTTGCCGAAGATGACGCTGTCACATTTTTTTACACTGTCAAAAGCAAATCATGCTCAACAGAATCAATTATATTCCGGCTAGAGACTAAAAATGCTGAAAATATTTTCGCAATTAAAAAGGCCTTGAACGAATCCTCATTGAAATACAATGTGTTAAAAAAGATTAAATACATAAGAACTGTTGCATAATTATTACGTTTTTTAATTGTATTTGCCAACCCTAAATTTAGCCATAATGTCTTTGAAAGCTCTAATAATTTATAATTAATACTTTTAATGAAATGAATAAAAGCTTTTTACTTACTTACTAATTTCACTTACTGAACCTTACTAATAATTAAAAAAAAGTAAAAATTCGTTATAGTGAGTTTTTGAGAGTTGATATTCATAAGTAAAAAAAGAAACACCAAGTATCCTTCGTACAAGGTGTTTCTTTTCAAAAATAAATGAATTATAAGTAACCTCAAAAAATATTATTATTACAAGAATAATAAATTTTTAGTTAAACATTTAAGGTATTCAAAAATGGACATTCCTACCATATTTTTTTGTCATTTTAATAGATCACATATCTTAGTGAAATAACTAAACTCCATAACATTAGTCCAAAGCTCATCTTATTTGTATTTGGCAATACCTGATTTAAGCCATTTCATATATTCCTGAGTATCCGGAGTATAACCAACCGGTTCTTCCAGATTGGTCTCTTCGTTATTGATCAACACATAGAAAGGCTGTGAATTAGCTTTATATCTTACAGTCTGCAGCTCACTCCATTTTTGACCTATGCATTTGGGGAAACATTATAAAATTGTGTAAAGCCTTGAAATATTTAAACTTTTTGATGCCATATAGATCAACAATTCATGGTTTACAAAACTGAATAAAAATTTGGTAAAGGAAAAGCTATTATTATCACATCAACGCATGCTGCTTTAGAATGGATGCACATCAGAAAGCCTATCCTATTTATTTAAAATTGATTTTCTGTAATTGCCTCCCCATTCCCCCATTGCTTCAACAACTTTATTGAGACTTCTACCTTGCGCCGTAAGTTCGTATTCAACAGTAATAGGCATTGTATCTACTACAGTCCTTGTGACAAGTTGGTTCACTTCCAAGTCCTTTAGTTCCTTTGATAATGTCTTTGGTGCAATGCCTTCAATACGTCTGCTCAAATCCATAAATCTAAATTTTCCGTTGTAAAAAAGTGCAGCTACAATAACCATTTTCCACTTTCCACTCAACAAATCCTGAGTATCTTTGACACCCTTAAGTTGTAACTGGCAAATATCTGTGAGTTGTGATTTTTCCTTTTTCATAACTACAAATATATAACTAATTACCTAACAGAACACTAATTACCATAAAGTAACTAGTTACCAAAAGGTATCTACTATAATTATTGTAACTGCAATTCGTATTTTTGTAATTGAATTTTAAACAATAATAAAAATATGAAAATAGCAGTAATCGGGACGACAGGATTCGTAGGGACGAATATCACAAACGAACTAATCAACCGTAAACACAGCGTTACAGGAATTTCAAGGAATGTAAAAACAGTAGACAATCCTAATTTAATCACTGTTTCGGCAGACGTTACAGAAGTAAATAAACTTGCTGAAATTTTAAAAGGCAGTGACATTGTGGTTAGTGCTTTTAATGCAGGTTGGGAAAACCCAAATATGTATGATGATTACCTTGCCGGTTCTAAAGCAATTCATGAAGCAGTAAAGCTTGCAGGTGCTAAGCGTTATATTGTCATTGGAGGTGCAGGTAGTCTATATGTTGCTGAAGGTGTACAAGCAGTTGATACGCCAGAAGTCCCGGAAGAATTTAGAGCAGGTGCAAAAGCATCCAGAGATTATTTAAACATACTGAAAAATGAAACGGATTTGGACTGGGCATTTTTCTGCCCGCCATTCGAAATGCATCCACATGTCAAAACTGGAAGAACAGGAAAATATCGCATAGGAACAGATTTCCCTGTATTTAACGATGAAAAAATAAGCATGCTTTCTGTTGAAGATCTGGCCGTTGTAATAGCAGATGAAATAGAAAATCAAAAACACTCCAAACAGCAATTCACAGCGGCTTATTAGACGTAAGTTCTTACTGGATTTAAAAAATGTCCGATACTAAAAAGTATCGGACATTTTATCACCAACCCATATATGTAATAATCCATTATGCTATTAATTTGAGTAATTAGCAAGAATTAATCTCGAGCGGCCAAATATCTTTCAGCATCAAGGGCAGCCATACATCCAGTACCTGCAGCAGTTATTGCCTGACGGTATACCTGATCTGCGGCATCACCAGCCACAAATACACCCGCTACGTTCGTATTAGATGTTCCCGAAGTATTTACTATATAACCTGTCTCGTCTAATGTGACGTATTCTTTAAAAATATCTGTATTTGGCTTATGCCCAATGGCTACAAAGAACCCGGTAGCTGGAATTTCGATTACTTCGCCCGTTGTTTTGTTTAATGCCTTAATACCGTAAACAACCTGACTGTCTCCAAGAACTTCAACTGTATCGTGGTTCATCAAAATCTCTATATTTCCAGTTCTGCGAACACGCTCTTCCATGATTTTAGAAGCTCTGAATTTTTCGCTTCTAACCAGCATCGTAACTTTTTTACAAAGTTTTGATAAGTAATGCGCTTCCTCACAAGCAGAGTCTCCTGCTCCTACAATAACAACTTCCTGATTTCTGTAGAAAAATCCGTCACATACAGCACATGCAGAAACTCCTCCACCGATAGTAAGGTAATGCTGCTCTGATGGCAATCCTAAATATTTTGCTGAAGCACCTGTCGATATAATTACAGTTTCACAATACAATTCAATAGAATCGTTAATCCAAACTTTATGAATAGCTCCAGAAAAATCAACTTTGGTTGCCCAGCCGTCTCGAATATCTGCACCAAAACGTCTGGCTTGTTCCTGTAACTGAATCATCATTTCCGGACCTGTAATACCATCTACATATCCTGGAAAATTTTCCACTTCATTGGTAGTAGTCAACTGGCCGCCTGGCTGCATTCCCTGATATAAAACTGGATTCATATTGGCTCTGGCCGCATAGATGGCCGCTGTGTAACCTGCAGGACCCGAACCTATAATTAGACATTTTATTTTTTCCATAGTCTTTGACATTTTATATGTATATATTTTAATTAAATTTTTAAAGAGCTGCTGCAACACAGCTCCTTGACTTTCATAATTAGCCCTATAATAAAATATAGTAAAAATTACCTGAAAGACATTTTCTAAATTGATTAGACAGAACCGCCATTACAAGACAGATTGCTTACCAACAAAATTTTTCCCCTAAAAAAACTCGACAACAATATAATTCCTAACCATCCAAAATAATAGTAGTTGCGGACCGAATACTTTATACATTCTTTAAAGGCGAAAATAAAGATAATCGAAAAGCCATTTTGTGCCATTTGTCACAGTGCTGTTCAATTTCCATTGATTTTTCGATAGTTCTCTTGTCCATCAATCACTTTTAAAACTAGATTTTCAATATATTTCATAACGTGGTTTTAAGATTTTGCTCTGTATAGGTTTGCTTTTCCAGTTTTGGAAATTAGAACTACTGCTTATGGCTGTACGGAATTAAAACTGTATTTTTACTCTTACAATTAAATCGTAACGGCAGATCTTAATTCCCATATCATTGTTCAAAAGAAAATTCATGGAAAATTGAAAAGTTTTTTTTCACAACCTACAATTCTCAAAATTTGATCTTGTAGCCATATTGAAATTTCTAAAAGAAAATATCTTTATTCATTTATCAAATTTGAATGCCAATTTTTTTTTATGTTTTTCTATTTTGCGAAACATATACGGCACATAAAATTTGATCTACAGTAATTTGAACCAATGTCTAACGTCATCCGCTATAGTATCATTGACTATCAGATTGTCAAATTCATTGGTCATTGGATTGTATAGATATAATTTTTGCCATTCTTCTATATTTAAAACAATATTCCTTATGGCAGTACAAATAAATATTAGCTCCTTGTTTGTCATTGTCGGATGAAGAGAAACCCTTACCCATCCCGGTTTATCAGATAAGTCTTTTTTAAGAATTCCGTCGGTTATTGCCTTCGATTTATCTCTATCAATATTTAGCAGAAAATGTGCATATGTACTTGCGCACGACCAGCCTCCACGAACCTGGATTCCGAAGCGGTCATTCAACAACCTTACCATTAGGTTGTAATGTATATCTTTTACAATGAACGAAACGCAGCCAATTCTTTCCGTCTTCAAATCTCCTAGAATGGTCAGTCCTTCAATTTTATCAAATTCCGAAAAACAAAGATCTAAAAGTTCCTTTTCCCTGTTTTTCATGTTTTCCACTCCCATTTCATCTTTCAGTTCCAGGCATAAAGCAGTTCGTATTACCTGAAGAAATCCGGGTGTGCCTCCATCTTCTTTTACTTCAATTCCATCACTGTAATGGTATCCTCCCCATGGATCCGTACATTTTACATTTCCTCCGCCAGGATTATCAGGAAACTTGGACTGATACAGTTTTTCGTTGAAAACTAAAATACCGCAGGTTCCCGGCCCTCCAAGAAATTTATGTGGAGAAAAGAAAATCGCGTCCAATTGTTCTTCTGAATTTTCAGGATGCATATCTATTTTGACATAAGGTGCCGAAGCTGCAAAGTCAACAAAGCAGTAACCGCCGTTCTGGTGCATGATTTTAGCCAGTTCGTGATACGGTGTAACGATTCCCGTGACATTGGAACAAGCCGTAAATGAACCGATTTTCAACCTTCTTCTGCTGTATTTTTCCACTTCTTGTGAAAGTATCTGCGGATCGACCAGATTGTTTTCGCCGCTCGGTAAAACCACGACATCGGCACTTGTTTCGTACCAGGGTACCTGATTGGAATGATGCTCCATGTGCGTGATAAAAACAACAGGCCTTTCATCCTCGGAGTTTAGTCTTTCACTGTTCAAATTATCCAATGAGCGCAGTCCCATAATACGCTGCAGTTTATTCAGTGCAGCGGTCATTCCAGTTCCTGTGGCAACCAGACAATCTGTTTCCGATGCATTTACATGGTCTTTAATTAATTTTCTGGCATATTGGTACGCATATGTTGAAGCTTTTCCGGTCTGACTGGAAAAGGAATGTGTATTGGCGATCATCGGTCCGATCTTACTGAGCATAATATCCTCTATGGGCCCGTATAATCTTCCGCTGGCAATCCAGTCGGCATATAATAAATTTTGAATACCGTACATCGTTTCGAAACTGTGATTGCTACCGATTGTATTTTCTCTATATTTTAAAAAATAATCTTCTAATTCGCCTGATTTCAACATAAATTCCATTTCATTTTTTATTTTAAACACATTATCATTGAGGTAAGTATCACTTAACCTAATAGTCTTTTGTTATATCTATTTTTGTACTAAGCCGTACTGCAAGCATATTATGCTGACATCATCAATCTGATGCAAGAAAGATTCTCACTATTCGACAGATTAGGATCCTGAACGACAGCAGCGAATGTAGAATATCTTATGGATAATTATTGTGCGTTTTGTCACAGTCGAATGATAATGTTTTCCGAATTCGAGCATTAACTCCAGAGGATGCATCTATTATTGCTGAACAAACAAAAAAATGCTTACTAAACCTGGAGTGCCCCTATTCAATGTCCTCTATATGCATGATCTGGGTATAGCCTTTGGTAATAAGGCTTCTTTTAGTTTATTGATATCCTGATGTTTCCCAATGCTTAGAGTCTAAATCACAAATTTTATGAATTCAAAAAGTTAAAGACGGTTAAATATTTGCAAATTGTTGTCGCGAATATTATATTTGCGACAACAATTTAAAATCATAAAAAATGAGACAGTTAACATTTGCATCACTCCAAGTACAAGACTTAGCAACATCAAAAGAATTTTACGAAAACAAACTAGGTTTCGAAATTGGAGAATCCAACCCGCAGGCATGCATTTTCAAATACAGCAAAGGCGAAGCAAGCTTTGCAATCCGCACACCTCTTGAACCGCTTGATGGCAGAGAACTTGGCATCGGCGTAGCGCTTTGGTTCGCTGTAGAGGAAAATGTAGATGAATTGAAAGAGAAATTTGAAGCGAGAGGAATCACTACTGCAGGTCCGCTCATCGACACTCCTTTTGGACGCGCATTTCATGTGAAAGATCTTGACGGTTATAAACTTACGTTCTTAAATGCGAAGTAAAAACAGATAACTTTCTTAACCTAAAAATACAGTCAAATACCTAACTTTAAAGATAGACAGCCGGCTTTCTAAAGGCAGCCTTTGGAAAAATAATAATTGAAATTTTACCAAAAAAATCATGTGACTAAATGCCGGCTTTTATTAATTTTACAATGAAAGACAGAGAAACAAAATATTGGGTGCTTTCAGCCTCAAAAGACCATGTAAAAAATGCGGTGCTTGAGGAGATCGCGCAGACCTGCCATGGTAAAGCCTCTCCACTGAAACGAATGAAAAAAGGGGACTATTTAATTTATTATTCAGGAAAACAGACCTTAGGAAAACCCGAAAAATGCCAGCAGTTTACAGCTCTGGGTAAAGTTGTGGACGATGACATATTTGAGTTCCAGGTTTCGGAAGATTTTTGTCCTTCAAGACGTAAAATCAGTTTTTTCCCGAGTAATGACATCTCTATTCTTCCATTAATTGACAGTCTGGATTTTATTGAAGATAAAAAAAACTGGGGATCCCCTTTCCGGTTTGGGATTTTAGAAATTAACCGGCAGGATTTTAGTAAAATATCTGCACAAATGATGAATTAAAAATATATGGCCAAAGAAATTGAATTCCATTTTAAGAGCCCAAACGACAGCCCTGGGTACCTGCTCGGACAGCTTACCATGTTATGGCAGCGCAAACAAAAAAAAGTTCTGGATCCATTGGATCTGACACAAACACAGTTTGCATTACTTGCAGCATTAGGCTGGCTTTCAAAAAAAAGCAGTCCAGTCACGCAAGTTGATATTGCCAATCAGAGTAATGCCGACAGAATGATGGTCTCCAAAGTTCTTCGTACACTTGAAGATAAAAAGTTTATAACTAGACGTGAACACCCTGAAGATACAAGAGCAAAAATAATTCAACTCACAAGAAGCGGTGAAACCGTTCTTCAGAAAGCAC
This sequence comes from Flavobacterium sp. HJSW_4, assembly GCF_042436695.1. Taxonomy (NCBI): domain Bacteria; kingdom Pseudomonadati; phylum Bacteroidota; class Flavobacteriia; order Flavobacteriales; family Flavobacteriaceae; genus Flavobacterium; species Flavobacterium sp. HJSW_4. The sequence continues at coordinate 177,126 of NZ_JBHNPP010000002.1, forward strand.
TTATTGAAATTGAAAATGCAGATATTGATTTTTTTTCCCCGCTGGAGAAAAATCTTTCCTCATTCAACTCTTATGTAGTAAATCTAATTGATGAAAATAAGAGTTTATAGCGTAGCAAATTCTTTTCCCAAACAGATTGAAAATATTCCTTTTTTTGTCACAAATGCTAGTTTTAAAGATGGTTCATCAGTTTAAGTTTTATATCAGAATCGTGGCTTAAAAATTTTGGATGGTATACCTCTTTTGCCTCTAAAAGCTAAGGCGGTTAAAAAAATATTGGATTAAACTTTGATTTATACAGATTTTGGAGTTGCCTTTAAATATGCCACAAAATTTAAGACGACCCTTACGAAATACTTCACCGTTATAAGTTTTGCGGCAAAATCGTGGCACCTACAGTTTGGATTTGCTACCTTTTTCGCCACAAAAAGCTAAGGCGATTCCATAGATATTTCATATTAAAGTTTTGTATCAGAACGGTGGTAAATCGAATTCTGAAACAGGAAATACTCAGTAAAATAAATACCAAAAAAAACAGGTTCAAGTATATTTATGCCAGAGCGTACCTCTTCAAAATCAGAAAACATTTAAATTAAATAAAGAATAGGCAGATTACTTTTTGAAGGGGGGGGACCTGTATGCCACAAAACGCAAACAATTTTTTTCCAATAATTTAATTTGCCCTCACAATCTTCTACTTTAAAAATCCATCTTTATATTTTGATAACTTAACAGGATTCGGACACCAGAAATAGAATAGAAATTGACTTTGTAAAACTCTGAACTGCTTCAATTTGTTTTTACGTCCAAATAACAACCGGGCCGATTTTACAATTTAGGATTGTCTTTTCAACTTTTAGCCCCGATAGCAGTGGAAATCCTTCTGCGCCGGGGTTCGGCGCAAAAGATTACTTCGTCAGTTCGCTACCGCTCGTGTGCAGCGGATAGCGGTATAAAGCTCCTAAAAATAATAATAAACCTAAAATAACATTCCCCCCTCACTACAGGCATGAAATTATGAAAACAGCCAAAATAACCGGCCCTGTCACGCATCACAGATGCATAAAGGATTTAAATGAAAACGGCTATATAAACTACGTCCCTAAAAAAACAGAAACCAGAAAAGCGTCATTTATTTTCCTGTTTAAAAAAGGAGCTGCTATCTTTTGGGATGCAAAAATCAGATCGTTTTTTATACCTACTTAGTAATTTAAATTTTGCGGCAAAATCAAGGCTTAAAGAGCTTAGGTTCGAAACTGTATACTATTTTTTTAATTAAAAAAATAAGCTTTATAACTTTTACTGTTGCCTGCTGTTCCATTGAAGCCAGAAATTGGTTTATATCCGTTTTCTAAATTACAATAAATTCAATTAATTGCATTTACAATCTAATCTATTATCTATGGCGATCTATGATACTCTAATTTTTCTCCGTTTCGCTTAATTGTTCTTCTATCGCATTACGTAATACTGTTGTCAAACTTTTTATGACTAGAGATGAATTATTTGATTGCATCAGAATAAAAATAGATATCTTAGGCAAAACAGGTAAATTTGATGATAAAGGAAAAGCGATACAGTCAAATGGCAGTCCTATTTCTGTTCGAATTGTTATACCTAGCCCAACCCGAATTGCTGCCCATATTCCTGTTACACTACTAGCAGTGAGGACAGGACGCCAACTTAAATTTGCTTTTTGAAGCGCTTCTATTCCGATTTCTCTAAATATACAAGGAGCATCAAATAATAACAAAGGTAGGGGTCGCTCTAAAATGACAGATTCATTTCCATTACCTATCCAACGCAATGAAACTTGCCCTACAGGAATAGCACTATCGGGCACATTTTTGCCAAAATTTACAATTAAATCTAATTTTCCAGAATCTAATTTTTGCATCAATACTTCTTCACGATCTACTATTATCTCTATTTGTATCTGTGGATAAATAAGAGAAAATTGCTCCAATACAGATGTAAGAACTTTTTCTGAAAAATCAATTCGTATTCCCAATCTTACTTGACCAACCGTAGATGCCTCTGTTAAAGCGAGCATTGCTTTATTATTTATATCTAATAATTCTCTCGCATATCCAAGTAATAAATCCCCACTATTAGTTAATCGCCAAGTTCTTCCATTTTTCATGAAAAGTTTATGACCTGTTATTTCTTCTAATCGTTGCATTTGTAAAGTCACTGCAGATTGGGTACGAAAAACTTGGTTAGCTGCTTTTGTAAAACTTTTTAATTCTGCAGCCAATACAAATGTGTGTAATAAATCCAAATCAAGAAAATCCCTAACCATACTTTAATTTTATTAATGCATTTCATTAAAATTATGAATTATGCAAATATAACAAATAGACATAATTTTGAACCAAATTGAAAGAATAAGCTTTTATAAAAACCTAATTAACGACAAATGGAAAAACAGATATACAGCAACAAATCAACTAGCAATCATTTCAAATTGGGTGATTTAGAAATAATTATCATAAGTGATGGTTATCAAATTATGAAACCAGCACATCCAATATTTGGTCCAGATATCAAACCTGAAATTATTAAAGAATTGCTTAATCAAAATTTTAGACATACTGAACATGTTGATCTAGGTATTAACATACTCCTTATAAAAAAAGCAAACCAGTTAATTATGATCGATAGCGGTTTAGGAGATGAAGAATCAACTGCTGGACATTTGCAACAATCATTATTTACAGCAGGTTTCAAAAATACTGATGTAACCGATATTATAATAACTCATTGCCATTTAGATCATATTGCAGGATTAGTAAACAAAAACAAAAAAATATCTTTTCCTAATGCCAATATTTATTTGGCACAAACCGAATATGATTTTTGGACTTGTAAAAACCCTGATTTCTCCAAAAGTTATTTACGAAATAATTTTAATTTAATTTCAAACATGATTTATAAGGTAAGGGATATTTTAAATATCGTAAAACCTAAACTTCAATTAACTAGCTCAGATATTACACTTTTTGATTGCATTCGTTTAATTTCCGCACCAGGACACACTCCCGGACATTTAATTTTAAACGTATTTTCAAACAATGAAAGTTTTTTACATATTGCAGATGTAATTCATTCTGATGTGATTTTGTTCAAGTATCCTGAATGGGGTTTTTTATTTGATACTGATTTTGATCAGGCAGTAAAAACTCGCAAAAATATCCTCGAAATGTTGGCCAATAATAAAATGCTTGTATTTGCATATCACCTACCTTGGCCAGGATTAGGAAATGTAAATCATGACAATGGAACATTCAAGTGGATACCCAAGGCTTTTTTCACACCTTTCAACTAACAATAAAAATATAAAATAAATACAAAAACAATCTATTCCACTTATATCATACAACTTGCATTATGCAAAACAGGAAAATTGCAGGAATTAGCAATAAAACACAATTTATTTACTTTTTGATGCAGCTCTAAAGCCAATTCTATTTTATCTGGATTTGTAATCGTAGCTTTTGGATTTAATCGAACTTCTGTAAAACCTCTGCTTCCATCTGGATTTACTTCTAATGTTGCTTCGGCATTATCCGAGTATTCAAGAACTTTAATTCCATTTTGAGAGCAGACATATAAATACGACATCATGTGGCAGGAAGCCAAACTGCTTAATAATAAATCTTCGGGATTCTATAATTCTGGATCTCCTTTGAAAGCTTTTGCTGCCGAAATATCTAAAACTGATTTTCCTTCAATTTGAATTTGATGACTTTTGCTGTAGAATCTTTTTGAAGAATCTTCATTTTGTTTGGAAGTTCAATTTAATTGTGCTTTGAATAAATGTTTCATTTCGCTAAGTTAAGATTTTCGATGCTTGGAATAAATTAATCTCGCAGAGTGGCAGAGTTTTAATTTTCTTCGTGCCTTCGCGACTTTGCGAGATTAAATCAACTTGCTTCTAAATACTTATGTGATAAAAAACCTCGGAAATCCATAATTAATCCGCTAAATTTGCCCCATGAATTACGAAGACATCAAACGCCATTTTGAAAGCCATCCCCCGCCCAGGGAAGTAAAATGGACCGAGTGGGCGAACATCACCGATACGCAGGTTTTCCTGAAGAGCTGCTACACAACCATCCGCAACTATAACGGTCCTGTGGACCGCTGTCCGGCATGGTGGCATCTGAGGGATTTCTATATCCTGATGAAAAAGACTTCCAAAGAGCAGGCACCTGCACAAGGAAACGCATTGGAGGAAAATGCTGCGCAAGAAATCGCGGCAGATCAGACAACGATGCAGACCAATACGGACACCGCTTCCCAAGAAGAAATTTCCGAGGCGGAAGACGAAACCGCCATCTAAAAAAGACCTTAAAATTCACCTGCTTTATTATAGAACGACAGCCCTGCTTTTCATCGGCAGAGCTGTCTGCATCAAAAACTGTTACAACATTCAGCCATGAGAGATTTGCGGGAGAATCTTGGCACAGTGATTTTTGGGCTTACTATCATTTTGCCACAAAAAAAAAATTGGACAATAACTGCCTCATACAGATTTCTAATTAGATTAGATTAAATCCCGCAAAAATTAAATTCTGACCACCTTAGGCTGTTTCCAGGTACCATTTTGAAGGGGGGAACTGTATGCCACAAAACGCAAACAATTTTTTTCCAATAATTTAATTTGCCCTCACAATCTTCTACTTTAAAAATCCATCTTTATATTTTGATAACTTAACATGATTGGGACACCAGAAATAGAATAGAAATTGACTTTGTAAAACTCTGAACTGCTTCAATTTGTTTTTACGTCCAAATAACAACCGGGCCTATTTTACAATTTAGGATTGTCTTTTCAACTTTTAGCCCCGATAGCAGTGGAAATCCTTCTGCGCCGGGGTTCGGCGCAAAAGATTACTTCGTCAGTTCGCTACCGCTCGTGTGCAGCGAATAGCGGGATAAAGCTCCCTAAAAATAATATCAAACCTAAAATAACATTCCCCCCTCATTACAGGCATGAAATTATGAAAATAGCCAAAATAACCGGTCCTGCCACGTATCACAGGTGCATAAAGGATTTAAATGAATACGGCTATATAAACTACGTCCCTAAAAAAAATAGAAATCAAAGAAGCTTCATTTATTTTCTGGTTTAAAAGTGGAGCGGCTATTATTTGGACTGCAAAAATTAGATCCGTTTTTTATACCTATTCAGTAATTCAAATTTTGTATCAAAATCGTAGCGCATGATATTTTTGAATACAGGAAATTCAATAAAATCAAGATCTGAAGAGTTTAGGTTCGAAACTTATACAGTCTTAAATGCCTCTTGTAGTTCAAACAACGCCAGAAATTGATTTATTTCCGTGTTAAAAAAACTAAAAATTGAGTATTCATTAGAAATACAAAATTGGATTGTAATGTACCGTTTTTGATAAACAAAGTAGAACAAAAGACTATTGTGAAATTTGTCTTCTGCGCATATCTCTTCAATCCCCATTTGGTTGATTGACATCTCGAGCCAGTGTTTTATTGCATCACTTTTCCGTTTGATTATTATGTTTAGCCGCCCTTTGAGGCAATATTGATTGAGGCAGTCGGCTTAATATCAACAATATAACTATCAGACAAAATATGTGGATTAATATGACGTATGTAAAGGCTTTATAGAAATTTGTAAAATCCACGTTGTCGTTTAAAACATAATAAAATACCCCACCTGTTAAAGCTATTCCTAAAGCACCAGACAGCTGCTGTAGTGTTGAATAAACACCCGAAGCGTTTCCAATCATATTTTCAGGCAAACCTTTCAGTGCAATATTGGCTAATGAAGGCAATACCAAAGCAACACCGATACCATGTACCGTCATCACGGCGTAGTTGGCAATGCCCGTATTTTGATAATAAAAGAGTAGAAGCTGTAAAATTAGTGCGCAGATAATCATTGCTGTTCCGACAATCAGCACATTTTTTCCAAAGCGAAGTATTAGTCCGGCAGAGTACGATGAAGCAAGGATAAAACCGCCTCCCTGAAATACAATGAAGTACCCTGCCTCTATCGGTGATAACCTTAGACCGTCCTGTAAAAAGATGGCAAGTACAAAAAAGTAACCGTCCAGCATCAGCATAAAAATTGCGACTGCAAATATACCCATTTTAAAATTTCCATACCTAAAAAGTGCCAAATCAAGCAAAGGTTCTTTTTGCTTCTTTTTCCTTTGTTTTTGTCTAACAAAAAAACACAAAAGAAGCACCAATGAAATAGTTAAAAGTGTACCAACAAGGCAACTGTCCTGCTCTAATCCAATAGTAAGAGATAAAATCAGCGTAACAAGTCCTATACTCAATAGACAGGCGCTTGAATAATCCATTTTTAATGAAAATCGGTCTTTGGAAAGAGGAAGAAATTTATTTGCAAACAGCATAGTTACGGCACAGACAGGAATGTTGATCAGAAAGATATAGCGCCAAGATTGGTCAACAACTATGGGATTCAATTCAACAAGAAATCCCCCAAGAAACTGCCCTAACATTGTTCCAATACCGATGGCAATGCCATACCAGCCAATGGCATAAGTTCTTTCCTTATGGTCTTTGAAAAGGACCTGCATATAGGATAATACCTGTGGGGACATGAGACCTGCGCTCACACCTTGAAAAAACCTTGAAAGGATAAGCTGTCCAGACGTTTGAGCCAAGCCGCAACATACTGAACTTAGCATAAAAAAGAACAGGCCTAAAAGTAAAATTCTTTTTCTCCCATAATGGTCTCCTGCTTTTCCACCAATGATGAGAAATGAAGCAAATCCGATCATATACATCGCTACCACTAATTGCACTTCTGCGTGGGCAGCATCTAGCCCATCCTGAATAGAAGGGATAGCAATATTTACAATAAATATATCCACTATCGTGAGCATGTGCGCCATCAATAGGATGAGCAACGAAACTTGTCTACGGTTTTTAATTTTCATATTATATAGAACAATCTATCTATTTTAAGGTAAAAAAATTAGAAAATCTGCTTGATAAATTTCTTGACAGATTTGAGATCATCCGTATTTCCGTGGATACCGGCTGATACTACGGCTCCCTCAATGGTCAGAAAAATGGTATTGGACAACATTTCTTTTTTCATTGAAAGATTTTCCATTTCCCCTATTTCACCAATTATTTTTTCAATAAAATCCCGCTGATGCTGCTTATGCTTGCTTATTAATTGTTCTACACGCTGATCTTTTCTGCCCATCTCCGCATTGATTTTGATAAAATGACAACCTAGACAATCTGCCTGCTCTTGAAGTTTAATACGGTAATCTATCAATTTAAGAATTTTGAGAACAGGCGTTTTCTCGTCCTGCAGGCAGAATTCCAGATTAGTAAAATAGGTCTCTGCCTGCTTTTCCAAATAATGGCAAAGAAGATCGTTCTTCGATCTGTAATGCTTATACAGCGAACCGATGGCAATATCCGCTTCGGCAATTATTTGGTTTATTCCTGTTGCATTGAAGCCCTGATGATAAAACAGTCTAGATGCCGTGTCAAGTATCCTTTCTTTTACACTGTATTTCCTGCTCATATTTCTATTTTTTTGTAAAAATACGATAAAAATAGATAGATCTATATATTTTTTTTGACCAAAATAAAAAACGGTGTACAGCGATTTTGAAAAAGGATTTTAACCACTTCGCTATTTTGTTGAAAAAGGCAAACCATCAATATCTAAAGCAACTCAACGAGCGAACGACCACGCTTAGTTTCGCTATTTTTATAACACACCTCATTATATGAAGACTGACTAGGTTAGTTGAATTCATTGGAAAAATTCAATACTCATGTCGATCCATTTGTTGTTGCTCCCTCTAGATCAGGATTTCTAAGCTTTGCAAAAGGCAAAACTACTCCCGCATCAATGTCTGGTCAATTCTCCCAAACACTACACCAAAGATGTTCATTTTTCCGAATTATCCAGTCCAGCAAATACATCATGTATACCTTGCACAAAAAAACTTTATTGTCTTCACCAGTTTTAAGCTCTCACCGCTAAAAATTTCAACTATACAGACCAGACGGTACAACTACAAGACTTATAAATGAAAAAGCTTTATATGCTATAGTTTCTAGTGTTGAATTTAAAATAAATATTCCATTGATAGATTTATAGTAAACGATAAAGTGTTCTAAAAGACTTAAAATGGAATATGCAGATAATCCTCCTTTTTAACAAACAACAACATTAAAATTTACTATTTGGAAAAATCGAATTACTTAACCTGCCTCAAAAGGTACAGTGTTTTTTAAAGAAATTTCACTCGTAGTTATTTATGTTAATCAATCCTATAAAATGGAATCCGCTTTTTAGCCCCGATAGAATCGGAAATCCTTCTGCGCCGGGGTTCGGCGCAGAAGATTGAAACGGATAGCGGGAACAGCTTCTAAAAAAAATATAAACCTAGAAATAATACAAACCTAAAATAATATTAAAGTAAAGTAATATTAAATTAAGATAATATTAGCAGCCTGCTTATTAATGGCATACTAATTAAAACCATTAATACAGCAGTCCAAAAAAACGCCCGGCTTCCGCCCTTACAAATCTAGTTTAGTTGGTTATGGTTATAGTCTGTGAAAGCTCCTGGGATGCGATAAATGCCGCTATGTACTGGCGCACCTCATCTCCCATCTGCTCTGGAATTTCAAAAGTATTGAGATGGAACACCTCATCCAGATCCTCTATGTGTATGATCTGGGTATATCCTTTGGATATCAGGCTCCCTTTTAACTTCAAAAGGCTCCTCTGCTCTTTCGGGGCCGGATCCTTTCTCACCTTCATTGTTATTGTCTTTTCCATGTGCAGCTACCGGCTCCTTTCTGTTTTATTCAAATATAGGCTTTTTAAGCTTCCCGGAAAACATCCCAGCTGTTAAAAAACAGTATGCAGGTGCAATACAGCGCTAAATGGTATCTTTTTTCTGTTTTAAGGGCAGTATGAGCGTAAAGACAGACCCTTCGCCGGTCTTCCCGGATGCCGTTATGCTTCCCCCATGCCTTTCTGCGATCTTGCGGCAGAGCGAGAGCCCCAGTCCGCTGCCCTCGTACTGGTCTTTGGAGTGCAGGCGCTCAAAGGCGGTGAAGATCCTTTCGCTGAAATCATTCTCAAGACCGATGCCGTTGTCTTTTATCAAGATCCGCACCTTACGGTCCTCTGCCCCGTCAAGGATATCAGAAGTGATCACGACCCTTGGAGGCACCTCGGCTCTGGAGAATTTAAGAGCGTTGTGCACAAGGTTGTATAAAAGCTGCTGGATCAGGACTCTCCCTCCCTCGATTGAAGGGAGCCCATCGCTTAAAAGAACTGCATTTTTTTCCTGAATGACAAGCTCCAGATCGGTCTTTATCTCTTCGAGCGCCTGCTCCAGGTCGATAAGCTCCACAGGCTGCTTTTTCTTTTCGGCGCCCGAGTACGCGAGGATCCCTTCTATCACATTCTGCATGCGCTGGGCCGAGTGGTCGATCTTATCCAGATAGAATGCGGCTTTCTCATTAAAGGTGCCCATCACCTCGTTTCTGGTCCGGCTGATAAAAGTCCTGATCTTGCGCGCCGGCTCCCTGAGGTCATGGCTGACCAGATTGGCAAAATGAAGCAGTTCGTCGTTGGAGCGGCGCAGTTCCTTGGTTTTCTGCTCTGCCTGGCTTCTAAGCTGCTCCTCCATGGCTTTCTGGCGTCCGATGTCCTCTATCACTCCTGTGATCTTGGCCGGTTTTCCGTTCTGGTCCCTTATAATTTTCCCGGCAATCTTGGTCCAACGGATAGTCTGGTCTTCGTTCAGGATCCTTGCCTGATAGGAGATCAGGCCGGTCTGCTCCGCCTCAAGGTGCGCCTGCTCCCTTACGGCAATGTCATCCGGATGGAGCTTTGCCATTATCTTCTCATTTGTAATGGGTCCTTCTATATTCCAGAAGGACCTGAAGTTACCCGATGTGGCAATTCTTCCCGTAGCCAGGTCTATTTCATAGGTTCCCATTCCTGATGCCTCCAGAGCCATCTGGAGCTGCTCCGAGGCGCTCTGCGCGGTTTCTTTTGCCTGATGAAGATCGGTGAGGTCCACACCGGTATTCATGATCCCGTATACCTCTCCCTTGGAATCGAAAAGCGGTATAAAGCTGTAATTGAAATAGAAGGTCTTCAGCTCCCCGTCCATTATAAGATCCACCCTTTTCTCCCTGGCATGGAAAGGCTGTCCCGTATCGTACGCCCATATGGCTTCTTCGAAAATCTGCTGCTTTCCGATTTCAGGGACCACCTCGAAATAGGTCCTGCCTATCACGGCATCCCCTTTGCCCCAGGTATGGACCATTGCCTGATTGGCAAGCTCGATCCTCAGTTCCTTTCCGGTATAGACCCCGATGGGCTGTGGCGCGTGATCCACTATGTCTTTCAAAAGCTGCAAGGTTGTTTCCATTTCGGCATTTTTTTTACCCGGGCAATCTACGGCTGATTACGGGCAGTATTGTTATATCAATTGGTTTGGTTTTTTCAAAATTGCGACTACGGACAAGCATTAGGGCAGATGTATCAGGGAAACACCCTCCCTGCAGGCACTGGGATCCGACCTGTAATGAAGGAATAATAGATGCCCTTTTGTTCCTCTCCAGACCTTCCCAGCCTCCCTTCATGACCAGCGCGGCCATATCTTGAAGGCCGGAGAAAGCCGATGGCTTCAGGGCATAAAAATCCGCCCCAGTACAAAGCACTTCTCCAGGCTTTCCTTTTTGCTGTCAGCGGTATAAATGTCAATCTTCGGATCAGCACCTCAGTACTTTCTCACCGCTTCTAGGTACGCAGATCCATCCATGACCCGCAGAAAGATATCCATAAACATATAATGGGAAAGCCTCCGTCTCTTTTCAATAATGCTCCAGCAGCACTCTGCGCTGCAGAGCTGCAGAACCTCAAAAGGCACATCAAGAGCCAAATGCGCCTCATGGAGCAGCATAAGGCCATAGGGATGATGGTCCGTCAGGCAGATAATCTTTTTGGAGTTTTCCAATTCAGGCATTATTTACAGTTTCCTGCCAAACATAAAACTATAAGCTACCGCGTTGGGCTACATAGCTATAGTCTGTGTAAATCAGTAAAAAGGAATTATATACGATATGAGCTTATAATAATGGAAGGTAAAACTTCAGTCTACGGAAAACAAACATTTCATTAAATTTTACACAATTGCCATCTAAAAGATGGGAATTATGTAAATTCAACATAGGATTTAGAGTACAAAAACACGCCAGCATCCAGAAATTATATACATGAAATATAATATTTCAAGTAAATTGTGTAATAAACAAGCAGATCTGCGTTATATCTTTACATACGGTATCCCGGAAACCAATTCCGGGACACTGCCCATACAGATAAGCATAAATGGAAGATTATGTTTATGGACAGGCCCGCAGATAAGAGACCCGAATCTCAAATCTGCCGGGCTTACTGCCTAAGGATTACCAATGGCATCAGCTGCAGGCGCTTAAAAAACCTCAATGGAACAAATACTTTTCCTGACTTGATTTTTCTGTACCAATTGTCTCATATTGAAGCAGGCGAATTTCTGGAACTGCTTCGAAGCATCAAAGGACTCAGTAAAGTTCCTATTGTTTTGCAGCTGCTGAAAATGCGGCAAAAAAACGCAAAGCGGTGTGGTGTATAGAAAAACAAAATAATTTAAGGAGCATTACAAAATCACTAAAAGAAATTATTGACTGCTAATTCAAGCCAGCTTCGGCATACTGGACCTGATGCCTTTTTCCCAAATCCTTTCAGGCTGGGATTAGGCAGACTACAGCCATATAATCCCGATGCATTCAGATCTCCCCGCATCTGCTTTTATAATTTTTAAGCTCTGCTTCTGTAATCTGCAGCAGCTTCTCCAAAAGCCCGATCTTATCGCGGTAAAGCTTCTCTAGATCATCAAATCCAGGCTTGCGGGCAATGGACGGCTCAACGGCAGGCTGGAAAAACGGCATTGCTTCAAAGGCTATGACGCCCTGTACGCTCATTTCAAAAACAGCGGCGATTTCCTCCAGCTTTTCAAAATTCAGCCCCGCACCCCCTTTCTCTATTTTGCTGTATCCGGCCTGCGTGATGCCCAGCTTCTCGGACATGTACTGCTGGGTGTAGTTTTTAATTTCTCTTATGCTTTTTATGTTCTGATGTATTGTGCCGGGCATATATGCTGTTTTAGGGTTGGACCATTCCCTTCTAAACGGATGTTGGAAAATATTTCAGTTCGCTTCAAAGGGAAGCAATGCAAATAAGGCTATTAAATCCTTCTTTGCAACAACAAATGTTAACCGTTTGGGCTGTTTTCCCTTTCGGCCAGCTTCAGGCGGCTCAGATGCACGGGGCTGATATTGAGATATGAGGCTATATGGTACTGGGGCACGCGCTGCAGCAGATTGGGAAAACGCATATTCATAGCCTTGTAGCGCTCCATTGGGGAATTCACATAAATGGACTTGATCTTCTCATTTAAAATAAAAAAGTAATCCTCCGCAATGAGCCTGCCGAGCTTCTGCCCTTCTCCCAGCAGGGAGTAGAGGCTTTCCAGCATCTCGCGGCTCACCAACAACACAACAGAATCCTCAACGGCCTGTATGGAAAAACTCGAAGGCACGCCTTTCAAAAAGCTTTCATAGTCCGTAGCGAAAGTATTCTCCATGCAGAAATGAAAGGTCTTCTCCTCTCCTTTTTCATCCGTAAAGTAAATGCGCAGAAGCCCCGAGGCAACAAAAAAGATTTTGCCGCAGACCTCACCGCGGTTCACAAGCATCTGCTTTCTGGAAAAAAAAGCGCTGGCGAACATCCCCCGGCACTGCTCCCACTCCGCTCCGCTGATCTCGACATGCCTGCAGGCAAGACGGTAAATGCTGTCAATTCCCTCGTTTTTTAATATCTCGATTTTTTTGGCTCTCATAGCTTTTACATTTTGGGCTTACAGATATAACGTCTTCATTGCACAGAAAATTTCACCTGTCAAAATCAGACCCGAATCAACAGACCGGCCGGCTCTTTTGAAAATGCAGATTAAGAGATGCCGCCTTATTGTCAAGAATGGTAGGATATCCTCTGCCCATTTCAATTTTAAGCTTCTGGAGTCAAAGCTTTCTGTATATCTCAATTTTTCCTGCCGCTTCAAAATCCAGATCATAGGCAACGGGCGCTTCCGTATTTTCATCGAAAAGCACAGCTCTGGCATATGGTTTATTTCCTTCTATCTTAGACGGTTCTTTGCATAAAATCAGATAATGGGGAACTTCCTTTGCAATAGCAGCGCCGCTGGGGAGGAAAGCAAAATCATGCGCGAGGGCTTCAATGTAGTGGGGCTGGGGAAAATTAAAGGCGTTGGCCAGCATAAAAGCATTGAACTGCTCCATCTGGCTTTCAGTAAAACAGCAGACAGCTCCGCTTGATGCATCGAAGCGGTGCCAGGTAATGTTGACCAGCATATTTCCTGCATCTGGTATACAGGCAAAATTAGCCATCCTTGTATTGATACGGTACATCATATGGATCCGGTTAGTCCTTTTGCCTTTCTGCAAATCCGCACTATCATGCCAAAAAACAGGAACGGAGCTAAAATAACAGGAAAAAGATTATTTAGTTTGCCATGGCTAACTTACGCCAATTAATCGAAGCGGAAACGGTCTGAGAAAAATTTAGAATCATTCTACAGACTATAAAGCTTCTTTGAATCCCAATTTGATTTAATTTTATATAAAAATCAGAAAGACTTCCCATGCAGATGACACCCCTTAAAGACCAGAAGGAAATATTATCGGAGCTCGCCAGGATAGACAAGGCGATATATAAGCTAAACAGCCAGAAAATAACCGCTTTTTTTGAATTTCTGGGTCTGCACCAGCGAGACGATGTGCCCAAGGACTATCTGAAATGGGAAGAGATACTCATCGTGGTGCCCGACAGGCATGTCTCCAATGCCATCAAAAAATACCGCTATTCGATCGAAAGAATCTCTTTTCTGACCAATCCCAATGCGGAAAAGATCCACATTTTTGATGCTAAACAATACAGGGCCTTATCGCAGAATAAGACCCAGTTCCAGATACGCCAGATGCTGCGAGATACCTTCGGCGGGGTCAGATCGCCTTTTGGCGAGAATTGACCCAAAACGTAACTTTAAAGGGGTTATTTATGAAAACAGAGAACCACTACATCAACAGAAGCGGCTGGCTCAGGGCGGCCGTTCTGGGAGCCAATGACGGAATCCTCTCCACGGCAAGCCTTGTGATCGGCATAGCGGCGGCCAGCGCCTCAAGGGAGCCCATCCTGCTGGCTGCGGCTGCAGGGGTCACAGCCGGAGCGCTCTCCATGGCGGCAGGGGAATACGTATCGGTAAGCTCCCAGGAGGACATCGAAAAATCAGATCTTTCCCGCGAGAAAGCCGAACTGGAAAATTTCCCTAAAGAGGAACTTGAAGAACTCGCCGGAATCTACCGCAAACGCGGTCTGGATAACCAGCTGGCCCTTCAGGTAGCCCAAGCGCTTACCTCCCATAACGCCCTTGAAAGCCATGCAAGGGACGAACTGGGCATCAACGAAATGACCCAAGCCAATCCCTTCACAGCAGCGATTGCCTCCGCACTGTCCTTTATTATTGGCGGGATGCTCCCGCTGCTGACCGCACTTTTTGCTCCGGTCAAAGATATGGTCGCCTATCAGTATGCCTTCTCCATTCTCTTTCTTGCCCTCTCGGGAACCATGGCCGCAAAAGCAGGCGGATCCAACGTCCTTAAATCGGTGCTGCGCATCTGCATCTGGGGCACCTTTGCCATGGCCGCCTCCGCTCTTGTCGGCTATCTGTTCGGCGTGCAGACCGCATGAACAATGTTTTTTCAGTCCTGAAAAATTAATCAAATCTTAAGTGAGATGTAAAACTAACTGCATCGTTATTACGTTAATTTGGTATAACAAAATGCATCTCAAAATGAAACTCTTAACCCTTCTGCTATTCTTTTCAGTGCTGCCTGCCGCCATCAGCTGGGAGCCCGATTTTGACAACGCCAAAAAAACGGCGAAAGAGCATCACAGGCTCATACTTCTTAATTTTTCAGGATCGGACTGGTGCGGGCCGTGCATCCTTACCAGAAGGGACTACCTTGATAATGAGGGTTTCGCCCAAATGGCCGGTGAAAACCTTGTTTTGGTGAATGCCGATTTCCCGCGCAAAAAGAAAAACATCCCATCTGTCGAGCAGGTAAAGAGAAACGAGGCGCTGGCCGAAATATACAATAAGGAAGGCAGTTTCCCACTGACCCTTTTGCTTGACGCGCAGGGAAAAATCATCAAGACCTGGAAAGGAAAACCCGAAGGCTCCCCCGAGCAGTGGACGGCCGAGATAAAATCAATCTGCGACAGCCGAAAATAAGATGGCAGCCATTCAGAAATATTCCCAGTCGCTCAGGCTCATGGGAAATAATTTTACCATCACAGTTACGGCTGCCGACCACGATACGGCCAACAGGCACATCGAGGCCGCAATTGGTGAGATCAGGCGCATAGAAAAGCTCCTTACCACCTTTGATGGGCAGAGCCAGACCAATCAGGTCAACTCGCAGGCAGGAATATCCGCCGTCAAAGTCGACCAGGAAGTTTTCGGTCTGATCGAACGTTCCATCGGGATCTCCAAAATTACTCAGGGCGCCTTTGACATCTCCTACGGGGGGATCGACAAAAGCCTCTGGAATTTCGACCGCTCGATGAAAAGCCTGCCTGATGCCCGGACAGCCCTTAAGATGGTGCATCTGATAGATTACCGCAATATCATTCTGGACAGCGAGAATTCCACAGTTTTTCTAAAAGAAAAAGGGATGCGCATCGGATTTGGCGGAATAGGAAAAGGATATGCCGCAGAAATGGCAAAAAAACTCCTGCTTGAAAGGGGCGTGCAGAGCGGCATCATCAATGCAAGCGGCGACCTCTGCGCCTGGGGCCTGCAGCCCGATGGGCGAAAATGGACCATCGGAGTGGCCGATCCCGATGCGCCCAGCGCCGTATTCTCTTATATGGACATATCGGACAGGGCTGTAGCCACATCAGGAAATTACGAGAAATACATCACCATCGGCGGAAAAAAATACTCCCATACCATAGACCCGAAAACAGGGCTGCCGGTAACCGGAATAAAAAGCGTGACCATCATAGCTCCAAACGCCGAGTTTGCAGATGCCATGGCCACTCCCATATCGGTTATGGGAATAAGGGCAGGGCTTTTTCTGATCGACCAGATCCCTGACCTGTACTGCATCATCATAGACGACAGCAATAAAATATACACATCCAAAAACATTCGGCTGCAATGAAAAAACGAAATCCCAAAAATCCGCCTGCCATAGCCATAGCGCTCTTGACAGGCATCCTTTCAGTTTCCTGCACTTCTGTGAAGGAATACCAGAAAGGAAAAATCAATGATTCGGAAATGGTGCTCTCCAACCGCAAAATAGAGAAGACCGAACTGAGTTTCCAGTCCTACCGCGAGGGAGCTTCCGGTGCCAATGCAGGGAAAAGCGGCGGAGGCTGCGGCTGCAACTAATCTCTATGCCTTAAAAAATGAAAAGAGTATTCTTAACAGCAGCGGCACTTATGGCGCTGTTCCAATCCAGAGCGCAGGACGTGCCAGCGGATTCCACAGCCTATAAAAGCAGAAAGCTCAAAATCGAGGAAGTGAATCTGGTATCGAGCTATTACAGCCAGAACGGCGGCCATTCGGCCGTAACAGGCGGAATCGGCACCCAGAAGCTGACCGATATCGCAAATACCATCGATGTGAAGCTGGTCAAATACGGACAGACCGGCATCAAACATACCTTTGATATCGAGGCGGGAATCGACCACTACAGCTCGGCATCATCGGATATGATCGATCTGAGCGCCAACTCATCGGCCTCCTCATCGGACAACCGATTTTATCCATCGCTTACCTATCTAAGGGAAAATGAGCAGAAAGGGCGCACCCTTGGCATCGGGGTCTCCTCTTCCACCGAGTTCGACTACCAGTCCTTCGGGGGGAATATCAGCTTCTCGCAGAAGACCAAAGACCGCAATGGTGAGTTTACAGCCAGATTCCAGACCTTCATAGACCAGCTCAAACTGATAGAACCCGTTGAGCTGCGAACAGGAGGTGAAGGATACGGAAGTGCAAACCGGAATACCTTTGCCGCTACGCTGAGCTACTCCCAGGTCATAAACCAGAGGCTTCAGGTGATGCTTGTAGGGGATGTGATCAGCCAGAACGGCTATCTCAGCCTTCCTTTCCACAGGGTTTATTTTGCCGACGGATCGGTGCATCAGGAAAAAATGCCCGATACCCGCTTTAAGATCCCACTTGGAATCAGGGCCAGCTATTTTATGGGAGACAATATCATCATAAGGGCTTATTACCGCTATTATACCGATGATTGGAACCTAAAGGCGCACACGGCAGATCTGGAAATCCCCGTGAAACTGAGCCAGGCTTTCTCGGTGAGCCCTTTCTACCGCTATTACAGCCAGAGCGCCGCCAAGTATTTCAAACCATACGGGGAGCATACCGGTGCAGATGAATTCTATACCAGCAACTATGACCTCTCGAAGTTCAACAGCAGTTTTCTGGGAATGGGGCTCAAGTTCACGCCTCCTGACGGAATATTTGGTCTCAAACACTGGAACACGCTCGAGATCCGTTACGGGCACTACACCAGATCCAATGACCTTACCTCCGATATCATCAGCATCAATATCAAATACAGGTAGAAATGCGCGGGACATTAGATAAATACTATCTTGGGGCCGAAAGGCCCCTTTTGCCCGCAGAGCATTTTACGGGCTTTGAAAACCCATTTAATTTTTTAATTTTTATATGCCATGAAAAAGGAATTCTGGATGGAAAAAAACTGGGGAGGCTCGGCAGATAAAGCCACCAGTAAGCAAATTACCGAAGCGTTTGAGCAGATAAGGGACATGGATGACCCGCTGGCGGCTTTCTGGATCGGATGCCATGATCTTGAATATGTTTTGAAAATCTCCAAAAATAGGGAACTTGTGCTGATCTACGGAGATAATCAGGACCTTGACATCAAAAAGTCAATGTCCCACTGGACGCAATGCATGTCCCATGCAGATCTGTTCCTCTCCGGTGAATTTCTGCAGCTTCTCCAACAAATGTATAGCCCAGACCATACTGAAGAGACCTCCACATTCAACCCATCCTGAAATCCTTAAACCGCCAAATGGATAATTCGACCCATCCCGTTTCCAGCAGCGTGCCGGTGAAAGAAATCTCCCGACTTTTTCTAAAACTGGGGCTGATCGGCTTTGGCGGACCTGCGGCGCACATCGCCATGATGCGCCGTGAAGTAGTCGAAGAGAGAAAATGGATGGACGAGCAGCATTTTCTGGATCTTCTGGGAGCCGTCAACCTTATTCCGGGACCCAACAGCACTGAAATGGCCATACACATCGGTTATGACAAGGCCGGCAGAAAAGGCCTTCTAGCCGCCGGCTTCTGCTTTATAATGCCCGCCGTTATAATTACCGGGATTCTTGCCGAGCTCTACCGCTCCTACGGACAGCTCCCCGAGGTCACCCCCTTTCTCTACGGCATAAAGCCGGCAGTTGCCGCAGTAATAGCCGGCGCTGTATACCCGATCGCAAAAAATGCCCTAAAATCAACATTTCTCACCCTCACGGCTCTTGCCGTGTTCTCGGGCTCCCTTTCGGGAATATGTGAAATCTATCTGCTGTTCGGCTCTGGAATTGCAGCCTATCTGCTTTACGCCATAAAAAACAATAGTACAAAAAAATTAGGGGCCATTACACCTATTGGATTAATTCCGGCTGCAGGAAATCTGCTTTTATCATCGCTTAATGCCAGGCTTTTTTTTATTTTCCTAAAAATCGGCGCCGTCCTGTACGGCAGCGGTTACGTACTGTTTGCCCTTTTGGACCGTGAGCTGGTGCAAACGGGGCTTATGAATTCCCTGCAGCTGGCCGATGCCATTGCAGTGGGACAGTTTACCCCGGGACCTGTATTTTCATCGGTCACCTTTATCGGCTGGCAGATCAACGGATTCCCAGGCGCTTTTTTTTCCACTCTTGCTGTATTTATGCCTTCTTTCCTATTTATAGCAATGCTGATGCCGCTGATGAAAATAGCACGGAGATCTAAAAGTTTCAGTGTTTTTCTCGACGCAGTAAATGCAGCATCAGCCGCACTTGTAGCTGCGATGTTTCTTAAGATGGCAATCCAGGAGGCCTCGGACTGGAGAACTGTATTTATACTCTTCTTAAGCATGTTTTGCGTATTTAAGTTAAAGAAAATCAACACGGCAGCAATCATTCTAGGAAGTTCAGCAGCCGGCTTCCTTCTCAAGTTGTTATAAGAAGAAATACCTCACTATTACTGCGCACTTACTAACCAATAACAGCTCTTAACATTTCCACGAGACCCTGGTAATTTCCATTTTTTTTGAAAAAATCCACTTTATCAAATCTTTGCACTGCATCTTCCAGCACAGGATCTAAATACCCTGAATAGATCATCACCTGGACTTTTTCCCACTCTTTATTTTCCCTAAATAACCTGAGAAACTCGAGTCCGTCCAGATGAGGCATACGGTAATCAAGAAAAATAATTTCCGGAATTATTGTTCCATTACGCAGCTTATGCAGGGTTTGGGCAGCATTATTTTCAACCGTGCAATGGATTTCAGGATCAATTGCTTTTATGGCATCCATGAAAATTTCCGCATCATCTGCATCATCATCAACGAGCAATATCTTTTTATAAGTCATAAGGCTAAATTTTGAAGAGTTTGACTCCAGGCACTTACGTAATGCCATTTCCTTTTTGCATCCAACATTTTAACATCAGTCAAAAACCATTGCCTTGAGCTGATTACGGTACGCTTCCAAGGCGCTTCCCTTGTCAATATATCCATAATACAGTCCGTCCCTGATCACTGGAAGATAAAACCTGCCACCTTTTTCAAGCTGTCGCATTACCGTTTCCATACTATCCGAATAATCCACCGTCTCGCATGACGATTTCATGATGTCTTTCATCCTTGTATCCTGCTGCTGAAAGATAATCTCGCGGACATCGGAAAAATAAATGACCCCTACCAGTTTCTGATCCCCCGTCACGGCAAACATCCCCTGATCGCTTTCTGTAATCAAATCCCTTAATTTGTCCATACCATCATCTTCTGCCAGCGTTTTCTGGTCAACATGTATAATGCTGTCCACTTCAAGTGTCCAGAGAATATTGGTATCCTTGTTGCTTGTAAAGACGTTACCCTTCTTGACAAGTCCTTTTACATCCAAAGAATGCTTTTCAAAACGCTTGGATATCGCAAAGCTGATCGATGCAACAATCATAAGCGGAATAATAAGATCATACCCGCCGGTAATCTCGGCAATAAGAAAAATGGCTGTAAGGGGCGCATGGAAAAGTCCGCTCAGAATCCCTGCCATACCGACCATGGCAAAGTTGCTTACCGGAAGATCCGTCAGCCCTGTGAGGTTTAAAAGTTTGGAGAAGAAATATCCCGCGTAAGATCCCAGAAAAAGAGAGGGAGCAAAATTCCCTCCATTTCCGCCGCTGCCAAGGGTAATTCCTGAAGCAAAAGCCTTCAGCGTCATAGAAAAGCCCACAAAAGCCAGCACCACCCATTCATTGCTGCTGAAATCCTTAAAAAGAGTATTTTCCAGCAGTTCTCCGGGATTGGTGTCGGCCAGCGTCTTGATGCTTTCATACCCTTCACCAAACAGCGTCGGGAATACAAATATCATCAGTCCGAGCAGCAGTGCTCCCGCCAAAGCCCTCTTGTACGCTCCCAGCTTCAGGCCTGCAAAAAAATGTTCGGTCTTTAAAAAATTTCTGGAATAAAAAACTGAAACAAGCGCAGTAAAAAAACCGAGCAGCATGTAAAAAGGTATATTATGATAATCGAATGTTTCCTGATGCCTGAAAGTAAGCAGAACATCTTCGTTAAGTACGATAGCCGACACCAGCGTGCCGGTCGCCGCCGCTATCATAATTGGCGTAAAGGCAGAAATGGCCACATCCACCAAAAGCACCTCCACGGCAAAAAGCACTCCTGCAATTGGAGCATTAAAAGCCGTCGCTATACCAGCCGCCACTCCGCAGCCTAGAAGAAGGGTCCTCTCCTTATAGCTGAGCCTGAATTTCTGCGCATAATTGGATCCGAAAGCGGCTCCTGTCACAACAATCGGACTCTCCAGTCCTGCTGATCCTCCCAGTCCGACGGTCAGAGAGCTTGTAATGATCTGTGCGTACATCTGCTTGGGAGGTATGATGCTCGCTTTGCGCGCCACGGCATGCAGAATCTGTGAGGTTCCTTTTTCAATGCTGCCTCCCAGAACCCTTTTTACCACCAGCACGGTGAGCAGGATTCCTGCAATGGGGAGAATACTGTTAATGAAGCTGAGCTTCAAAATGCTGTTGCCATAAGATGCCAGGGAATAGACCCAGTGGGCAAAAGTTTTAAGGAATATCACGGCAAAGGCCGACATGATTCCGACGATAACGCTTGATAGGAATATAAACTGCTTTGGGGAAAGTTTTTTTCTGCCCACTATGAGAAGAGCCTCAAGCTGCAGAAGTTTTTTCTTAAACATTAGATTTAAGTGATTTAAAAATAATAGCAAATAAAACCATTACATTGATGAATAGATTAGCCCGTATGCACAATTCTGCATGGACACAAAAAAATTTATAATAATTACCTGCAATAGCAGGCATCCATCATTAGATCCTAAAAGAGCTGATAAAGGTGAAGATAAGTGTGAAGTCTTATGGAATACAGATTGGTAAGCCCAAAAAAATACCTGCCTGAATACTGTTTTATAAGACAAAAATTATTCTGGTAAGCTGCAGGCAGTTCCGCAAATTTTAATTCAGTGGCCTTTCTTTTAAACCGGAACTCAGAAGAGCCGTCCTGATTGGAATCTTTTTTAAGGAACGAAAATCGCTCAAAGCTTCCATTTTTTAGACTTTCAGAATCCGCTTTTGGAAAAGGGGCTTCATAAGATGCCTCCATAAGGAGAGAACTCTTTTCTTCCGCTGCTGCAGAGAAAGAATGCGCAAATGCCAGTACTATGTAAAAAAGCAGAAGCCTCTTCATCCCCTTTGATTCTGAATTTATAATTATATGAAATAAATATGAGGCTTCAAATGTACAAAACTTTACAGGTTTTATCGGAGGCTATTCTGCTAAAAAAAATGTCTTTTATGTAAAACGCAATGATTTTAAGTGTCTTTGAAGTATAAAGCGACAGTGAATTTCGGGTTTATCGGGTTTTAACAGGTAAAAACGCAGAAACATGTTAAATGGAACGATTAACCCCCCTATCCTTTTTTAATATCAGGATAATTTTATAACTTGAATATTAAATCTCCTATTATGAAAATATCAGAAACGGCATTTGTGTTTATCATACTATTTTTTGTTTCCTGCACCGGCAGAAAAGAAAGTGAACTGGAAGCTAGGGAAAAAAAACTTATACTTCAGGAAAAAGAGTTTTCAGCAAAGGAAGAAGACTATAAAAACCTTCTCAGACTCCGCGACAGTCTTCAGCTGGCTGTTTTAACGAAAAAGGAAAATACGGATTCTATTAAAAGATTCTGGCCGGACAGCCTTACTGGCAGCTGGAATGGTAAATTAGTATGTCGCGAATCTGCATGCGGAACTTATGTCATAGGCGACCAGAGAACTGAAAAATGGATCTTTTCCAATGACAGCATAGGACCAATTATTAAAGTAATGGACAATAATAAGCTCAAGCGCATTTATAGGGCCGAATATAATGACGGACTAGCCAAACTAAATATCTATTTACCAGACAGCACCGCTGCAGGAAATAATAAGATTACCGCACTTTTAGATAATTTCAGCAAAAAAGTGATTAAAGGCACACAGTCACTTTCAGGACAGAACGGCTGTCTGGTAAAATTCTCCGTTGAGCTTTCCCCTTCCCCAAAAAAATAAGCTATGTTTTTAAGTATACAGCATATCACCTTTCCCATTGAAGATCCTCTATTGAAATTTCTTTTAGAGCTGATCATTATCCTCTGCATCCCGCTCCTGCTCAATAAGATCAAAGTCCCCCATCTTTTAGGGCTTTTAATTGCAGGCGCTGTAGTCGGTCCTAATGGTTTTCATATTCTCTCCAGAGACAGCAGCATAGTGGTTACTGGAACAACAGGGCTATTATATATCATGTTCCTTGCCGGACTGGAGATTAACATGGGAGACTTTAAAAAGAATAAGTGGAAAAGCATCACTTTTTCCATCTATACTTTTGCTGTGCCATTTCTGCTCGGGTTGGCTGGAGGCTATTACATACTGGGTTTCAATATGCTTACCTGCGTGCTTTTTGCGAGTTTGTTTTCCTCCCACACATTGATTGTATATCCGATGGTGAGCTCACTGGGCATTACACGAAATCTGGCTGTTAATATCACAGTTGGAGGAACAATGATAACCGATGTACTATCTTTAGTGATACTGGCTGTAGTAGTCGGAATGTCACAGGGAGGAGTAGGATCATCATTTTGGATCAAGCTCTCTATATCTATGGTCCTTTTCGGTGTTATTGTATTAATGCTGTTTCCAATTATAGCACGCTGGTTTTTTAAAAATGTCCAGGATAAGATATCACAATATATCTTTGTTCTGGTTATGATCTACATGGCCGCGCTTCTGGCTGAACTCGCAGGCATTGAAGCCATTATCGGCGCCTTCTTTGCCGGATTGGCACTCAACAGGCTGATACCACACACTTCTTCTCTGATGAACCGCGTGGAATTTGTCGGCAATGCCATATTCATTCCGTTCTTTCTTATCAGCGTGGGAATGCTGATAGACTTTAATGCCTTCTTTAAAAGCTGGGAAACACTCGGCGTGGCAGCAGTGATGCTTGGCGCGTCAATTGGGGGAAAATACCTTGCTGCCGTTGCGACGCAGAAAACTTTCCGCTTTACAGATGATGAAGGTAAGTTAATATTTGGACTCAGCGCTGCATCTGCCGCTGCTACACTAGCTTCTGTTATGGTGGGCTATAACATTATACTCTCCGAAAATGAGGCTGGTGAACCTGTACGATTATTGAATGAACATGTATTGAACGGAAGCATACTCCTTATCCTGATTTCCTGCACCGTATCTTCCTTTGTCTCTATGGCTTCTGCGCAGCGCATTGCCGAAAAGGAAAAAGAAAATACCGTATCAGGCGAGAGCGAAGAAAAAGATAAAATCCTGCTCGCCATCAACCACGAAAGCACTGTTGAAAAATTGGTGAACCTTGGTCTGCTGATCAAAACCAAATCCAACCATAACAGCATTTATGCCCTGAATGTCATCAGTGAACAGAAAAATGAATCATCAGCCAAAAATGCTGAAATCCTTTTAGATAAGACTGTAAAAATGGGCGCAGCCGCCGATACAAAAATTATTCCCATTACAAGACACGATCATGATGTAGTCTCGGGAATCAATAATGTGATTAAGGAACAGCATATTTCCGATCTTGTAGTGGGTCTTGAAAACGACAAGGGATTTTCTGCCTCTTTTATCTACAACTTATATAAAGGCTATCTTCAGAATAAACAGAGTAATGTGCTGATTTACCATGCGGCGCAGCCAATTGCAACAGTCAAAAGTTATACCGTCCTCATACCTGCAAATGCCGAAAAGGAACCTGGATTTTTCCATTCCCTGTTAAGGGTATGGAACATCAGCAAAAATTCGGGCGCACAGATGATATTTTATTCCAATGAAAATACGGCCAGAATTCTAAAACGAATCTGCGAAAAAAATAATATTGAAGCCAAGTTCAACCTAATTGATACATGGAAAATGGCGCAGACAGCTGCTGAGGAAATAGATGAAAATGAAGGCCTAATTATACTTATGGCCGACAGAGGGATGAAATCTTATTTCGAGCAGATGAAAGAGGTGCCTGAATTCCTCAACCGAAATCTAAGCAGAAATAATTACATCTTAATTTACCCATATAGGGCATTAAATGAAACCGCTATTGAGAAACGTTCAGTAGCCAATCATGATGACTTTGCTGAAATAGGAAAAATGATTTCCAGAGTTTTTAAATAATTCAGACCTTGCGATATAATTTTAATTGCATTTGGTTTCATAAAACCAATTACGGCATTCTTGAATTGCCAGAATCTGTCCGTATAATTTTCAATGCGAAACAATTTACATTATAAACTTAACTTTAGAATGGTTTATCATTAGTACAGTAAGACTTTTAAATTACATAAAAAAATGGTCAGATTACTTTCCCTATTGAAGCATTGGCAGATCTGTTGTTCTACTGACGCTAGAAATTGCTTTATTTCCCTTTGTGATAGATGAATTTTCGAGGATGTAATTGTGGGACCTAAGTATTCTAGCAGGGCGCTATCCCCCTATTTATTTCGTTTATGATTATACTTCAATGCTTCTGATTCGATTTCCTGCATTGTTTTCTTTTTCCCTTTAGATATCCATTCTAAAAGTTCCTCTTCAAAAAAGTACAGCTTTTTGCCATATTTATAGCTGGGAATTTTTCTCTGTCTTACAAGGGCGTAAATTGTGGGCTTTGCTTTTCCTAAAAGCCTGCATGCTTCTTCAATTCCAATAGGAATGTTTTTTTCTTTGGATTCATAAACCTGTACATTCTGGATAAGCAGCTTGATCTCGGCTATTTCTTTCACTAGGTGCGCCACTGCTTTGGGCAGGTTATCAAAAGAGATTTCATTTAGGTTCACAGCTATCGTTTTTAATAATTATGCTGCAAATGAAAAAAGTGTTTCTGCTGTGTCTTTCTTCACAGCAGAAACACTTCAAAAACACATTGTTTTATATTTATTGCCATTTAAAAATCTGCAAGATCTTCCATAATCTTTATTAGCCCCTTCTGTTCATCGTCTTTCAGATGCGTTTTAATGCTGTTCTCTTCAACATCTTTTAAAGCTTCGGCAAAAGTCAGTTTTAAAAATTGAGCGGCTCTGTCCTGCCTGCTGACTTTAAAAAAATTCCAGATATTCCAGCCAAAATGGTACAGATCGAGACTGGACAGGCCTTTCACTTTTACCGGCTTAATATTTTCGAAATTTATACCTTCAGCATATATGATTATATTCCTGCCCAATTGCTTCAAATCATCATCCGCGACATACAGCACAAATTCTCGCCGCGCATAAAGTATGGCAATATCAATTCTGGCCTCTTTTTGATTTCTGGCTGCACTTTGCTGCTGCTCCCTGATCTGCGCAATGTTTCTGGCTGAATTTTTATTTTCAGACAATTCGAGCCTAATGAAAGCATTCTCCTGCTCCTCTTTTATTCTTGCCAGGTCTTCATCTGCAGTCCGGCTTTCAGGAGATCCATTTTTTTTAGCCTTCAAAAAACGATTCAGCAGGCCGGCCACCAATTCGTTTAGAAATAAACTTAGAATTGCAAACATTAAAATACCAAATCCGGTGCTGATCCAAAAGAAAACGGTGGCCGTATATTCATCGGCACCTTTTTCCAGCAGCACCAGTCTTCCTATTATGCCGACAAAAACACAGACTAATAAAACAGACAGATAAACTGCGATATATTCAAAGTATTTTGTTTTCATTACGGCTTGTTTTTTAAAGATTCCAATTGTATTGCCTGCGAAGCTATATTTTTCTTCTCATCTACCACTTTGGCATAGATTTGAGTAGTTTTTACGTTGCTGTGCCCCAGCATCTTGCTGACCGTATAAATGTCTGTCCCGCTCGCCAGCTGCAGCGTTGCAAATGTATGGCGGAAGCAGTGGAAGGTAATATTTTTTTTAATGCCTGAAGATCCGACCCATTTTTTCAGAGGCCGTGAAATCCACGACGGGTCCGGAAGATCTTCAAAAACAAGCTGATCTGGAAGCCTCGGTTCTCCGCATAGCTGGAAGGCCTGCTGGGAAATAGGCATGTATTCGACACCCTTTGTCTTTTTCTGCGTAAAATGCAGTTTAACCATGCCCTCCTGCAAACTAATCTCTTTCCAGCGGAGCCTCTGAATGTCGGAATGCCTCAGACCTGTAAGGGCTGAGAAAAGCGCGGCTCTTTTAAGGATGTCTTTTTCGCAGGGCGTTGTTACCAATTCATTCAATTCCTTAATGGTCAGATACTCGCGTCTTGATTCCTGCTCTGGGATGCCTTTTATTTTTGAAGATAAATCAACGGTTAAATATCCGTCGATAAAGGCCTGTTTTAAAGCCGCTTTGAATATGGCAAAATAGGTTCCCGCAGTGTTGCGGGAAAGGGTTCCTTTTTTGCCACCACCGAGCGGAGCGCCCAACAGAAACAGTTTGAAATCTTCCGCCATTTTGGCGTCAATTTGGGAAAACATCAGGGTGCCTGCTGAATAGCTTTTTAAAAATCCTCCAGCACGCTCCCAAGTGAACTGAATGGATTTTGAACTTCGGGCATGTCTTTTAGCCGCTACAGCAGCAAGGTATTTTACAAAATCCTCTTTACCTTTCTCTTTCTGTTCAGCCAAAAGGTTCTCAGCATCACTGTACAGATCAATATTATCGTAATCTTTTTGCCGGATTTTGCGCACTCCGTCAGCATAGAGCATTATCTCACGGTCACTTTCGCTTCTGCACATTATTATTCCGTTATCATTGCGTTTGGGTTTGTAGGACTTTGAAC
Organism: Flavobacterium sp. HJSW_4; assembly: GCF_042436695.1. Classification (NCBI taxonomy): domain Bacteria; kingdom Pseudomonadati; phylum Bacteroidota; class Flavobacteriia; order Flavobacteriales; family Flavobacteriaceae; genus Flavobacterium; species Flavobacterium sp. HJSW_4. The sequence continues at coordinate 204,872 of NZ_JBHNPP010000002.1, forward strand.
CCGCTGCATCTGTCCGGGCAGTTCTTTTCTTGTCCCACTCCACAGTGGTTACGGATCTGTTTAAATATTCACGGATTCTCTGGGGAGTTTTCTTTCCGGAAACCTCAACAGGGTAGCTTTCTATGTAAACATACCATTCTTTTCGGTCTTCCGCTTTTCGAAGACGAACAGTTACCTTGGTTTTTGCTAATTGCTTCATATAAAATCATTTCCATTATACAATTTGTCAATTTCGCTTTTTGGGGCATATACGTGCTTTCCTATCTGTCTGGTAGGGATTGAATATTTTCTGATATGGCTGTAGACAGAACCTTCAGATATTTGAAACCTTTCAGCTATTTCGCCGATGGAATAGCAGTCCTCTCTTTCAAGGCTGTATAATTTTTTCTTAGGTACGCTTTCAGCCGCCGGCAGGCTGCGGGCAGGGCCGAACATCCCTTCCATAACTCTGCGGTCTATCCTAACAAGGCGGGTTCCCAAATTAACCGAAGGAATTTTCCCCTGGTCTACAAGCCGATAAAGGGTTCTTTTGGCAATGCCAAAAAGCATGCCTGCTTCAGGAACAGAAATAAATGACCTGTTCTCCGGTATTTTATCTGTTAGTGCTTTGACCTCCGCTTCATTCTTAAGCCGCTTTATCTTCTCTTTGTATGCTTTTTTGCTGCATATCTGGGAGCAGTAGACAGAAGCCACTGTCTTAGGCAGAAATTCTTCCCCGCAGTTAAGACACTGTTTATTTATTCTTTTCATCGCCTTTATCCCCTCATTAAGGTATCATAAGTATACATAAGTGCCACTTTATCTCCTTTTAAGTGCCGGTACAAATGTGGTACACATATATGATAAAAAACGATTAAAATACAGCAGAAACAAAAATGCATAAAAAAGAAAACCGCTGTAAACTTTACGTTTACAGCGGTTTAACATTTATTGTTAACCGATGTTAATCAGTACTTATTTGACCCTCTGAAATGTAGATAGATTTTTTAGAGACTGAATTACTTTCAATATCATATAAATTACCGATAATGCAAAACTGCTTTCCTGATGAGATTAACATACTAGCTTCTTTTAAAATTTATAAACGTCAATTTAATTACTGCAATAAAATCTTTTTCAAAGCAACATAGTATATAAGAATTATGTACTTAAAAAAAAAATTCACAACAATCCACTCTTTAACAATTCTTAACAAGAAAACAAATATCTGTATTTTTACAAATACAGCAGCACGTACTTTTACGCCTTTTTGTATCTAAATATATGAGATTTACTAAATCTCCTACCTTTTCAACGGAGCCATATATTCCATCTACTACAGCCAGATGATCCTGCAGTTTAAAATCCAGTCCAGAAGCATTTCTAAAAATTTAAAATGAATAGCATCGATACAGAAAGTGATGAAAGCATATCTTGTTCGCTTTTACCATGAACTTAATTTGAATAGAAGTACTAAATTTGCACATAAGAAACTTTAGAATAATCAATAATTTAGTAGTTCTAGCTAGAACAAAATCCAATCCGATATTTAAAACTAATGGATATTATACCAAATTACAGCATAACCCTTCAAAATGATTTTGTTTTTCTTGAAAAAGAAGAGCTGCATGAATTCATGCATTCTAATCTGGCTGCCCACAGCCACAATTACTATATCCTCAGCTTTCTATATGAGGGCTCTGTTTCACATATTACAGACTTTGAGCAACAGCAAGTTACTGCTCCTGCAATTTTAATGTTGGATATAGATCAGGTTCACACGCATCCCGACATGAGTGACTGCAAGATAGTTTCGATAGCATTCTCTAACTATTTCATTAATGGCCAGCATCAGAAGTTTATAGAAAAAGTTGGCAGAGTCTTTTCCAGACCTTTTATTACTATTTCAAGAGCTGAACTTTATCAATTAAATGAGATTGTTGAGATTGTGAAAAGGGAATTTTCAGCAAAAAAAAATAATCAGGAATTACTGCAGGCATTGCTGAATGTTCTGATTATTCAATGTTATGATCTCTCCAAATCATATCCTGCTAAAAACGAGCAATTAGAAAAAACATATAATGGGTTTAAATTACTTTTGAAGGAGAATTTCAAAAAGCAGCATCAGGTAAAATTCTATGCAGATTCGCTTAATGTAACCACTCGCGTATTGACAACGTTAGTAAAAATTTCAACATTTAAGACTCCTAAACAATTGATTGAGGAACAGTTGCTTCTGGAGGCAAAAAGACTTCTATATTGGTCAAATCTAACGGTCAAGGAAGTGGCCTGGCAATTGGGATTTGAAACTGACAGTTACTTCAATCGTTTCTTCAAGAAACATTCTGGTAAAACACCGAAAGAATATCATAAAAAAACTTTAACTATAAAAAAATAACTACTGATAATTGATTCACCAGTAGTTATTTAGCAGTTTCTAATAAATAATATTCCTTATTTCAAGAACTCCATCTCATTGTATCGGTCGTACACCATTCCACGAGCAATGTTGTCAGCGAAATCTTTGCTATGTATAATTTCGATCGCTTCAAGTGCTGTATCTATTCCAGAAGTTACTCCGGCACCTGTTAAAAATTTCCCATCTGCCACAAACCGTGTTTCTTCCTTCACCTTTATCTTTTTATGCGATCTCAACTCATCTAAAGACCAGTGATGCGTTGTTGCAGAACGTCCATCAAGCAGTCCTGTATTGGCCAAGATAAGCCCACCGGTACAAACAGACATAGTAATTTGAGTTTTTTCGTTTTGCTTGATAATCCAGTCCATCATTTTTTTATCTTTAGATATTGTAGCTACGATTTCAGGTGATGTTCCTGGGATAATAAGGATGTCGGACTGCGGAGCGTCAAAGATGGAAAATTGAGATACCATATTCATAGTACCTCCATCCATAACTACCTGCTTCTTATCAGTCGCAGAAACAGTATAGATCCTGTATTTATTTGTCATGTTATTGGCCTTAACAAAAACATCTATTGGACCGCCAGTGTCCACTATTTCTACTCCATCGTACACCAAAACACCGATATTAATCTTTCGATCATTCGCGAAACTGAATTTATCGTTTGTAATGCTTTGTGCATTTATATTTTGTAAACCAATAAAAAATAAAAGGTTTGCCAGGGTAATTTGTATTATTTTCATGTAAATTTTAATTTATGTAATGATAATTCTGGCGGTATATCTTATGCCGGCTAAGCTATCTTAACGCCAGTGCAAAAATAAACACGTACTTATCTTTAAAAATTACACTTTTGCCCCCTTTAATTGTACTTTGAGTCATCACAAGTACATTTATTATATAGTATCAAAAAACAGATTAAAGGATTTGCTGGATTCTTCTGAAAATTAAACCAAATTTTCCAATCCAAAAGCAGCTATTTGATCAATAATTGGTAAAGTCTTCAAACCCAATTCTGTCAATGAATATTCTACTCTTGGAGGAATTTCAGGATAAGCCTTTTTATTGACCAGTTTGTTTTCTACAAGCGCATTTAATTCCTGAATCAGCATTTTTTCACTAATACCTACTACAGCCCTTTTAAGTTCCCCATATCTAATTGTTCTGGTATTAAGCTGATACAAAATCATCATTGTCCATTTTCCTCCCAATACACCTAATGCTTTTTTTACCGGGCAGTTTTCATCACACGCATTAATTATTTTTACGTTTTTTTCCATTGATTTTCAATATTTCTAACTATTTGGTAAGTACCAAACTAAAATGTAAGTACTTGTACAAAAGTAAGTTATTAATTAGTTTTACCAAAAATTAAAACAATTAATAAAAAAAATAAAATGAAAGTATTAGTATTTGGAGCCACAGGTTCACAGCAGTTCCATGTAATTGGAGAAGCAAAAAATAAAGGGGCAATTGTTTACGCCGCAACAAGTTCAGAAAAAAGTTTTCCAAAATTAGAATCTGCAGGTGCAATCCCAGTATTAGGCGATATGTCTGACTTGAAAACAATGAAAGAAATTACTAAAGGCATCGATGCAGTCTCTCTCTTGATTCCGGTTTCTCTGCCAAATCCTGCAGATGGGTTTCAACTTGCCAAAAATGTAATAGATGCCGCGAAGGAAAATGGCGTAAAGATGATAGTTTGGAACACCAGCGGTTTTTTAGCGCCGCAAAAAATAGGAATTCCTATGGAAGATGTGAAACTGGACACTAAGGAATATCTTGAAAACTGCGGAGTATCATATGTAATTATTGAGCCTTCGATATATGCGGAAAATCTTTTAGCTCCTTACACTACTGATTACGTAAAAAACGAGAGAAAAGTGGCTTATCCAACTCCGGAAAATATGCCTATCGGATATATTGCTTCCAGAGATGTAAGTGCTTTTGTAGTAGAAGCCCTGTATAGACCCGAGCTATCCGGACAGTCATTTCTTGTGAGCGGTTTGGACAACCTTAGAGGAAATGGCCTTGCAGAAAAGTTCTCTATCGGTCTGGGTGAAAAAGTTGATTTCTATGCAATGCCACCACAAGAATTTGGAGACAAATTAAGTCTATTAGTTGGAGAAGAAAGTGCAAGAGGCGTGCAAGGGTATTATGAGATGCTGGCAAGTCTTCCAGAATATCCAACAAAATTCAATCCCAATTTGCAGGAGGTATTGAAAAAGCTGCCTGTTAAAATGACTCCAATGGAAGAATGGGTTGAGATGCATAAAGAATTTTTCAATAACTAACTGCTAAAAAGCGGTAAGAATGGTCTATCCCATTTTTACCGCTTTGTTAATTTTATTTTATTTGATGTTGCATTTACCCAAATCAATTTCTATCAAATAGATTATTTCCTCAAGGTTTTACTGATTACGTAGCGGAATCTTAAGTATAGTAAGCCAGAGGAGGTTAATAACCCCAGGGTGAGACCATACCAGATTCCATTTACACCCGCATCTAAATAAATACCCAAAAAATAGGCCGCCGGCAGACCAATAAGCCAATAGGCTATAAAGGTGATAAAAGTGGGAATGTTTACATCCCCCATTCCCCTTAGTGTTCCCAGTCCCACCACCTGCGTACCGTCGAAGAGCTGGAATAGTGCAGCAATAATCAGCAACTGCGCAGCGAGTGCCACAACATTTGCATCATTTGTAATCAGGTAAGGCAGATATTGATTGAAGACTGTAAAAATTGCAGCAAAGAACATCATGAAGATGATAACCAGATGATATGATGCATACGCAAACTTTTGAAGTCTTTTAAAATTCCGGTTTCCAAAACTATTTCCAACCTTAATGGTTGCGGCCGACGCAATCCCACCTGCCATCATGTAGGTCATTGCCGCGAGGGTTATTGCTGTCTGATGCGCTGCCTGCTCCATTGCGCCGATGTGACCAGCCATCAAAGCAGCTACGGCAAACGCTCCAATTTCAAAAACATATTGCATGGCCACTGGCAATCCTATCTTAGCCAGTGTAACAATTTTTGAAACAGCAATAAACTTAACAGAAAAATGCTGCATGTACCCCTTGAAGCTACGTGATCTACTTACATACCACACCATGACCACCATCATTAAAACCCGGTCAATCAGTGTTGCGATCCCTACCCCGCGAACCCCCATTGGCTCAATTCCAAACATTCCTTTTACAAGAACCACGGCTATAATTACGTTTAGCACGTTTCCCCATATCGTTATAGACATGGCCTGTTTTGTAAAACCAAGACCTTCTGCGAACTGCTTGAAAGTTTGAAATATCATCAGAGGTCCAATAGATAAACTCAAAATAAGCAAATAAGGACTGGCGGTTTCTACAACCTTCGGATCCTGATCTGCATGCTGCATTGCAAACATAGAACCATAATATACCGTTAGAAAAAGAAAAATTGCAGCTGCTACATTAAGCCATAAACTGTTGGAGAGCAGCTCAGCACATTGCTTAAAATTTGATTTTCCGTTCTCTTGTGCAATCAAAGGCGTAAGACCATATGCTATTCCTAATCCAATGACTAGAACCACCATGAAAAATGAATGCACCAGCGAGACAGCCGCAAGTGATATTGTTCCTGCATAATGCCCGATGATAACGGTGTCCAGAGCCTGCACCAATGTGTGTCCAAGCTGGGAAATTACAACAGGACCTGCAAGTGCTATTGTACTACGGTAATATATTTTATTGGATTTGTATTTTTTTACCATTTTGAAAATTTGTCTGCCAAAAGTAAAACTTTAAATATTTTGCACCTCTTTTTATGGGTTACAATCAAAAGCATACCGATCTTTTGTTTTGATTTTATCTTAAGTTAATGCAAATACTATGAGAAGATACCATTATGATAATCGGAAAGAAACTGACCGCTGGTAATGCCGGTATGGCTCTTAAAAAATCGCATCATGTGTACTGGTTCTAAAAAATTGAGATCATAGGCAATTTCAGCAATGTTTTTTCCAGAATGGATCAGATCATTTTTTATCTCAAAAAGCAGCCTCTGTTTTAAGAGCTCTGTGGCGGTAACATTAAACTGTTTTTTTACACTAGAGTTAATTGTAATCCTGCTTACATTCATCAAACCTGCATAATAATCGATTCGTTGCTCCTCCCTAATATGTACTTCCAGCAGCTGCTTGAACTGGTAGGCAAAATTGTTTTCTGCTCTTTCAATTGAAAGCTTATTTGCATCTGCGTACACTCTGTTCAACTTCAAAAGCAGGTAGTAGGTAAGCGATCTTATGATATGAATGCTGTCAGTTCTGCTATTGGCAAGTTCGTACTTAATCTCAGCAAGCTGTTCAAGCGATTTTTGAAGCTCCCCCCTTTCGATGGTCAAATGTAAAGGATAGTTTAACTGATAAAAGTACAGAAGGCGGTAGGTGAAGAATTTGTCTGAGAAAAAGTCATTAAGAAAATTTTCCTGAAAAACCAGCACTGTAAAATCCAGTCCCTCTTTTTCCAAAGCCCATTCTCTTTTTTGAAAAGGAGAGATAAAGACAACGGTGTTGTCAGTTATATTAATTTTCTGCTGATTTAAAATTAGGGTGCCATTGGCAGTCTTAAACAGCAAAATTTCAAAAAAGTCAGTATTGTAGGTATCACGCTCCAAATATTTTTCACTAAGCATATCCCCGTGCAGTACATTTAGAAGCACTTCAACGCCACATTCTGTTTTATGAAATTTAATTGTCTTCATTTTTCTACTAATTGTTTAACGTATTGATATGCGTTTGCTTGACTTTCCTAGAAAGATAATTGAATGCTATAATTAATTCAAATTTACAATTTCATTTACAAATTGCTTCAAACCAAAAAATGAGCAGTTGGAAATACTGCTCATGTATGATTATCCGTTTCGCCCCCATTTATTATGAATGCAGGTAGACTTGTGTTGTGATAATCTTTGCATAGAAGAATTCTAATGCGGATAAAAAAGCATTATGAACGTCTTCAGCTTTAACCTTTTGACCATTTATTTGCAAATCCATCGTAGCACAGGCATCACCTATTACAGTGCATTCAAATCCAAAGTCAAAAGCTGCCCTTGTACCTGCATCAATGCACATATGGGTCATCATTACCGCAATTACCAAATGAGTTATTTGCTTTGACTGAAGATATTCCAATAAATCGGTTCCTCTAAAACTATTGGGGAAATTTTTTGTAATTACCTTTTCTCCAGGCAGGGGCTTTACATTTTCATGAATATCCACTCCTTTTGTTCCATCGACAAAAAATGGAACACCTTCCCCCGAAATATGCTGGACATGAATAATGGTATTGTTTTCTTTTCTAAAATGGTCCAATAATTTCTTTGCGTTCTCACTGGCTGCAATGGGATTTGTAAGTTCCAATGCCCCATTTTCAAAATATTCTTTCTGTATATCAATTAAGATTAAAGCCTTCTTCATTTTACTATAATTTTAAATATTTGTATATAACAAAATTAAAACGTGGACCATAGTTATAAGATACCAAAGTATTTATAATACATACCATTTTGATAAGTAGTCTAAAACGGAGTAAGATCATTTATTATCGATTAATCTGATTATTCTCAAGTAACATAGCATTAACTCCTAAAAATAAACTACTCATTCTTAAAGCTGTTTTTATTTTCTAATTTGTATATCATATCGTCAATATCTGCCAAGATATTTTCCAAGTGTTCCTTATTAATTCCATCGCAAGCACTAATCAATTCTGGTATTGCAGCCTTCAATTTTAATACATGCTGTCTGCCATACAATCGCACATCACTGCGCTGTGCTGCATTTAAAGCTTTTGTTCCCAGATCTTTTGACAAAAGAAGTCTATTCAGCTTCTCAATATAACTTCGCTGTAAAGCTCTTCTGTAAAAATCTAATTTTTCGTCACCCTTGAATTTTATCCATACCGTCTGCTGCAAATCATTCAAAAATTCAGCAACCGTGCAAGCGTCTTCAAACTGCATCGCTTTTAGGCTGATATTGTAAAGCATCCCGGAACTCAACAGCATATTCAACACCTGATTTTGCTGATCGGATATTTCATCTGCTGTTTTTAAAGAAATCAACTGATCAATTTCCTGCGGATACATCCACAAAGGAGCCACAAATAATTGTCTTCCTATATAATCAACAGCTGCTTTTACTCTTGCTTTGGGAACAGGCTCATAAACCACCCCATTTTCATCAACAGTTCTTTTGGTGACATAATTATTGCCAATATATTTCAGCACGTGATATAAGTACAGTCCGTATTGTCGTACAACGGCTTTATGCATATCTGATAAATTATCGTAGGTATCGTTTGGTTCATAGGTCCACGCAATTAGCTTAGGGACAACACGCTTCAGATTTTTAATTCCGTAATCACTAGCCACTATCGCATTGTCACCAAGATCTTCAGTCTGACTTCTCGGGTCTTCATCTTTACCTTCGCCTCCAAACCATAATTTACGATTTGCTGTAAGACTGTCGGTTGTTAACTTAGCGAGTATTTTTTCTTCTTCAAACTCATCTTTAGTTTTGGAATAATAACCATATCCCCATTTAACAGCCCATTTGTCATAAGGTCCAATACGAGGATAAATACCTTTTGAATTAATACTATCTTCTGGTTGGGCCACGTAGTTGAAACGGGCATAATCCATGATGGAAACGGTGTGACCATTTGCTTCAACCCATTTTTTATCTCTCAATTTTTCTACCGGGGTAGCACTGCTCGCTCCCATATTATGACGTAAACCAATCGTATGACCAATTTCATGAGATGAAACAAATCGAATCAACTGTCCCATTAATTCATCGTCCAAGTGCATTTTTCTCGCTCGTGGATCTAATGGACCGGCCTGGATCAAATACCATCTTTTCACTAATTTCATCACATTGTGATACCATCCTACATGACTTTCGATGATTTCCCCGCTTCTCGGGTCGCTCACACGTGGTCCATAAGCATTTGGTGTTTCTGAGGCGTAATACCGTACTACCGAATATCTCGCATCTTCCAAACTCATCGTTGAATCATTCTCCGGCCATTCTTTACCTACAATAGCATTTTTAAATCCAGCGGCTTCAAAAGCTTTTTGCCAATCGTTAATTCCCTGAATTAAATATGGCCTCCATTTTTTTGGAGTTGCCGGATCAATGTAGTACACAATTTGTTTTTTTGGTTCAACCAATTCGCCGCTATCGTATTTCTTAATATCCTTATCTTTAGGCTCTAAACGATAGCGCTGAATAATAAATTTGGTTTGGGTGCGCTGCTGTTCATCGGCAAACAAAACATATTTGGTGGCAAAATACCCTATTCTTTCATCGGCAAAACGCTTGCGCATTGGCGTTTTGGGAAGCAGTACAATTGAGGTATTTAATCTCAGGGTTACACTTCCGCTGCTTGCAGTTGCTTGTGTATAGGTTTTAGTACTTTTTACTTCAATGTTAATCGGATAGGTATCTATCTCTTCAACAAAAGATTTATCATCAGCTAAAGAAGTTAGTTTTTTATCTGTTTTTTCTTTACTCTCTAACGAAAACATTGGATTATCTTTCTTAAAAGCGTCAGTGATATCAATAACAACATTTCCTGTAACAGGATTAATTGTCTTTACAGGAAAGGCTGTCACAATTGGATTTTCATTACTTCCCGCCAATGCTTTTGCCAACATCGACTCTGCATTGCGGACATCTTGTCTGTACTGCAGGGACCTTAAAAAAACAATATTGTTTGCTCCTTTTTCAAAATAAATAGTCTGCTCGTTGGCTTTCTCACCACCAAAAATCCCCATACCTTCCGGAGTCGATAGATAGCGGGTCACCACAAGCATATATCTGTTAAAGAGACTATCGGGAATTTGAAAGTAATATTTTGTATCCACCTGATTCACCGTAAAAAGGCCTGACTTAGTTTTAGCGTTTTCTTTAATTACTTTGTCATAAGGCTGTAAACCTTTTGGTTGAGCACTAGTACTGTCTGCTTTTTTTTCTGCGTTTTGAGTAAAACCATGCTGCTGCATCGCACAGAGCATGATCAGTAATATAACTATTTTCTTCATTGCAATTAAAATGGAACTGTTTCGTTGGTGTTTAATGTAAGTTTAGGATTCTTTTCCAAAGCAGATAAAGGAAACGGTACAATATACAATCTTGAATTAGGGTGCAACGTATACGTTTTTTGAGGAACAGTTTTGTTTACTAATGGAAATATTCTTGTTATTGTCTTTGCATATTCGCTTTCGTTGTTTAATCTTTTAAGATCAAAAAAGCGGTTAAATCCTAAAAGCAATTCCTTTCTTCGTTCGTTTACAACGAGCTCCATAGTTTCTTTTCTGGTCGTTGGAACTTGCAAATTTATAGTTCCTGATAGAATGCGTTTTGCTCTTATCGTATTTAAAACATTCACAGCTTCATTAAATTTGTCCTCTCTTGCATAACATTCGGCCAACATCAAATATACTTCAGTGGTTTTCATTCCCACGGTAGAATAAAAATATCTAGTATATTGAGTAGCCCAATATGCAGTATTTGAACCCTGATCAAGATTTGTTGCACTCGTTGAATTGAAAAACAAATTAAATCGTGCATCGTCAGTTCCAAATAAAATTCTTAGTTCCGGGCTTATAATAGAGCTTTGTGCAAAGTTCATTTCATTGTAACCTGTCATGTACATATAACTCAGTACTTCCACATTATTTGCTGCTGGTACGGCAAATACAGCTGGTCCGCCTTGCACCTTATAGGCTACCATATCAAATATCTGATTGTTAAGGCTTAATGATTTTTCAGCTGCTTGTTTTGCCTGGGCAATTTCGCGCTTAAACAAATGAACTTTAGCTTTAAAGGCGTAAGCAAATGCCAATGAAGGATGGTAAACATCTAGTGGTTTTTCCTGAAGAAATGGAATCGCCTGCTCGATATCCTTCTGAATAAATTCATAAACCTGTGATACAGTCGCTTTTTCTGGCTGCGCTTCCAAATCAAATTTATCCATGATACAAATACCGCCGTCACTGGCAGCAGTTTGCGGATCGTAGGCTTTTGCATAAGTATTCACCAACAAAAAATGATCGTAAGCCCTGTAAATTTTTGCCTCTGCTTTTGCTAATTGTTTAATATCCTGCTGTCCTTTGGCCTGATCAACCAATGAGATAATGGTATTCCATCTATTGATGTAAGTATAAGCCTGGTTATAAAAGCTGGAAGTTTTCATTAAGGAAACCCTGTCGTTATTTTCATCAAAAGTAAAATTGATAATATCAATATTGGGAGTTCTCCCGATTACATTGGCTTCTCTGATCCATTGATCATCCGATAAATATTGAAAATTATTGACCGGATAACCTCTGTTGGGCAAGGAAACCATTTCATGAAACTGATCGGCAGTTTCGATAACTAAAGCACCTTTTGGTGTAATATCTGTGTAGTCTTCGCACGATGATACCGTTAATAATATCGATAGCAGTATAATATATATATGTTTCATTTTTTTTAAAGTATAAGATTAAAACCAAACAGGAAAGTTTTTGGCAATGGTAAATTACGGGTCCCTGAATTGGCAGCATAAACTTCCGGATCAATACGATTACCTGCTGCACTCCAATACCAAAGATTATTAATCTGAAAAGTAAATTTAGCCGATGCAACCCTGCTTTTACTGGTAAAAGATTTTGGGAGGTTATAGCCAAAGGAAATGTTTCTCAGTTTGATGTAATCACCATCTACAACATTTACATCGGAATTTCTCCATTGACTGCTTATAGTTCCGGCATAATTCCTGACACTTTCGTCAAAGTCTACATACAATCGTGTATTGCCGTTTGGATTTGCATCTGTGTAACGATCAGCAATACCAGAAAGATTAACAGCGTCAGAACTCATATCAAGAATCTCTTTACGCATCACATTGCCTCCTGAGAAAACGAAAAGGAAATTCAGATCGAATCCGTTGTACGAGAATCTTTGCGAGAATGAACCGGTATAAGTAGGTATTAAACTGCCCATATTAACCAATGCATCAGGACTAGTAACTGTCTTAACTGCAGTTGATATTGGATTTCCATTGGCATCAAAAGTAACAGATGGATTACCATTCTCATCCAAAATATAGGGATAACCATTTGTAGTTCCCCCATATTTGTAAGCATACAAACTATTGTATCGTTCATTTTCTAAAAAGAAATCTATAGGTGAACTTACATAGACAGAAGCATTAGATTGTGCTCTTGTAACTTTTTTAACTGTGGTTTGGTTAAAAGCAAAAATTAAAGTAGAACCGACACGTAAATTTCCGTTACTGTACCAATCAGAACCCACACTGAATTCAACTCCTTTATTTAGTAAAGCTCCGGCGTTAATTCTTCTGGTAAGCGCTCCGACGGTAGGATCTAAATCTGTTGTCGCCAAAAGATCGGTACTGTATTTACGGTAGGCATCAACACTACCTCTTAATTTATTTTGAAATAAACCATAATCCAGACCAAAGTTGGTCGTCTGTATTTTTTCCCATCTCAATAATGGATTGGGCTGCGCGGTGATGTTGATGTACTGCAAAGATTGATATAAGTTATCGTTTCTTCTCGTAGCTGTTATATATGGTGTTGTAGTCTGGTCTACATTTCCATTGACACCATAAGTAGCTCTCAGCTTTAAGGCACTTATCCAAAGTATTTCTTTCATGAAATTTTCATTACTCAAATTCCACCCTAAACCAGCAGACCATAAAGGGCGGTTCTTATACTTGGGATCAACTCCAAACAAATCGGCTCTGTCGACCCTGTAGCTTCCCGTCAGGTTATATTTTGCTAAAAACGTATATCCAAAAGTACTAAAAAACGAAAAATAGCGATGTAAAATTTCCTGCTGTGACCTTGATCCTGCCGCCAGTGTTCTATTACTTCCGTAAATATAACTTGGAACTCCAGCCTGACTGAGGATTAAACTGTTGATTACCGAAGAGTTTAGCGTTACAGGATCATACCCATATCGCAGCTGTTCAACAGTTCTAGGAACATATGTTTCCCTCATTTCGGTACCTACTAGAGCCGTAACTGCATGTCTGCTTCCATCAAAATCCTGACTGAAATCCAGCTGGTTTCGAAAAGAATAATTGCTGGCCTGACTGCTAAATTGCTTATATCGGCCTCCTGCAGAGAAACCATCCACATAGTTATAAACGTTAGTTGCAGCATTGTAACCTGTTAAAGCATTAATGGCATAACGCATTTTATAAGAGTCAATGTCATTATATTGCTCATTTTCGTTTTTCCTGGTTTCGTATTGAAATTGAGTACTAAAACTTAAGCCTCTCCAGATTTTGGCTTTTAAGTTTGCGAAGGCTCTTAAACTTAGCGAATTTTGTTTTGCAATACCTTCCTGTAATGCCTCAACAACATTAAAAGTCACTGGTTTAAAACCACTCAAACTATTAATTTTTGCAGCCGCTGCCGGGTTAATAATTCCACTTGAGGTAAAACCATCGCTTATGCCTACAAAGGGAGATATAAAAGGATCTCCATTCTGATCATTAATACGTTCATATCTTTTCTGTATATCGTAATTTCCAAAACTGGAATCGGTAACCTCAGCATTACTGTAGTTTCCATTTAATCCAATAGTAGCACTTAGCCTCTTATTAACCTGAAAACTGCTTTTCGAATAAAGATTAAATACCCGGTTTTCATTGTTGATAATACGACCGTTGGCCTGGTCATAGTTAAGTGAAACATATGTATTTTGCTTACTGTTACCTGCTGAAAATGCAATATTGTAACGCTGTCTTATTTCATTCTGCCATACATTATCGCGATACTCCTTATTATAATCATTTTTTCTCCACTGGGCAACAGTACTGTTGTAGTCTGCATTGCTGACCTTCCCCTCTTCCCTGCCTCTGTTAAGCTGGTAAAGCGGACTGTAATATTTCATACTGCTGTTTCCAAGATCTCCGTAAACAGCAAACATAGAAGCCGTGTTTGCAAATCTAGCCCTCTCTCTGTCATATACCGCCTGTTCAAAATCTATAATCTCACTTGTAGAGGCATAATTCATGTCTCTAAGATTTGGTTTTGAAGCAATAAACAAGTCTGAATTTATAGTCACTTTTAAATTCCCACTTCCTTTTTTAGTAGTCAAAACAATAATACCGTTTGCGGCTCTCGATCCGTAAATAGAAGCCGCTGCGGCATCCTTAAGAACATTGACACTTTCGATATCATAAGGATTGATATCCTCCAGCGTCAATTCTGTCGGCAAGCCATCTATTACCAATAGGGGGCTGTATCCGACTTGTAAGGAAGAAAAGGTTCCAATTCCTCTCAATATCGGCTTATCAGCTGCGGCTCCAAAAGGATTCTTCTGAAACATAAGCCCCGCTACGCGACCTTCGAGCGCACTTGATAAATTTGTATTGATATTTTCATTTAAGGTTTTTTCATCAATTTTAGTGATTGCTCCTGTTGAACTGCTTCTATCAAGAGTTTGATAACCTGTTACTACAACTTCTTTTAATAGCGATATTGCTGGAGTCAGCGAAACTACTATTATAGTAGCTGCATCTTCTTTAGTATACTTTTGCTCCATTTGCTGAAAACCAATATAAGAGAATTGAAGACTGTTGCGGCCGGTGCTTACTTCAATAACAAAATGACCGTTATCATCTGTTTGGGTATTATTGAGCGTTCCTTTTTGTGTAATCGTGACCCCAGACATTGATCTGCCTTCAGTATCAGTTACCATTCCGTGCACCTTATAGCTGCTTTGAGCAAAAGAGGGTGCTGTTATAAAAATTGAAATAAGAAAAAGAAATCGTAAGGAGAAAATATGGGTAAAGAGAATTTTTATTTTTGGATAGAGTATATACATCTAAAGTTGAATTATTGATTAATACTTAAATTGAAAAATCAAAATAAGAGAGTAAAGCATTTGATTATTTATCAATTGCTGCAGCTCTAATCATTTACATAAATTCAAAAAAAAGGTTTTCGAAGTAGCTGTAAAAGTGATTTTAAATAAATTAAGTACTGTGTAAACTGTTAAATTAAGTTTATACATGGAGTTTTAGAGATCGTACGATTTAGATATTTGTGGTCTTAAATCTTAAAAAAGGTTTCTACCCAACTTTTAAATAAAGACATGAAAAATACCTTTCATTAGCTGAATGCAATGAAAAAAAACAATACAAGTGAAAGTAAAAATTATATAAAATAAGAAGGAGGTCGGAAAGTTGTGAGGCAAACTGAAATTGGTTTTTCTTTGACTGCCGTAAATATTCTATTGCTTAATTGGATAATAGGATTTAAATCGAATTCAATTAAAGGATTGCTATCGATATAAACAAGTTCCATCTTTTCTTTAAGACTATCCTGCATTTGTTTTTCGTTGTCAGTATATTTTTTTATACTTTTTTGGAGTTCACATCGGCCATTACAACTATTATACACCAACTTGCGCTGCACGCAGATTGTTCTGGCAATTTCATCTTGATTTAATTTAAATGAAGCGTATATAAACAGGCTTCCGAATGAAGGTAGAAAAATTAAAAAAGAAAGTAAAATGACCAGGTACTTTTTCAAGACTTATTCGTTTTTTTTAGCGAGCACAAAAATACGATATTCATATTTTTATTAAAAGATAAATTCCTCCATATTTAATAAAAGATTTGGGAATTCAAAGCAACATCATTGCTGCATATACAGCTCCCTCTCTGCATTTTACATTCAGGTCAAATATAATAGGGGAGCATTCCGTATACAAAAAGCTTTTAACTGATTATTTTAAAAATTTTCAACCATATTATTAGCTGCAGTTACTGGAAAAGTTTTACTGTATCCTCTAAATTTTCCTTTTTTATAAATGCATTTATGAATTCCTGTACTTCAGTTTTAGAGTTCTTAGCGGTTTCAAAAAAATTAATATGAAATTCCTCATCCTGATCAGCTATATGGATAATTTGTGTGTATCCACGAGAAATAAGGCTGCCTTTCAATTTAATAACATTTTGCTGCTGGTGGTTACTTAAATCTTTACGTACCTGCAATTTTAAATCCTTTTCCATTATATCCTTTTTAAAACACCACTCCTTTTATAAAAGTATAAAAATAGAAAAATTACCACTTCTAAAATTTCTTTAACATTACTTTTGAGTATAATTTATTAACACTGATTCCTGTTACATTTACAATCAATCTTTTACTAATATTTTTTTTACATTCTAAAATAAACAACTAATATTCAATACACTACAAATTAAGAGGAACCAAAATTCTTAATGTGGGGCGGTACCCTTCCGCACGATTTTTTGAAGCGGTTTCAAAAAAGGTTTTTAACTCTATCAGTGTACCGCTTTTGGCGAAATAAGCTACACCCGCACCATATCCAAAAACCTTTTCTCTGGTATCACTTATACCCTGCTCCTGATAATAATTGCTGTTGCCATCATAAGTATCCTGATTTAGCTGAGCTAAAAAGTATCCTACAGCAGCCACTCTCAATCCTGGTACAATAGCATAGTCCACAGAATAATTACCGTTGTAAAAAGCACCCGGTTTTGCAAGTTCTCCCAATATACGTGTATTGTAATTGAACTGATTTCGCGAACTGATACTGAACTTATCACTGAACATAAGCGTAAAAGTATGATAGGTGCTAAAGGTATAAATACGTGCAGAAGCATTTATAGCATAATTTTCATCATAAGAGCCTAACGGAAATGTTACTGCCAGTTCGGCACGATGAGAAAACGGCTTTCCAAATAATTTCTTTCCAGACCACTGCACTGCTGTTCCTTGTGTTATATCTCCCAATGCGCCCGGATTTACACTCGGAGAAGAGCCTGTGGAATTTGAAGAACTTAGCTGAACAACAGGTACGAGTACTGTAAAGGAAAGATTTCCTCCGAAAACTTTTAATGGCGTAAGATAGATAAACTGATTAAGCTGCACCAAGGAATTGATTTTTAAATCCGAATGCAGGTTTTGACCGTGATCCCCGGTAAGTTTCCGTGTTTGAAAAAGCTGTGCATATCCCTGATAGACAAAACCGGGCTTACCAGCAAACCCATCAAAAACGTTAGAAGTTCCTAGATTGGTCGCGGGTAGTACCGGATGCTGGGCGGAAACTGCTGCAGTTAAAAACAACATTAGAAGTGTAAAGAAATTAATTACTGATTTTTGATACGGAGATTGGTTGAATTTATAATAATTAAAAATTCTTTTGTTCGTAAGGTCCATTTAAATTGATATTTTGAAACATTTAAAAAATTGAGTTTTCATATAGATTTTATTCATTATAAATTATTTGATAAGCGATATTTTACAGATCATAGAGCAACCGTATTACTAACTGCTGTTCAATAGCCTTTAAGCAGCAGGCGGACGCAAAGTGTATACTTTTTTGACAGCCATATTTTGAATTATCAACTTGATTTATTAAATCTATCCTCAATTTTGCCAATGGTGGTTATGAGTGTTGCTATTAAAAGCATAATAAAATAGAGATCATTATAATCTGGTTTTACTACTAAAATTTCAGTCATTGCATCAAATAAAAAAAAAGCAAAAAGCACCAGACTCAACTGCCCGGTACTATTTTTAAAAGCCCTTGCTATATTAAATTTCTCATCAGGTTTTTTAAATTTGTGAAGATTCGGAATCAATGCAGGTACCTGTTCAGCCCATATTGAGTATTTAACTCCAAGCTTTTTTTTGAACTGCAGTTCCTCCCAGAACATAATTCTTTCAAAAAAAACACAGCAGAAAAGCATAAAAGAAATAATAAAAAAAAGATTGCCTGTTACAAAGCAAGGACCTAGCCACATTAAAAAAATCCCACTGCTAATTGGATGACGTACCACTGAGTACGCTCCACTTTTACTAAAGCTAACTTCAATGACAGAAGTGTTTTTTAACATTGATGCATTGTTGGTATAACCGTGGGTGTATATTAGGATACCATAACCAGACAAACTGAATAGCAGGCAAGCTGATTCATAAATAATTTCATATTCGGAAGCCTGAAAAAAATAATTTTCAGGATACACTGCCGATGTTAAAATAAAAATATAACTTAGGACTAGAACAAAAAAAGGAAGTCCATTTGCTGAAGTCCTTAAATTATATCCCTGTTTTTCCAACTGGTCGTGAAGTGCCATTATTGAACCATAATTTTAATTATTGAATACTGATAAAAAGAAGCCCTGAGTGTGTCAGCATCAACAGGACTCCAAACTATCAAAATTTAAAAAAGACCCTTTTTTGTGGAACACTTTTTAACTAATACAGTCCCTTTATAAATTGATAATCTTTTTCTAGCGGGTTTTCTTTGTTATTTACTTCCTTTGACTTTACAAGTTGCAGTGTAACCAATTTTATTTTTATCAGAAAAACAATTGCAAGAAGCACAAAAATTAAAATCATAATGGAAAAAACTTGGATCATACTTTTTTATTTTAAGTTAAAAAATCAATTAAGGTCGCCACATTTCAGGGCGGTATTATTTTTATAAAGTTTGCTCTCGTACCGATAAAGCGCACTTCCCTGTTCTAGTTTCTTCTCTATGTATTTTTTCACGCCTTTCCCGGTCATGTTTTCCCTGCACAAGTTCCCTATGAAGAACATAAAAACAAGTACAGGGAAAAGGTAATATACACGCAGCATACCAAACGTTTTTTAATTTATTTAATAGTAAGAATATACTCTGCCAGCTGATCGAGCTGCTTTTGATCCAGCTGCGATTCAAAACCCGGCATCTGAGGATAATCCGGACGTTTTTTACCTGGATTCTTTATCCAGTTCTGCAAATCGGCAGTATTGCCTTTATAAATTTTGGCCATTTCTAAGACCGGAGGACCAACTAATTTTTCATCTATTTTATGGCACGAAGCACAGTACTGGCTGAATACTTTCTCGCCTTTCTCCGCATCTGTCATATCTGCTGATGCTTCTCCTGCTTCCTGCGCTTTTACTTTTTCTAAGGCTTCTTTTTTCAGAATTTGAAATTCTGCTGTTTTAATTTTTACCAGCTCCTGATGTTTTTCCAGAGCATTAGCCCTGTAGATCTGTCTGCCGGATCCCATGCACAAAACAGTAACACCCAGCAGCATTGCTATTTTATAAAAGTCTTTTTCAATATTTTCCTTCTCGCCTGTCAGTCTTTTCCAAATCATCCACATAGCAGGAACGGCAAAGACAACCCCAGAGAAAATAATTAAAATCAGGTTCCACCCCATTCCTTTAGAAGGCAGGGTCAGCAAGACTAACGGACCAATCATAAACTGGCAGATCGAAGCTGTCAGCGCAAGAGAATACCCTTTCTTTTGAATATCGTATCGGGTAAACTTTTGATATATTTCTTCAAATGGATAACGCTTTCGGCTGTTGTACCAAAACAGAAATAAACCTGCAACAGCCAGTGAAGACAAAATAAAATGCAGATACCTTGGAAAAACGTTAGGCAGAAAAAGTGC
This sequence comes from Flavobacterium sp. HJSW_4, assembly GCF_042436695.1. Taxonomy (NCBI): domain Bacteria; kingdom Pseudomonadati; phylum Bacteroidota; class Flavobacteriia; order Flavobacteriales; family Flavobacteriaceae; genus Flavobacterium; species Flavobacterium sp. HJSW_4. Next base: position 224,759 of record NZ_JBHNPP010000002.1, read on the forward strand.
ATCTACAAAACCTTTCACTACAGCCCATTTCTCGGGAAAGAGCATTAAATTGATATTGGTCAAAAATATGAAAGGAATAAACAAAAAGATAACTGTCGCGAGAGCCAGAATCGATATGTGAACCGCTTTGTGGTTCTCCAATGCTTCCCACGTATATTTGTGGAGGTATGTTAACAGGAATGCCACAGTTACCAGCGGTATAACCGCTATCCACATAAGGCCTGTAAGCGCATTTGCAGAATAGAAATATAGAGTATACAATACGTTAATACTGAGCAGAGGCGCAATACCAAGTACAACGGCTATACTTTTGTTCACCGTTATAGTTTTGGCTATTTCGTGGGCAAGTATATCATACTCCTTGTTTTTAAGACCTTTTATCTGAGCGATTAAAGCGAGAACGGAGCCGCCGAGCATCAGATTTACAAAAATAATGTGGAGCAAAAATGACAACACCAAAACAACTACAAAAAACCATTCTGGCATTGGCAGCGGCAATGGAATATCTTTTGGAACCGGAACGTTGTTTTGCAACGCAATATATAAATTGATCATTTTTAAACTTTATTATTTTTTATTGGTTAAAACTCTCTGTGCATCTTGAAGTTCACTCACCTCTACCCCTTCTGATTGTGCACCTTCCAGCACATCTCCTGTATCCTGAATGTTACGGATGTAGGCTGCCAATGCCTCACTTTCTTCCTGGTTACCAGGAAACGGAGGCATGTAAGTGCGACCATTGTGCATGTTGGGTATGTAGGAAGCCATTGAATTAATATCCAGAGGCTTGCCTATTCCGTACATTCGCTCAAAAACATCAACAACACTATTGACTCCCTGAGTAGTATGGCAGCGGCTGCAGGCAATTGCAAAAACGTTTCTGCCGGCTTCAATTTTATTTTCAGGGGTTATCTCTGTAACAGTGGTATAAGTTGCATTTTTCAAAAGTCCAAACTGCTGGTAAACCGGATAATCTTCTTCGAGTAATAAGTTTGAATACATGTACCCTCCTATTACATAAGGTTTTCGAACAAATTCACGCACCCTCTCAAAAAAACCCAGATAACCAAAAGCCATCAGTACAGGAAAAAGGACGAAATAACTTTTAATCCATTTGGCTTTATACAAACCCAGAATGGCCATTATTAAAGACGATGTTATTCCAAACAATATAAAATACTTCATTAAATCGTAGTATTTATTGAAATCCATTGTGCCCACGGCAGTACTCATATTGGCTGTCATCGCATCTGGAATGGCATTGTAATAAATCACCGCCCCAACAAGGGAAATCGGCGCCCAGAGAATAATCCATTTTGAAACGTATTTCACTGCCCTGAGCCTTAACTCAGTTCCTTTTTTAAAGAACAGGGTAACGAGCATCATTCCAAAACTGCCCGCCACAAGCATAGCTGTAGGAGTCCTGAACAATAACTGCGGCAGATAAATTGGGTTGGTAAAACCGTTAAGCAGGCTCTTGTGTGTGTTCCAGTTTCCGGGATCCATCATAAAACTCAAAATTGAAACAATGATTGCCATGGTAATCCAGGAGAACAGACTCAGGAACCATCCAAAACGAATGTGAAGTAACTTAGCCCTCAGCGATGTGTTACTGCTTTTCCATGTCAGAAAGTATATCATAATCAGAATAACTTCGGTTACAAAAACAAGCCATTCGACAAACCATGCCCAGTAAAAAACACGTATCAAACTTCCGATTGATGTTGGACTGACAAGCGCTACAGAAAACCATATCCCAACGCCGGTCATTGCCCCTAATGTTGTAGTGATGATAAAAGCGACTTTCATCATATTATATACCCTTTTGTCCCAATCTATGTTGGTAATCTGATCCCTGCCGCTGTTTTTTACACCTTTTTGTTCCAGCCAGGTTATCAGTGGCATAAAACCCACAGCTAAACCGTGATTGATCATCACGTGTATAATGGCGATGATAGCAATAAGCATCCTATTGTTCAGCCAGTCTAAATGAAATATTGGGAAATCCATAAAATAATTCTGTTGTTATTCTGCAAATTTCGTTCAGTAATCCAGAAATAGCTAAAAACAAACAAGCAGGAAACTTAGAAAAACGGTACTCAAAGATTCGCTAACAGTACTTTTTACACTGAATTTTATCCCCTCTTATTTTGTTTTTCAATACTTTCTATTTGCTAGATACACTCTTGCTTTTAAAATCCAGACATGGATATTGCTTCAAGCCCTTTTTTATCAGCAGTAAAACCTGTAACACGGATCTCTCCCGAACAGGCAGAAGCTGATCTATTAATCGATATCAAATTTTAGCGCCTATTCCAGTGACTGAAAAAGAAATTTTTAAAGAATCCCACTCCATACTTACTATACCGTCGCTCTTTGAAGTTTCCTTAACTTTGTAGGTTAACCTTTGAACCGGGACAGGCAGAATTTCGGGTATTGCTTCAATTCGAACAACATCCTCGCTTTGATTGTAATCATCAGTAAGGTGCTGCTCGACTTTTGTATTAAAAATTAGTATCCACCTTTTTTTTCCTGGAATGGTAAAAAATGCGTACTCGCCTTTTTTTATAATTTTCCCATTTATATTGACATCCTTACTAAAACTAATCCTCGTTGCTTTATGGGCACCTGTTACCCACAAATGATCAAAAGGCACTAATCCCCCCAGATAACTCTTCCTTTCGTTCCAGGCGAACTATATATTATGTGGATGTGACAGCCGTCTATAAATCCCATGGCATTACGCTCGGGGCTGCCCTTGAGCGTATCTTTTACAATTTTACCATTATTGACTTGTACGGCATATTGTTCCCCATCAGCATCAGCGGTCTGATGCTGATGTTCTGAGGATTGTACATCACTTTTCTTATCCTTTGTTGTACAGGATAGTATTGTCATTATCGCAGAAAGGAAAGCTGCTATTATTTTCATTTTTTTCATAATGTTGTTATTGTTCGGATAAATCTTTCCTCGTGATAAAATATTTGTCATCTAAAGTTTTTAGGAAAGCTTTCAGATCTATTCTTTCATCTTGAGTTAATGGAATTCCGAGTTGTTTATTTTTTTTTAGCAGCGGGTCAAGGGTATGACTGTCTTGAAGCCCCTTGATGTAATGCTCCAGGACCTGGTCAATTTTTGTAAATCTCCCATCATGCATGTAGGGCACTGTGTAGGTTAAGTTTCTCAATGAAGGAACTTTAAACTTGAAATTGTCCTGTGGGTCAAGAGTAATATTCTGCCTTCCCGTATCCGGATTAAATTTGTTGTCTAAACCATTATTTCTAAATGATCCGTCAGTAAAAAGCGGTTCTTTATGACAACTGCTGCAATTATTCAAAAATATCTTATACCCCCTGCTTTCGGCCTCTGTAAAACGAACTCCGGTTTTTCGCATTACACTGTCGTATTTGGAATTGCTGCTTACGCACATGATCATAAAATGTGAAAGGGCTTTAAAAAGCTGATTTCCTGAAATATCATCTGAGCCGTAAACTGCTTTAAACCTTTGACGGTAGTCGTTCTTGGAACGTAATTTCGCTAGGACATTCTCCATTTTCTCATCCATTTCCACAGGATTTGTAATAGGTGCTATGGGAAACATATCCAAGTGGAATACACCACCGTCCCAGAAGAATGATCTGTTCCATGCAAGATTCATTATTGGCGGAGAATTTCTATTTCCCAGACGATCTTCAATACCGTGGCTTACGTCATGACCGTGCTGGGTAAAAGCAGACGATTGTATGTGGCAGGACCCACATGAAATAGTATTATCTCTTGAGAGTGCTGTTTCATAAAACAACTTTCGGCCAAGCTCAAAGCTTTCTTTTGTCACAGGGTTTTTAGAAATATCATATACAGGATCAGGGAAATTTTCGGGTTTTTCGAAACCTTCAAACAATGACGCTTTGAATGACTCCAAAAGCACAAATGAAAAAAGGATTATCAGTAAATAATACTTCTTAGACATGCTATCAATTTTTAGTTGATATATGACTAAACATCTCTGTGTAATTCTCTGAGATCAGTTTGCTAAAATCGCCGAACATTACCGCTGGATTCTTTTCTATGCTGACTTTTGTTTTTCCATTAAATACCCGCAAAACATCTGTCTCTAAAACAACCGTAGTGGCAGTATTGTCTTTTGCTTTAATTTCTCCTTTTTTGGAAAGGTCTATCGTAACTGTTCGAATATTATTTATGGAAGGCTTATTATATCCGCCAAACCCCCCAATATGATAACGGAACTTTCGCTGTCCGGTCCTGTCCAGTTCTGCTTGCTGACAATCCCCTTCCAACTTCATGAATATATAGCCGCTGTTCCATGTCCAGTACATCCCTTCTAACATTCCGCCTGAGATATCAAGCGCACCTGTGCGACGGCTGATATCCATCGTGTTTCTAAGGCTGTCCACCCCGACTGTAAGTGTTACTGCAGTGTATTTTCCTTTAGGAATATTCAAATTGATCTTCTTGCTGGCAGGATCGTTTTCTTTTACCAGAAAATAATTGCTGTCTTGTGGAATTACATATTCTTTCCCATCTTTTTGATGCAGTTTTATATTACTGATAAAATAATTGAAAGTTGTAACATTGAACTTTTCTCCAGCTTCATTACTATATGATTCATCTTGAAGTTTCAAAAGCTTATTACCTACGACATGATTAAATTCCAGTGTCAACTTTGCTGGATTACCGTCGTTCTTCTGTGCATTAGATGCATAATTGATCATAATTATTGCAAAAAAACAGATTATTATTGGGTTTTTCATTTTTTAATTGGGTTATAAAAATATATTGTTAAACTTTAATCCTGCAGTAAGAGGACTTGAATAATTGGGTTAATTGCTTTACTTTTTAATTATCCGTTCTGCCAAAGAAACCCTCTCATTTTAAGCAGGTCTAATGGTTTTCCTTGGTTTGATTCCTAACCGTCTTTTTATTTAAAAAGCAAAAAAGCAAAGTTCCAAGTAATAAGAAGCTGAAAATTGAAAGTTTCCAGCTTCGTCATTTCCTCCATTCCCTTGGACATTACTTTTTATTCTTTGCCAGATATTCATCCGGTTTTTTCATGAAGTCATCCTTACACACAGTCGAACAAAAACCGTATAACTTGCCTTTGTAAGTTACCGTATCACTAACTCCGTACTTACTGACATCCATGTTGCAGGTAAAGTCCAATTTACTGGCATAAGCCAATTTATTGAGCGGATTTTTAGGATCTTTATACATGTTTTCGGATTCCATTGAATGCGGATGATCATGAGGGTGCGCTTTTTTAACTTCCTTATTGCAGCTTAGGAGAGTTATAATGGAAAATATTAGAAGTATTTTTTTCATAGTATTAAAATTTGACGGTTATTTTCTGAGAGCCGAATTATAACGGGTGCTAACTTCTTTCCAGTTTATTACATTCCAAACTGCCGCCAGATAATCGGCCCGTTTGTTCTGATATTTCAGGTAGTAGGCATGTTCCCAGATATCGATACAGAAAATGGGAATGCCTCTCTTTTCTGCGTCAGCCATCAAGGGATTGTCCTGATTGGCAGTGGAACTTATCTCCAGCTTGTTATCGGCAGACACACAAAGCCATACCCATCCAGAACCAAAACGGGAAAGTGCAATCTGGTTTAAATTCTGTTTTAAATTTTCAAGACTTCCAATTTGGTCCGTTATTGCTTTGAGCAGATCGGCAGATGGTTTTGTGTTTTTCACCGGGGTCAATAGGGACCAGAACATCTCATGATTAAAATGGCCTCCTGCATTATTTCTCACTGCAGCTGGTAATTCTGATACCTTTGAAAATAGCTGCTCAAGGGTCATTTTTTCCTCGGCTGTTCCTTTGAGTGCGTCGTTTAAATTTTTTACATAGCCAGCGTGGTGTTTGCTGTAATGAATTTCCATTGTTGCGGCATCTACATAAGGTTCCAATGCATTGTAGCCATAAGGAAGCGGCTTTTGTACAAACTGAGCTGAAGCCGATAAACACAACGTCAGCATTACTATTAAAATCTTATTGTTTAACATGTTTTTTGTTTTTATTGATTTGATAATCTGCGAAACTGTTCGGGGGTTTTACTTGTCTGTCTTTTAAAAAAAGTAACAAAGTAGGACGCATTTTCAAACCCCAGCTGATCGGCTATTTCATTTATAGAATAATTGGTAAAATGTATTAGCCTCTGTGCTTCCACCACAATGCGTCTTCTTATTAAGTCACCTGCCGTATAATTTGTCACTTCCTTGCATATCTTGTTGAGATAATTTGGCGTCACGTTAAGCAGGTCCGCATAGGCTGCAGGCATTTTCTTCATTTTAAAATCCTTGTCTATTAGCTTCTCGAATTCCTTTACCTTATTATGTTTCAATGAGTTGCTTACACTAAATCCCGAAGGATCATAAAGACGGTCCAAATAGAAAAGCAGGATGTTAAGGTAGGATCCCAGAACCTTTATGGATTCTTTTTGGCGAAGATTGAATTCTTTTAAAAATATTTCAAGCAGGTAAATCCATTTGTTTTTCTCTTCCTCACCAATTCGTACAAATACTTTTGAAGTATCATTAAGAAAATCGAACTGATCCACAATACTATTGTTGTATGGCAGGGAAAAAAAATCTTCTGTGAAACAGATTATTTTTCCTTTCGCTTTTCTGTTAATGTCTATACTGCTGATGCAGCGAGGTTTTATGATAATTACTTTTGGACTGTCCAGACGAACCTTATGATTGTCAATACTGATTTCTCCCTGCGCATCATCAATAAAGAGAAGCGTAAAGAAATCCTGTCTGTGAGGATATTCAAGCTGGGGAAAACGCTGCAGCAGGTTCATTAGATTATCCATCCAAATATGACTGTTATCCTCTGAGAATAAATCCAGACCGCGGACTGGTATTTCTGATAGTTGCATTTTTTTGATTTTATGATTAATACTAAAACGAGGGTATTAACCGCATTTAGGAGGATGGTAAATCGAAAAAATAAAACTTGATTTTTGGTTCGCCTCCTTCAGAAAAGGATATTCCATTTTAAACTCACTGCGTATCGTCGGGAATGAAATGGTGAAAGGGACTTCCAAAAAGAGCTGAACTTCCTTGTAATTTACGCTTGGAAATTTCTGCTCCTGCTTGTCGTTGGCTTTTAATTTATTCACCAGGTAACATTTTCCGTTACACATAGGAACTGCATCAAACCTGTTGACGCAGATATTTTTTGCAATATAGTCGCGATTGATATAAAAATCACCAATAATCCAGATACTGCCCGCATTTTGAAATACGAGCAGCATAAGAATAATTAAAGTGATACCTCTTTTCATTAGTGAATTATTATTTTGTTGAACTTTCTGCTAAAAGATTTTTAACATCGGCAATCAGCCTTGAAGTTTCCTTTGGATTAGTGCCGTCGTACACTCCTCGAACGTGTCTGTCTTTATCTATGAGCAGAAATCCGCCACTGTGTACAAATCCTCCTGGTTCATTTTTATCCGGATACGCCGTCGCAAAGTAGCTCTCGGTTGCAATTTTATAAATGCTGTCCCTATTGCCTGTCACAAAATGCCAGTTTTTTTTGATACCATTATCAACAGTATATGCTTTAAGGCGAGGGATCGTATCATTATCCGGATCGATCGTGTGGGAAAGAAACAGAACCTCGTCATTTGTTTTATAAGTATCATACACTTTTTTAAGCTGTACATTCATTTTCGGGCAGATTGACGGGCAGGAAAGGAAAATAAAATCAGCAATGTAGATCTTCCCGTCAAAAGTTGTATTGGTTATCTTCAAACTATCCTGATTGGTAAAGGAAAAGTCCTTGATACGAGGATAATCGGTTTGATTTCCTTTTACTATCGGATTTCCCAGAATTGGAAGTTTTTCCTGTGCTTTCTCACATGACAAGACCAGCAGGCATTGAATCAATATCAAACATATATTTTTCATATTCTTTTTTTTAAGTATTTAATTGAAGTGGATTATTAGGCAATCCCTCCTTTTTTATAATGTATAATTCAGATTAAGCGCCCACCTGTAATTGGCTTGCATTTTACCATTTGATAAATTCTGACTCATCGGAAGCATGGCATTTAGACCAACTGAGAATTTGTTTTTTCCGGCTTCAATACCAAATTTGCCAAATAGAATATCTCCTGCAGTATTGGGCAGATCCAGGTCATGCTGTTTGTTTCTCTGGTATACCTCACCGGACAACCCTGCCTGGGGAACCAGCTGAACTGATTTCAAATCAAACAGATAAAAGAATGTTGCCCCGTAATTAAGCTGATCCCCATACTGGTATTGTTTTGAATTCTCGGTTTTAAAAACGTAATTCAATGTTGTGTTTAGCCCTAAGTTTTTTCTGTTTACTACATATTCCGAGACTACAGAATAGTCCCAGCTTCCGGTTCCGAGTTGAAAGCTTTGATTGATGCTTCCCAAGTTATTGCCCTGTGTGAATTTACCGGTGGGTATTTTTATACCTGCTCCCATGCTTACCCTATGGGTAAAAACCGCACTGTCTTTTTTTGTTTCAAAAACCGTATACAGTCCCATTACAGTGATATCGCCCAAGCCTGAAATACTTTCCGTGCCGGTGGCTAATTCCCGTTCATGAAAGTGATACGGAATCAAAGCAGAAATCTGGACTTTATCGGTCACCGGAATTCTTGCCCAAGCCTGCACCGTATTAAAATCTTCATCAATCCAGGGAGAATTATCAAAAATACCGTCACGGCTGGTGTAGCTTTGCTTAAAATACCGGATCCCCACAAAATTATTGTTGAGCATCGAACTAAATCCCATGCTGCCTCCGCTTGCTGAACACCCGCAGGCATCACAGTCAAAATCTTCGAGGACTGCCAAGCGCTGAAAAGTAAATGCAGAAATCGTATCTTTTTCCGTAGAACTGAAAACTTTCGATGTGAAGAAGAAGGTTGTCACTATTGTTACTTTAATTATTATTTTTATCATTTTTTTAAATTTTATAATTCCGAAAACCGCCTGTTGTTTAGGAATTTATAGTCAGTCAGCGTTTTCAAAAAAGCAATCAATTGTTTTTTTTCTATTTCAGATAATGAAATACCAGGCTTCTTATCTTGCTGTAATAAGGGATCTAAAGTAGTAGAAGCTAAAACGCCACTATTGTAATGTTCAACCACCTCTTGCAGTGATGTAAATCTTCCATCATGCATATAAGGCCCTGTTTTTTCAACATTACGAAGCGTAGGAGTTCTAAATTTCCCCAAATCATTCGAATTATGGGTAATTCTGGCCCTTCCTCTTTTGCTCATCAGTTCTGTATCATCAGTAAAATCATTGTCAATCCCGTTATTGTGGTACAGATTATCAGTCAGTAAAGGTGTTGCATGACAGGAAAAGCAAAATTGCTCGGCCATCCTGAGTCCACTCAGCTCGTTTTCGTCCATTTCACCACCAGGCTCCCCACGAACATACTTGTCATATTTTGAGTCTGCGGAAATCAATGTCCTTTCAAACTGCGCAATTGCTTTTACAATATCAGCCTGATTAACAGCCCTGCCAAATGCTATTTTAAACAATCTTGGATAATGCGCATCGCCATTCAATTCTTCTATCAATTCGGTCAGGTTTTGGTGCATTTCATCCTGATGCGCCAGCGGGGCAAAAGCCTGTGATTCTAAATTATTAGAACCTCCATCCCAAAAAAGGCCATTACCGGCCCACGCCAGATTGATTAAGGCTGGTGAATTCCGTTCCAAGGCATTTCCTGAAATTCCATTTCTTGTTAGTGCAAAACCATCCGAAAAAGCTAAATTCTGCTGATGACAAGTTGCGCAGGAAACCTGATTATCTCCTGAAAGTCTTTTGTCAAAAAACAGCTTTTTTCCCAGAGCAATTCCATCTTTGCTTAAAGGGTTGGCTTTCGAATCGATAAAGGCAGGAAAATTATCAGGAACCGCCACTAATGGCAACACTTCCTGATAAGAATCATCGGCATCGGCACAGGAAAGGCTCATAAAAGCCAATCCTGCAGCAATCCCTATTTTTATATTCCTGTTGAACATTATTTATTCTATACTTTTAACTGTAAAAACAGTGTTTTTGTAATTGTCTGCTACCTTCGTCATGAGTTCGGGTGTTTTAGCTGATATTTTTGGGCTGGCTACCAAATCAATATCTTTTACAATTTTTTCAACATCTACATTTAAGTTTAATTTTGAGGATTTGCCTGCGCTGATCACCAAAGCACTCGGCAATGTAATTTCCACTGTTCTGTAATTTGTATTTAAACCTGTCTCTACAGCAATGGCAACCGGAGTTGCCGGTGTCATATTTTTTCCAGTCAAACTGGAGAAAATATAACTCGTATGCCACATCCATGAAATATTAGTCATGCCGTTAAGCTGCGAGAGTTCGCCATCCTGAATACTCATATTATCATTGTGTATAGCATCTACTCCAACTGAGAAAATAAGTTTAGTGTACGATCCAGAAGGGATATCTTTTAAGTCAATAGCCTCTCTTTTTTGAGCAGGATAGGTATATTTGCCATCCTGAACTTTAATTTCTGTCGTTTCTTCCAAAAGGAAAAAAGAGTTAGAAAGCGCATATGTTTCATTTTTATCGCTTACCAGTTTAACATCACTTACCCAGTAACGAAGACGGTCAAATTGATAGGATTGTCCGCTAATGGTAAAAGGGGTATTTAGGGCAAAATCTGCCGCCCCTACCTTTGAATCAAAAGTGATCTGCGTAGTCCCGCTTACAGCTGCAGGCTGGCCGTCAGCATCATCATTTGAACATGAATTAAGAGAAATAAGGGCAAAAAAGGCTAAAGTGATATTTCTAAAGTTTTTCATTTTTGTATATTTTTTAGTATTAATTATATTTTTAGAATTCCGAAAATCTTTTATCGGTCAAATATTGTGTATCGGTAAGTGTTTTCAAAAAGGCGATAATCTGCTTTTTTTCAGCTGGCGAAAGCGTAATACCGAGCTTGCCGTTTTTCTTCAAAAGCGGGTCCAACGTCGGGGAATCCGCAATACCGGTTTCATAATGATTCAGGACAGTTTCCAAAGTTCCAAAACGCCCGTCGTGCATGTAGGGGGCTGTAACCTCGACATTGCGAAGGCTCTGCACCTTGAACTTATAATAATCAGAGGGTTTCTCGGTCACTTTATAACGTCCTACATCATTCACTTTTGGGTTAACCGCAAGACCGTTATTGCGAAACGAGTTATCGGTCATTAAATCGGTCGAATGGCAGGAGGCACAATTGGTTTTGAACAAATCATAACCAGCCGATTCATCATCGGTCAGATTACCGCCAGGTTCATTGCGCCTGAACTTATCAAACTTTGAATTTGAAGAAACCATCATGACCATGAACTGGGATAATGCCTTTAGCATATTCTCGGTTGTAATAGTCTTATCCTCAAAGGCTTGCCTAAAGAGCTTTTGGTATTCCTTATCCCCTTTCATCATCGTAAGAATCGCATTTAGATCTCCATTCATTTCAATAACGCTGGTCAGCGGAATTATGGGCTGCAGATCCAGACTCTCAGCTGTCCCATCATACATATAAATGGGCTGGAATGCCATATTTTGAATTGGCGGTGCATTACGTATACCGGTTGCATTATCCACACCATGGCTCACGGTATGCCCGTGATGTGTGAAGGCATTTGCCTGCAGATGGCAGAATCCACACGATACCAGTCCATCTGAAGCCAGTCTGCCATCGTAGAAAAGTTTTTTTCCTAATTCAAAACCTTTTTCAGTGGGCCTGTTTCCTTCAATGTTGTAGGCAACAGATGGAAAATTAGATGGTATCGCAAAATCAAGCGGAACATTGACGTACTCCTTATCATCACTGCCGGAACAGCTTATCAAAAGAGGTATCACTAAACAAAGAAAATATCTTAATTTAAGCATACTGTAAGTTTTAAAACACAGGTATAATTTCAGTGTCAGCCAACACGGCACTCCCCGATATGCCTATATGAAGGCACAGCGAAATGTTCCGCGAAAGAGCGAAAATTAATCCTGGGTTTACTGTAAATGATTAGTCGTTATGTACATGGTCTACCCTGAACATTTTTGAAATGTTAGTGGTAATTTTAGGCAAAGCTTCCCCACCCATAATCATGGCACCCATTCCGGTTTCATTGTAGTCTGAGAGTTTTATAGTATTCTCTCCATCAAGAATTTTAGATAAATCCGTTACAACGTGAATAGCCGGCTTGATGTTGTTTCTGACCAAAGCTTTAGTCGGTAAATCAAGAGTTACTTCGGTATAATTATACGCACCTCCAATTTGTCCGGTATGAATCATAAATGAAGAAGATTCAGTAACCGTTGCAGAGGTAAAAGTCCCCTCGAAAGCCAGATATTTATAACCTGCTGACCAGCTCCAAAGCAAGTCCTTGGCCTGAGCTTTGGCAAGAAAATCGCCTTGACCTGCCGCACCTAGCTGCCATTGTTCCTTGTCCACACCGATACCAAACTTTACTTTGGTATAATCACCCGCCGGGATATCGTCAAGGTCGAACTGATAACCTGTGCCAGCATCCCTTTCATCTGCAATAAAATAACTTTTTGCTTTTGGATAAGTAAAAGTGGTCCCATCGTCTTTTGTCAAAACAATATTACTTACAATGTATCGTACCACATTCACCTTAAGCTTTTCATTATTGGCAGTTGTAATTATCTGTGTATCGAGAATAAGGTCATTATTATTATAGGAATTATCAAATTTCAAACTTAATTTTCCTGTTCCAGCTTCTGTGTCGTCCTTTTGCTCATCATTTGAACATGAGGTAATAAAAGCGCATAAGGCCAGTATTACCACTTTTTGTAATATCTTTTTCATTGTATTTTATAAATTAATTTAGTTCAGAACACGAATGTTCCAGTCACTGTGCGAGGCACAATGACAAATTATCCCAATCAAAACTGGGAAACAAAATCCATATTTATAAAATACCGGCGGGTGGGCGAAAAGTAGAAGAGGAAATTCCAACCGGCTGACTCTTTAAGAATGCAAAAGTCGTTTGCTGGTATTCTGCAGGAGCTATAAATGTAAAGCTTACCTCAGAGGTGATGCAGATATAGACAATCTCTAACTTTTCCTTAAGAGCGTCCTGCATTTGTTTTTCGTTATCTGAATATTTCTTTAGGCTTTTCTGCAGTTCGCATCGCCCGTTACAAGAGTTAAAAATCTGTTTACGCTGTACACAAATGGTTTTGGCGATTTGTTCCTGATTTAATTTAAAAGATGCATAAACAAACATACTGCCCATAGAAGGCAGAAAAATAAGACCACAAAGTAATATTACAATATACTTTTTCAAAAATGTTATTTGTTTATAAATGCAAAAATACATTAATTTTGTTTTTATTTTGAAGAAACTTCCTGTTTTATTAAACAAAAAGCATTCTGTTGTTCAGACCGAGGCCTCTAAATAAAAGTATACTCAACAAAAATTAGCAGCGCAGTCTGAAACAAAATAAAAATAAATGGCACGCTGTTCAAGACTTTAAAATATCATTTCAGCCTTTTTATAAACCATTTAGCCTTTCTTTTAAAATCAAATAAAATTTTATCTTTACAAAAAACAGGCATTGAAACACAGCATTAAAAAAAATTCTATCAATGATATATTAGAAGCATTGGGCGATACGCCTCAGTCCGAAGGTCTTCATGTCTATATGAGCAAGGAAGATATCACCCAAAGCCCTTTTTCTTATCCCTTCCGCTCGGACAGCTATACCATTATGATCATACTTTCGGGGAGTTCTAAGATTCAGTTTAATCTGCTGGATTATACCATTCAGGCACAAGACATTGTACTTATTTCTCCCCATACGGTTACTCATATTAAGGAAATAGAAAGCAGCATGTCGCTTATCGCAATCAGCTTCACTATGAATTTCGCGATAAACCACACCCTTAACCGCACTGATGTAAGCGCGTTTGAGTTTTTTGCTTCCAAAACTGCTTTGAGCCTTAAATTGAAAGAAGCGGAAATAAAGAGCCTTGTACAGCTTAGTCAATTACTGTATGAAAAGAATTCCTCTTTTAGTTCGTTTTACAGAAAGGAGTTGCTGATACACAGTTTTAATTTATTGATGTATCAGGTTGCAGCGATTTACAGCGAAAAATATGCCGCCAATGTAACTAAAATGACCCGTAAGGAGGAGCTCGCATCCAAATTTATAAAACTACTGGAGGAGAATTTTAAAAGGGAACGTAAAGTGCAGTTCTATTCTGATGTCATGAACTTGACCGCGGCGCATCTTTCCAAGATACTTAAAGAAGTATCTGGCAAAACAACCGGAGAACTTATAGATGCGGCCATTATTACAGAGGCCTGCATCCTGCTTTCCAACCCGGCACTGAACGTATCTCAGATATCGGATGAACTGAATTTCAGCGACCAGTCTTTCTTCGGTAAATTTTTTAAAAAACACATCGGCTTATCGCCTTCAGAATACAGGAGAACGACATAAGAAGCAGCTCAAAACAAACCTCCCCAGTACTTGAGCGGCCAATAATATCATTTATTCTCCCGCTGCTGATTTAGTTTTCTCAGGAATAGGGCCGAAAACAAATGAATCGTTGAATTCTATTGGACTGTCTGGCATGAAATAGGAGATTCCCATATAACTTGCCACAACGCCGCGCCCCTGCAGCAGCTTTTTCCCACTGCGCAGAAAAATGATCGGGCTTATAGTCTTACTCCCCCCATAGCTGATGTACCTGAATTTGCCCCTCAGGGTATCACCGGATATTTCACCCTCAACGGCACCGGAATCCTTCATCGAGCGGCTGCCGTAATAAACTTCATAGGTCCCGAAGAATCGTTTTTCATATTCCGTAATTTCTAAAAACGCAGTATCCCTCCCTTTTGATGCGGTGTAAAAAACGCGGTTTTGTTTTACATCATTGCAGCTAAAGAGGCAGAATAGCACAACAGCTATTACTGCCCCATAGATTCCATATTTCAATATTTCAGACTTCATGTTATATAATTTTAAATACTAATCCTGTTTTTGAAAACTCCTGTCACTAATAAAACCTGTAAAATGTGGGCTTAATTATAAATCCCACCCTGAGCATTCCCCGTTCTGATTTAAAATCGATAAGGCTTTCACTATAGCCCTGCCACCACTGTAGGGTAACAAGCTGATTGGCATTCTTTGAAAGACGGTAGCTTATACCGGTATTAACACTGCCCTTTAAATCCCAGTCGGCCCCTTTTCGTACTGTGATATCAAAAAACAGCCTGTTCCTGTTCAGCGCCCACTGCAGGTGCCCTTCCCCATAGCCGATGTATCTAGGCAGAGAGGGGTTGTTATCGATAAGAAATGGTATCCAGGCTTTTATGCTGAGAATCAGTCTTGGTGAAAATATCCTTGTAAATCCAAGGAAAACCGTGTTGAGGCTTCGCGAGTAAATACTGTCACGCCCATTGGATTCATGCTCGATGCCCAAGGTCAGTACGCCAAAAAACTTATCTTCCCTGAATAGGGGCTTCAATGCCATAAGACCGGGATTATAGTTGCTCTCCTCGAATGGGCTTGATGCCTTGTATACCTTCCAGAATGATTTCTGGGTATAGGTCAAATAAGGATAAAAACCCTCCAGCGGTTTGTTGGATAGACGCTGCTTAAAACTGAACTGAAATTTTGCATCCATTGTATTTCTCGAAGGTTCCTGCCCAAGATCAACGCCGGTTACAAAATAATTATCTTTGTATATCGAAAAAGCAGGAAGCGCGGTGATTACGACATGCACCGAATCTCTCTGCAGGGGAATCTGTCCATAAGCCAGTGCTGTAAAAAAAAGCAGTAGTAAATTTAGTTTCATGTAATGGTATTCATTACTGCAAATTTATTACGCAAGCCTTGCATGGAAAAGGTCATTTTTAAGCCAAAATTAGTCAGTTTCTGGTTTTTCTGCAGAATCAACCGATATGTAAATCACTGCCAGGACAATATAATTACACCCCTTTCAAAGACGCCAAAATCCTCCTAAAGAGGAAATATATTTCGTTTTTTACTCCTGTTGTAAATAAAAAATCCAAATTATTTCATTTTATAAATTTGACAGTTTACATTTACAAAAACATCTCAAAAAACAGCTGTGCATTATCCATGATAATTCATCTCTGCGCTGCTGTTTTACCATTAAGAATTTTCTAACCATTTAATATACTATTCAATGTCAACAACCAAAAATTTAAGATTCGAAACACTGCAGGTGCATGCAGGACAAATCCCTGATCCTACAACAGGTTCTCGAGCTGTGCCTATCTACCAGACCAGTTCCTATGTATTCGAGAATGCCCAGCACGGCGCCGATTTATTTGCATTAAGGCAATTTGGAAATATCTATACCAGACTTCAAAATCCTACTACAGATGTTTTTGAAAAACGTGTCGCTGCATTGGAAGGGGGCATGGCAGCATTGGCGGTTGCTTCAGGTCAGGCTGCACAGTTTATTGCCCTGAACAATATTTTAGAATCAGGGGACAATTTTGTTTCAAGCAGCAATATATACGGAGGCACTTACAACCAGTTCAAGGTATCGTTTAAAAGGCTGGGCATTTCGGTTCAGTTTACAAAAGAAACAACTGCTGAGGGCTACGAATCCCTTATCAACGAAAAGACAAAAGCATTATATCTGGAGACAATTGGAAACCCAAGTTACGATATCCCGGACTTTGATAAGATAGCGGCTGTAGCAAAAAAATACGATTTACCACTTATAGTGGACAATACCTTTGGAGCTGGCGGCTACTTATTTAGACCTTTGGAACACGGGGCCGCAATTGTAGTAGAATCGGCTACAAAATGGATTGGAGGCCACGGGACAAGTATAGGCGGGATAATCGTAGACGGAGGCACTTACAACTGGGGAAATGGAAAGTTCAAACAATTCTCCGAGCCTTCAGAAGGCTATCACGGCCTGGTGTTTGCTGATGCATTTGGGGTAAAAAGTCCTTTTGGCAATATTCAGTTTGCCATCCGCGCACGTGTTGAAGGACTGCGTGATTTTGGGCCTGCAATCTCTCCATTCAACTCTTTCCAGCTGATCCAAGGCCTGGAAACACTGTCACTGCGCGTGCAGCGTCATGTCGATAATGCACTGGAAACTGCTAAATGGCTGGAATCGCACCCGCAGGTAGAGAAAGTAAACTATCCTGGTCTTGAAAGTTCTCCAGCTATGCCAATGCAAGAAAATATTTTAAAAATGGATACGGCGCCGTCCTTTCTTTTCAAATAAAGGGCGACGTAAGAAAAGCGGATTTGTTCATTGACAGTCTGGAACTTATCAGCCATCTGGCAAATGTTGGAGATACAAAATCCCTCATAATTCATCCTGCTGCAACCACGCATCAACAGTTAAGCGCAGAAGCGCAAAAAGCAGCAGGCGTATTTGTCGGACTGCTTCGCCTATCTGTCGGGATCGAGCATATTGATGACATCAAGGCTGATCTTCAGCAGGCCTTTGACAAAATAAAATAAGAGCATTGCTTATATGCAGACCTGCCCAGAGCTATTTGGATAAAAAAAGCCTGCAGAAATTAGACTGCAGGCTTTTCTGTCTCATGAACAGCTACTGTAAGATTAATGCGAATATTGATGCCGTACACCAGATCATTAAAGTCATTGTACAGCTTTATGCAGATTAAGCGACAAAATATAAACGGGCAAAACGATTCATTTTTTTAACGGCGGGGTTAAAAATTATGGATGCAAACTGAAAAAAGGATGACAAAATACCAGAACAAATCAATAAAAAAGCACTTGTCAAGAACATTTAGAAAGCAGCCAAAAAGAAACCGTAATACAAAAACAACTATATTAAAAAACGCCTGTACCTCTGTTATCGATCTTATATTTTAGGAAACGCCAGCAGTGGTATTTCTAGACCCGATGCCATCATTCTGGTTTTGCTTGTATGGATCAATGAATCCCAGAAGCCGTATTTTTTTGGCACCATCACTAAAACATCCGGACTATATTTTATTATTTCTTTCTTTATCTCATCAATAACGGCATTGGATCGGACTGTTTTATAAATTTGTTTTTCATCCTGAAGTTCTTTCTCCGGTCCTGATTCTGCGTGACTTTGTTCCTTAAATTCGTTTATGCTCTGATTAACATTAAAAAATTCGATTTCCATTCCGATGCTTTCAATGAGTCCTTTCAGCCAGCCAAGCTCTTTGATGGTAGACCAGCTTAGCGAATCGCATGCATAGAGTATTTTTTTCAGTCCCTTGAAGCGTGCATCTTTCGGCACTGCCAAAACGGGGAAATTTATATTCTTGATCACTGAAGTCGTAGAGTTCCCCAATAAATCCTGCTCAAAAGAGTGCTTTGCCATTCCCATCACTATAAGATCGGCACCAGCTGCATCGATTACAGACAAAAGTTCATCTTCCAGGAAAGAATAACTGCAATAGGAACTTACTTCAATCTTAAAAATATCCGCTGTTTCCCTGCTTAATGTATCAAGCCTTGTACTGGCTTTCTCCAATTCTTTCTGCATTTCATTGCCATTGATCAGTGAATTGGCGCTATGCACACTCAGTGAAAAAGCATTGAACAAAATAAGTTTTGCCCCTATTGCTTTGGCAAGTCCTGCCGCATACACAACAGCATTAGATGCTGTTTGCGAATAATTAGTGGCAGCAATAATGGTCAGCTGTGAAGTCATTTATGTTTATTTTTTAAATTTAAAAAACCTTATTATTTTTTGTCTTTGGCAGTTAAAACTGCATCAGTACTCCCCGACTGCTTTTTTGTATTGGGCTTCCCTGACCTTGTATCCTACTTTTGCGTCGATAAGGTCAGCGTATGCTTTCTGCCAGAGCACCTGCGCTTCCAAAACATCTTCTCCAAGCACTGTTCCGGCATCAAAACGGTCCTGATTCAGACGCAGGTTCTCTTCTGCCTGTTGGAGTGATTTTCTGCTGAGTTCAATCTGGGTCACAGACTGGCTGAGCATGAGCCAGCCATTTTGAATTTCGATTCCCAGCAATTCTCTGGTCTCTTCCAGTTCAAATTTTCTCGCTTCGGTTATAAACTCCTGCTCTTTCACTTTCTGCTTTCTTCCGCCCCAGTCCATTATAGGAACCGAGAGCGTCACCAATCCCACAAAGGCCTGCATATCATCGTTACCGTTGGAAAAATTTATTTTTTTTCCATAAGATGCCAGACCATTCGCGCTTAATGCTAGTGTAGGTTTTTGGTCTGCTTCTGATAATTTGACCTGATACTGCTGTATTTCGACAGCCTTGGAAAGCATGCTGATTTCCGGACGTTTTTCTACCGCTGTTTTAATGTCTGACTGGCTAATGAGCGCTACATCATCGGCTGCATCCTCTCTAATATCAAAATCAGCACTATATAGCCCGGTAATTTGTCCAAGGTTCAGCTTTGCCATGGCAAGACCATCATTTGCCCTTGTCAGATTCAGCATTGCTTCATTGTGCTGCACCTCCACTTTTAGAAGATCATTCTTGTAAATCAATCCTGCATCAAAGGAATTTTGAAGGTCATTTTTCAGCGTATTGAGCAGTTTGAGATATTGCTCGGCCAAGGCTGCCTTTTCTTTTAAATTAACAACCTGCCAATATGCAGTTTCGGCGCTCAGCAATACCTCATCTTCGGTCAGTTCTTTTTGGGCACTATGCAGCTCCACGGCAGAGCCTGTCATTTTTTTGACGTTCTGAATTTTATTTCCTGCATATACAACCTGCGTTAGGGCGACCGAACCGTTTGCACTGTACTCGGGAAGCAGGGTTTTAAAAGGATCCGAAAGATAAAGTCCGAAAACACTGGCATCAATTGTCGGCTTTGCAGCAGCTTTTGCAGCCGCATTGGCCGCTATTGAGGACTTGATATTACTTTGCGCTTTTTTAAGTTTTTTATTATTTTCTAAGGCCTTGCTTTTTACCTCCTGCAATGATAATTGCTGCTGAGCATGAACAAATCCGGACAGCAGAATCAGGAAGACTAACAAAAATATTTTATTGTGTTTACTTTTCATGTCTATTCATTTTTAAAACTTTCCTGTCGAATCTTTAACTACAGCTCAACAGGAAGTCTAATTTTTATTTATCAATTTGAGGGCCTGTACATTACATCATCTTCCCCGTCAGGCTGTTCTTTGGGCGCTTCATCGTGGATGATTGGATTTTTTAAAAATTTATAATACATCACAGGAACTACAAAAAGGGTAAGTATCATCGAGAAAATAAGTCCAAAAGCCAGTACGCTTCCTAGAGGCGCCCACATAGGGGACTTTCCGACAATCATCGGCACCACTCCCACAGCTGCGGCTGCCGAGGTAAGAAAGATGGGCCTCATTCTCCTTTTTGCGGCTGCTATAGCGGCCGCCTTATGCCTGTAGCCATGATCGCGGATAAGCTCATCAGCATAATCGACCAGTATAATTCCGTTTCGAACCACAATTCCGATCAGACTTATAATCCCCATAAAACCGGTCATTCCAAGAGGGTTTCCTGTTACAAGAAGTCCCAAAAATGCACCGAAAAGGCTCAATAAAAACGTACAAAGCACAATGAGCGATTTCGCCAGACTCTTGAATTGAAACAAGAGCGTCAAGAAAATCAAAACAAGGCTTACCCCGAGAGAGACACCCATACGCGGTGCATTCTCTCCGCTTGATTCTGCATCTCCGCCATACTGTATAGTAGTTCCGGAAGGAAGTTTAAGGCCCTCTATTTTAGGCTGGATATCCTGAAGAATTCGAGACGGTTTCCTGCCCAGCTGCGCCTCAGAATATACGCTCAGCATTTTTAGACCGTTTCTCCTCAGAAGCATTCCTGTGTGCCATTCCGGATCCAGTGTTGCAACTGCCTTAAGAGGCACTTTTTTACCATATCGGGTTGAAATGTGCAGGTTTTCCAACGCAGTAAGATCTTTTCTGCTCTTCTCATCAAAACGCAGGAATATATCCACTGTCTTATCCCCTTCCCACAATGTCGAAATGGAATAGCCTTTTAAGCCTGCACCTAAAGTCTGTGTAATGGCCTGTGTACTTATGCCAAGACGGTTGGCTATTGCATTGTCTACATTGAGTTTTACCCCCATGTAGTCATATTCACTGCTCAAACGGACATAATTTACTCCCTGTGCCTTTTCTAAAATTTTCTTGATCTGCAGTGCAGTGCGCTTTTGGTCGGCTTCATTCTCGCTTATCACTCGGATATCAATTGGAGCACCTTCCTGAAAACTAAGCTGTTTGATCTTCACGGCGCCATCCTGCATAAACCCTTTGAGCTTCTCCAAGTATTCTTGTGCCATTTCATTTGTCGCATCGCTATCAGTGGTAGTTATAAATACTTGGGCAAAATGCTTTCTTGGAGTTTCCGGAGCATAAGAAGTATGGAAACGGGGGGAACTCATACCGATAAAACTTGTTACATCAACCACACGCTGATCTTGTTTCAGGATTTTTTCCAGTTCTTTTACTTTTTCTTCCGTTTTCTCTAGTGATGTGCCGTTAGGCATCCAGACTTCCATATTAAACTGGTTTCTTTCACTTAAAGGAAAAAATTCTGAGTCTACTTTAGTTGCTATAAAAAGAGCTGCTACAACAGATAACACTCCCAGACTGATAGTTATTTTCGGATTTCTAAATGCTGCTTCGACCCCTTTGTCAAAAGCAGACTGGAGATGATCCAGCAGATTTTTCTTTAAAGGCCTGTCGCTTACTTTGTGTTTTAAGCCTTTTTTAATAAATATATAGCAGGTATATGGCGTAAAAAGCAGGGCAACCAGCATGGAAACAATCAACGCAATTGCCACCGTTACGGGCAGGTAGAACATAAAATCCTTCGCAATCCCATCCATGAAAATGGCCAGTGGAAGAAATGCAAATATGATCGCGAGTGTTGCGGTAAATATTGGCACCATTAATTGTTTAGCGGCCTGCCAGGCACCTGTCCAGGGCTCTACGCCTTCATCCAGCTTTTCAATATAATTATCTACGACCACTATGGCATTATCTACTACCATTCCCAGTACAATAATAAGCGCAGCCAATGTAACCTGATGCAGCTCAACACCCATCATGTTCATAAAGGCAAAAGTGATCAGCATTGAAATCGGAGCAGCAGCAGAGGCTACTACGGCAATTCGGAAAGGAAGCAACAGCATCACCACTAAGAGCACCGAGGCAATAGCCAGTCCAAATTCCTTCATAAAATGGCTGATGCTGTGCTCGACGTCCTTAGGCTGGTTCACAATAGTTTTCATCTTCACATCAGGCGGGAATGTTTTTTGTATGGCGGCTATCTTTTCTTCTACTTCTTTACCAAATGCCACAATATTGTTTCCGGGAAGCATATCGACAGACAGCACCATGGCTTTCTGCTCCTCTACGCGCACAAATGAGGATTTTTCTTCAAAACGCCTTTCGATCTGGGCAACATCCTTCAACCGCACAATTGTTCCAGAGGGCGTAGTATAAACAATCTGGCCGGCAATATCATTCTCATCCCTGTAGCGGCTGTTGGTGTATACCGGAACAATATTATTGGAACCTGTAGAAACTTCACCTGTATAACCGGTAATGTTCTGCTGCTGCAGCACTGCCATAAGAGCACCGGCATCCAAGCCATACTGCTGGAGTCTTTTATCATCAATTTTTATATAAATCTGCTGGCGCTGTCCGCCCGAACGATTTATCTTAGACACCATCGGAATAACTTTAAGCCCGTCTTCGAGTTTATCGAGGTATTTTTCGATCTCGGCGTACGAACGTTCTTTTGATGATACCGATATAATCATTGCTGTTACATCCGCAAAATTGCTGTTGATGAACGGGCCTATAACTCCCTGAGGAAGTTTGGAACGGAGATTGGCATCCATATCCAGCTGAAGTGTATGCCAAAACTTTTTACGATCCTGCACAGTCGTATAGATTTCAGTGGTTATGAAAACCTGTCCTTCACGAACTTCAGACTTTACTTTTTTCTTCTTGATTTCTTCAAATGAAAACAAGTACTGTTCTATTTTTTTTGCTACTTCCTCTTCTACCTGATGCTCGTCGGCACCCGGATAGATTGCATATACAAGGGCAGTCGGCATGTCAATTCGGGGGTTTTCGCTTCGGGGCATATTCACTAAGGAATTAATCCCCATAATCATCAGCAGGACCACAAGCACAATGACAACCTGCTTATGTTTCATTGCGGATTCCAAAAAGTGTATGTTACGCTTTGTCATCTTTATAATTGGTTTTAGAAGATTAAAATTTGACAGGTGTCCCGTCTTCCATATTGGTCTGTCCTGCTACAATAATTTTATCGCCTTCTTGCAGTCCCTCATTTACAACAACATCGCTGGTTCCTGTCATCTTTGAGATATTCACCCTCTTTTTAAAGGCGGTATTTCCGGCTTTTGCAATAAAAACATAATTTATATTATCAGGGTCGCGCACAACAGCCTGCGCAGGTATGATTACAGCATGCTGCGTTCTGCCCGAGCTGATGCTTATGTCGGCAATCATTCCCGGCAGCAATGCTCCATCTGCATTCTCCAATCGTATCTTTACGGTATAAGTTTTAGACATATCATCAGCCTGCGGATTGATTATCGCCACCCGACCGCTGATTTTTTTACCCAGCGAAGGAATTACAATTTTTGTATCAGCTCCAATTTTCAATGAACTGATCTCATTCTCATTAATGGATGCTACAGCATACACTTTGTCAGTTTTCACAATTGTAAAGGCAGGCACCCCCGGCGCGGCAGCTGCTCCTGCTTCGGTCAGCTTATGGGTGATAATACCGGAAAAGGAAGCATACAATCTGGTGTCGTGCAAATTTTTTGATGCGGTTTCCCTAGTGGCTTTTGCCTGCGCAAGGGCTGTTTTTGCAGCGATATAGTCACGCTGTGGAAGACTCCCTTTTTTGTAGAGCTGGTCCAGACGATTGAAGTTATCCTGTGCCTGTTCGAGTCCCGCGGCCGCCACAACCAGATTGTTCTGGTAGGTATTCTGTTCGATTGATGCCAACAGCTGCCCTTTTACGACATATTGTCCTTCCTGAACCGTTACAGCATTTACCCTTCCCGCCACACTAAAGCCTATCGAGACTGTATTGTCTGCTTCAATAGTACCGCTGTATTCGAGGATCAGCGGCTGAGCAGAAACCGTTATCTCTTTTACACCCACTTTTACA
Source organism: Flavobacterium sp. HJSW_4 (assembly GCF_042436695.1). Classification (NCBI taxonomy): domain Bacteria; kingdom Pseudomonadati; phylum Bacteroidota; class Flavobacteriia; order Flavobacteriales; family Flavobacteriaceae; genus Flavobacterium; species Flavobacterium sp. HJSW_4. The sequence continues at coordinate 248,956 of NZ_JBHNPP010000002.1, forward strand.
GGCTGAGCTGCCTGGGTTTGATCAGGTTTGGTTTTACTACATCCCGCAACCAATAACATGACACTTAGAATAAAAAGAATATTCTTTTTTAACATTACCATAAGATTTGCTTTTAATTATCACTAAATCCCAATCGGCTCATCCGACTGATTGGTGCAAATCTCTATAGAATGGTCAAGGCTTGAAAGGTCTGTTTCTTGCGAATATTGGTCAAAAACTCATTTTTAAAATGAGCTTGACCACAACTTACGCAGTAAGACATAAAAAAAGAGGAAGCCAGACACCAGTCCAGCGATGTGTATAAGCAGATTTGCTAATAAGTAAGATTATATTTTACTTTGCAAAAAATACCAATTAGTATCTAGATGAAAAAATCATTGACCTGGATCCACAAGGCCAGAAAAGAGAAATAAATTTATGAGATACCCACAGGTAAGAGATTATGTTGACTGCCGGGGTAACTTTAAAGAACTGCCCCTATTGGCCCAAAATTAAGGAACCTTAACATCAATATTATGTTGACCGGAAATAAGATTTTGCAATTTAAACACCTGAAAGATAAGGAATTAATCGAAACAAAAGAACATACATCCATAAGTGTACTTCCATCCTAAAGATTCTAATCAGTTTTTAGTAAAACGAACCAAAGCCTATTTTGAAATGAATACCAAAGCAGAGGGATAACAGCAGCCTCAGCAAAACTGCTATCTTATTCATTGAAAAATTAAAACGCCAATTCATATCCCATTTTAAGTGCCCATTGTTTTAATATTGAATAGGGGAATTTATCTATGGATGAGTAAAATGCGATTTTCTTAAGGTTTGATTTTTGGGTTTTCAAATCGGAAGAACATAAAAAGGCCAAATCACTTTTGCTGAAAGTGATGCCTTTTTTCAATCTTTTCAAATATTTATCCAGATCATTATTCAAGTCCAGATTTTCATCTTCGCTCAGAAAGAAGGATTCAAAAATTTCGATGTATTCGTTTATTGTAATTTTTCTGTCCTTTCTACTAAATCTATCCCCAAAACGATTTCTAAGCCATTTTGACAAGGTCCTTTTATTGCACTCAAATTCCTTTGCGATTGTCTCCTTAGTCACATAGATTAAGGCTTTTGTCAGATCTTCGCGTTCTGCCCTGTTTTTATCCTCCAGATCAATGTCAAATACAGTATTTAAATCATACTCCGCAACCTGTTTCTGAATCTCAAACATTTTCTTTATCCCGTCATGATCTGTAATTAAATTCAATATTTCACTGCCTGATTCCTGCAGGCTGGAAAGCGTTTTAATTACTCCTGTGATATTCTGCAATGGCAGCGTTTCTATTGCTTTGAGCCAGAAATCCAAATTAGTTTCTCTTTTGAGTATTTCAAAAATTTCCTGATCGCTGTATGACTGTTCTTTTAGATGGGTTAAACGGGATATTAGTTCTTCTCTCCCGCCATAAAACAGAGCCAGCTGATCATTAATAATTTCCTGCTGCTTTTCAAATGACAATTTATTGTAAGCTGCGGCATGGTTATCTAAAACTTTATTTAGCATAAAAAACTGTGTTTTGCAATCATATAAAAGAAGAGTAACTAAGATAGTGAATCAGCGCCGGTTTTGATGATCATAACCTAAGTAAATATCATATAAATTTCCTGTCAATTATCATTAAACTCCCAGTCATCTCCAAAGGAATCCTGGTTCCAATCAGAAGGATCGTCTTTGCCTGCACTGGTTTTTGCAGCGCTCTTTTCCCGGGACATAACATATTTATTATTATTTGGGTTTAATTGATTGGATCTATTATCTATTGCTTTTTTCTCAGCCGGATTTGTTCTTGCTTTTCCAATGGCGGTTTGTTTTTTTTTCGACATTTTTCTAATCTTTTAAGTTAGTCTGCCAAAAGTAAAACAAAGAAAAAACATTGGGCCAAATTATACACGATAACTAATCATGCGTTTTTGGTGCCCCTAATGAAACCTTAACCTGTAATAAGAAAGCGAGTCAAAAAGGCAACACAATAAAGCAGGTTTTTACCCTGCATTTATGAGGATTTTTTTTGGAACTAACCGTATTTATGCAAAGTAATTTTATTGGATAGGTATCATTTTTTTTTAAAACCAGTTGCGATTTGGGTGCTCAAAAACATAAAGTGAGTAAAGCTAAATCCCTATTTTCCGAACCTTCATTAAATAACTTAAGGAGTTGTGTTCAGGTGTTTTTCAGTATGCAATGGGGTTGTCTAAGTATTCTTGCTGGCTGTTGCCATTATTCCTCTATTTGTTTCGACTATGATTATACTTCAATACCTCTGATTCGATTTCCTGTATTGTTTTCTTTTTCCCTTTAGAAATCCATTCCAAAAGTTCTTCTTCAAAAAAATACAGCTTTTTACCATATTTATAGCACGGTATTTTTCTCTGCCTTACAAGAGCGTAAATTGTAGGCTTTGCTTTTCCTATCAGCCGGCTTGCTTCATCAATGCCGATAGGAATGCTTTTCTCTTTAGATTCAAATACCTGTACATTCTGAATCATAAGCTTAATCTCGGCTATTTCTTTCACTAAGTGTGCTACCGCTCGGGGCAGGTTCTCAAAGGAGATTTCGTTTATGTCCATAGCTATCTTTTTAATCGTTATGGCGCAAATGAAAAAAGTGATTCGGCTGTGTCCTTCCTCACAGCCGAAACATTTGAAAAACACGGTGTTTTATAATAATTATTTCCATTTAAAAATCTGCAAGATCTTCCATAATCATTATTAGCCCTTTCTGTTCATCATCTTTGAAATGCGTTTTAATACTGTTCACTTCAACATCTTTTAAAGCGTCAGCAAAGGTCAGTTTTAAAAAATGTGCGACTCTGTCCTGTCTGCTGACTTTAAAACAATTCCAGATATTCCAGCCAAAATGATAGAGATCGAGATTGGACAGATCTTTTACTTTTACCGGTTTAATCTTTTCAAAATCTATGCCTTCAGCATATATGATTATATTCTTGCCCAATTGTTTCAGATCGTCATCCGTCGCATACAGTGCGAACTCCTGCTGAGCATAACGTATGGCGGCATCAATTCTGGCCTGTTTTTGGTTTTTGGCAGCATTTCGCCTATCCTCCCTTATCTGTTCAATATCTACGGCTGATGTTTTATCTTCAGACAATCCGGTTTTAGTTAAAGTATCCTCCACCTGCGATTCTATTTTAACAAGGTCTTCATTTGAAATGCGGCTTTCAGGAGATTCATTTTTTTTAGCCTTCAAAAAACGATTCAGCAGGCCGGCCACCAATTCGTTTAGAAATAAACTTAGAATTGCAAACATTAAAATACCAAATCCGGTGCTGATCCAAAAGAAAACGGTGGCCGTATATTCATCGGCACCTTTTTCCAGCAGCACCAGTCTTCCTATTATGCCGACAAAAACACAGACTAATAAAACAGACAGATAAACTGCGATATATTCAAAGTATTTTGTTTTCATTACGGCTTGTTTTTTAAAGATTCCAATTGTATTGCCTGCGAAGCTATATTTTTCTTCTCATCTACCACTTTGGCATAGATTTGAGTAGTTTTTACGTTGCTGTGCCCCAGCATCTTGCTGACCGTATAAATGTCTGTCCCGCTCGCCAGCTGCAGCGTTGCAAATGTATGGCGGAAGCAGTGGAAGGTAATATTTTTTTTAATGCCTGAAGATCCGACCCATTTTTTCAGAGGCCGTGAAATCCACGACGGGTCCGGAAGATCTTCAAAAACAAGCTGATCTGGAAGCCTCGGTTCTCCGCATAGCTGGAAGGCCTGCTGGGAAATAGGCATGTATTCGACGCCCCTTGTTTTTTTCTGGGTGAAATGCAGTTTAGCCATGCCCTCCTGCAAACTAATCTCTTTCCATCGAAGCTTCTGAATGTCGGAATGCCTCATACCTGTAAGGGCTGAGAAAAGCGCGGCTCTTTTAAGTACATCTTTTTCGCAGGGTGTTAATGCCAGCACATTCAGTTCTCCAATAGTCAGATACTCCCGTCTTGACTCCTGCTCCTGGATGCCTCTTATTTTTGAAGACAAATCAACGGTTAAATATCCGTCGATAAAGGCCTGTTTTAAAGCCGCTTTAAAAATGGAAAAATACCTTGCCGCAGTGTTGCGGGAAAGTATTCCTTTTTTTCCTCCTCCGAGCGGGGCACCCAGCAGAAACAGTTTGAAATCTTCCGCCATTCTGCCGTCAATCTGAGAAAACATCAGACTGCCTTTGGAATAGCTTTTTAAAAATTCTCTGGTCCGCTCCCAATTGATCTGAATGGATTTTGAACCTCGGGCGTGTCTTTTAGCCGCCACAGCAGCAAGGTATCTAATAAAATCTTCTTTTGATTTCTCTTTCTGTTCAGCCAATTGGTTCTCAGCATCACTGTACAGGTCTATATTATCGTATTCTCTCTGACGGATTTTACGCACCCCGTCAGCATACAGCATTATCTCGCGGTCGCTTTCGCTTCTGCATATTATTATTCCGTTATCGCTGCGTCTGGGTTTATAGGATGCAGTTCCCTCTGCATCTGTGCGGGCTGCCCTTTTCTTGTCCCACTCCACTGTTGTTACGGCTCTGTTTAGATATTCACGGATTCTCTGGGGAGCTTTCTTTCCGGAAACCTCAACAGGATAGCTTTCTATATAAACATACCATTCTTTTCGGTCTTCCGCTTTTCGAAGACGAACAGTCACCTTTGTTTTTGCTAATTGCTTCATATAAAATCATTTCCGTTATACAATTTGTCAATTTCGCTTTTTGGGGCATATACGTGCTTTCCTATCTGTCTGGTCGGGATTGAATATTTCCTGATATGGCTGTAGACAGAACCTTCAGAAATCTGAAATCTCTCAGCTATTTCGCCTATGGAATAGCAGTCCTCTCTTTCAAGGCTGTATAATTTTTTCTTAGGTGCAGTTTCAGCCTGCGGCAGGCTGCGGGCTGGGCCGAAAATGTCTTCCATGACTCTGCGGTCTATCCTTACAAGGCGGGTTCCAAGATTGACTGAAGGAATTTTTCCCTTGCCGACAAGCCTGTAAAGGGTCTTTTTGGCAATCCCAAAAAGCATGCCAGCTTCAGGAACAGAAATAAATGCCCTGTTCTCGGGTATTTTATCTGTCAGTGCTTTGACCTCCGCTTCATTCTTAAGCCGCTTTATCTTCAGTTTATACGCTTTTTTACTGCAAATATGTGAGCAGTAGACAGAAGCCACGGTTTTAGGCAGAAATTCCTCCCCGCAGTAAAGACATTGCTTGTTTATTCTTTTCATCTCCTTTGTCGCCTAATTAAGGTACCATAAGGGTACATAAGGGACACTTTGTCGCCTTTTAAGTGCCGGTACAAATATGGTACAAATATATGACAAAAAACGATTAAAAAACACTAGAAACAAAAATGCATAAAAAAGAAAAACCGCTGTAAACTTTACGTTTACAGCGGTTTAACACTTATTGTTAACCGATATTAATCAGTACTTATTTGACTTCTTCGAATTCAACGTCTTCAACATTGTCTCCAGAAGACTGCTCTTGTTGTGGAGCAGCTTGTTGTCCTTCACCTCCTTGAGCGTACATTGCTTCTGTAGCTGTTTTCCAAGCTGCATTTACATTGTCTAATCCTTTTTGGATTGCGTCAAGATCTTGAGATTGGTGAGCCATTCTCAATTCAGTTAAAGCGTATTCGATAGCTGTTTTTTGCTCGTCTGTCAATTTATCTCCTAACTCTTTCAATTGAGATTCAGTTTGGAAGATAGTACTGTCAGCTTCGTTTAATTTCTCAGCTCTTTCTTTTGCAATTCTGTCAGCATCAGCGTTAGCTTCAGCATCTTTTTTCATTTTTTCGATTTCTTCAGCTGTTAATCCAGAAGAAGCTTCGATACGGATATCGTGAGATTTTCCTGTTCCTTTGTCAGTTGCAGAAACTTTGATGATACCATTAGCATCGATATCGAAAGTTACTTCGATTTGAGGAACTCCTCTTGGTGCTGGTGGAATACCATCTAAGTGGAAACGACCGATAGTTTTGTTATCAACAGCCATTGCTCTTTCTCCTTGTAATACGTGGATTTCAACAGATGGTTGAGAATCAGCAGCAGTAGAGAATACTTGAGATTTTTTAGTTGGGATAGTTGTGTTAGACTCGATTAATTTAGTCAATACACCACCCATAGTTTCGATACCTAAAGAAAGAGGAGTTACGTCAAGTAACAATACATCTTTTACATCTCCAGATAAAACTCCACCTTGAATAGCAGCTCCAATAGCAACAACCTCATCAGGGTTAACTCCTTTAGAAGCTTTTTTACCGAAGAATTTTTCAACTTCGTCAGCGATTCTTGGCATACGAGTAGATCCTCCAACAAGGATAACTTCGTCGATATCAGATGTAGATAAACCTGCATCTTTTAATGCTTTAGCAACTGGCTCCATAGAACGTTTTACTAAAGTATCAGATAATTGCTCAAATTTAGCTCTAGATAATTTTTTCACTAAGTGTTTTGGTCCAGAAGCAGTAGCAGTTACGTAAGGTAAGTTGATTTCTGTTTCAGCAGAAGATGATAATTCAATCTTAGCTTTCTCAGCAGCTTCTTTCAAACGTTGTAATGACATTGGGTCTAAACGTAAATCAATTCCTTCTTCAGATTTGAATTCGTCAGCTAACCAGTCGATAATAACTTGGTCAAAATCATCACCACCTAAGTGAGTATCACCGTTTGTAGATAATACTTCGAATACACCGTCTCCTAATTCAAGAACAGAGATATCAAAAGTACCTCCACCTAAATCGTAAACAGCAATTTTTTGATCATTTCCTTTTTTATCTAATCCGTAAGCAAGTGCAGCAGCAGTTGGCTCGTTGATGATACGCATAACTTTAAGACCAGCGATTTCACCAGCTTCTTTTGTAGCTTGACGTTGCGCATCGTTAAAGTAAGCAGGAACAGTGATAACTGCCTCAGTAACTGTTTGACCTAAATAGTCTTCAGCAGTTTTTTTCATTTTTTGAAGTGTCATTGCAGACAATTCTTGAGCAGTGTATAAACGACCGTCAATATCCACACGTGGAGTATTGTTGTCACCTTTTACAACACTGTAAGGAACTCTTTTTGCTTCTTCTGTAGTTTCAGCAAAAGTGTGTCCCATAAAACGTTTAATAGAAGCAATCGTTTTTGTAGGATTAGTTACTGCTTGTCTTTTTGCAGGATCACCTACTTTAATTTCTCCACCTTCAACAAAAGCGATGATAGATGGTGTAGTTCTTTTTCCTTCCGCGTTAGGGATAACAACTGCTTCGTTACCTTCCATTACAGAAACACAAGAGTTCGTCGTACCTAAGTCAATTCCGATTATTTTACCCATTTTTTATATATTAAATTTTGATTTTACTTTAATAACTCAGGTGGCATAAGTCAATCTTTATGCCAATATAAAAAACCAAAGTAAATTGTCAGTTTGCTATTGACACACTAAAAAAAAACTGCCAACATGACATTTTTGACAACTGACATTCATGGCACAACGTTGCATAACTGCCATTGTTTTAGTTACATCACTATTTTAGCAAGCCATATTTAGAGAAAGATTTACTTCTTAGGTTATTTTAAATAATTTGTTTTTGAACAAAATACTAAAAAACTTACATTCGCATCTTATTTACTAAATCGAAACCCCATTTTCTTCTAATATAAATTGAATGAATAAACTTTTCTTATTACCTGTATTAATTCTTTTACTGCAATCTTGCGAAAGTAAACCCCAAAAAAGCATAGATAATTCCTCTCAAAAAAAAGATAATACCGAAGAATGGACTAAAGAGAAAGATAGAGAAATTGCAGGAAGTCTATACGCAAAATTCGACAATGATGATTTAGATGACGATTTTAATATAGTAAAGAATGAAGATGAACTAGTACAGAAGGTCCTTTCAGTTTTTCTATCGGCACAAAAGAAAAAGCATAAATTCAACTTGATAAACAATAGTATCCTGTACAATAATGCAGAAGCTTTTTATAACACTTTTTTCACAGTATCCGAAAAAAAAGTATGCACAATAAGGATAGAATATGCTGAACTAGAATCTATCCAGAATATCTCTGGTGAAAAGAAAAATTTGATTGAAAAAATAAAACTTCGATTCAATAATCAGAAGCAAAAAATCCAAGTTATAGGCTATGAATTGTCTTACAGAAAAGACGCAAAATACGTTACAAAATCTTTCAACTTTATTACAGGAAAATATATTGCCGCATCAAAATTTAACAATAGAACAAAAACTGTAGATGGCTGGTCTGCGGAACTTCAAAACATTTATGCCGAAAATTGGAATTTTCCATTTTTACGTGACAAGATATTCTGGTACGGAGAAGAAATAGAATAAAATTTCACACTACAAAACTCAAACCGCCAAACCAAAACAATTATTAAATTAATCATGAAACGAATTTTATTACCACTAATTTTATTTTCAATAACTGCCTGTCAAAACAAAAGCTATCCCGAATTGATTAACAAAAATTCAGAATTCTCAGATGCAGATTTTAATAAAGAACATTTTCAAGAGTTTTTGATTTATGAAGATATTACCACTAAAAATAATGCTTTACCAAAAGCTAAACCTTCTGAAAAAAAACAATATCCTTGGGACGTATTAGTTTCCAAGGAACGTACAGAAGCAACTCTTAATCAAATTGAGAAATCCATAACAGCAATTACAGACGGTGCTTCCGACTATAACAAAGAACCTTCAAATTCTATTTATTTTTCTTCACTAGTAGATAACTTTTATACAGAACAGCAACTTTATCAATACAAAAAAACTGGAAGCATAACTACACAAACGTCAATTTTAGATTTTATAAAAGCAACAGTTAAAGCATATGATTTAACCAATGAAAAAAATGAAAAAATAAAATTGAATGGAGAAAATCTAGGTTTAAATGGTGCCGGTTTTGAGGAAAAAAACGGAAAACTTTTAGAAGGAATTGCATTTCAAACAATGGGAATGGGAGATTCGAAATATTTAAGACTAAATGGTTATGTGGATATTGAAGTGGAAATTCCCGTAGAATATGAAAAAATAGAAGTTAGCAAAAGTGACATTGGAGACAAATTCAATATTGGAGGACAAAAAATACAGATTTTGGAATTTGATGCCAACACAATTCATTATAAATTATTTGATTCAGATTCTAAAAATTTCAGCATATATATAGACAATTGCAATGGAAATTACGGTAGCGTACAATCACCTGAAAGTATTTACGATAAATTTAGAAATAATCAAGGATTGGATTATGATTCTTTCGTGAAAAAATATAAAGAATTTGGTTTAGACAAAATGGAAAATACAAATGACGCAAATTTTGTTTCAGCATTAAAATCTGATGACTGCCAACTTGAGAAAGTCTTTTTCTATTGTCCAATAACTTCTAAATTGATTAAAAAAACCATTCGGGTTCCTGTAAACATTAAAATAAAATAAATCGGATTATAGAATATTTACTTGAAAATATAATAGAAATGAAACTACACCTCAAATTTATATTCCTTACTCTAGCATTTATCCCTTGCTTAACATTTTCGCAAACAAACAAAAATTATATTGCTATTAGTTATTCCAGTATTTGTTGCGGAACGCCATCTGAAAAACCTGTAATGGATTTTGTAAAAAAGACAGAAAAAAAATTGAAACTAAAACCATTCGAAATATTAATAGAAAATGGTTTAGGAAAAGAAGGCGAACATATTTTCTATATTGCAACAGACAATTTGAATGCCAATCAATTAAAATCTTTTTGGAATGATTTAAAACTTACAGCATCTAATCAAAATAAATTAAGCTCAAAAAATGAAAAGGGATCTATAAATGTAGAAGATAAACTTATATCTAATGCTACATTGAAAAGTATAAAAGCAAATCCAAAAACCAGAATTAGTTCACTGAAAGTTTATAATTACAAGGAATAAAATTGTAGAAATAATTCTAAAATTACAAATTAAACCCGCTAACTTTACTGTAGTAAATTGATTTCCAACAAAAAGACTCAAAATGACTTCAGATATCCTCAATACTACTCCAGATTCAGAAATCGTAACCACACGCATTTTGAATTTCCCTCAAGAACTTGTTTTCAAAGCGTGGAGCGATCCTGAGCATTTAAAAAATTGGTGGGGACCAAAAGGTTTTACCAATACTTTTCATGAATTTAACTTCTGCGAAGGCGGTAAATGGAGCTTTATCATGCATGGCCCAGAAGTTGGAAATTATGCCAATGAATGCGAATTCATCAAAATAGACAAACCGAATCTTATTGCCTGGAAACGCCATTCGAAGCCGTTGTTCCAAATTTTAACCACTTTTGAAACTATTGCTGAAAACCAGACTAAAGTAGTTTTTAAAATGCTTTTTGAAACTGAAGAAGAATGCCTGAAACTGAAACCTTATGTTGTCGATAAAAATGAAGAAAACTTTGATAAATTGGAAGTTGAATTATCTAAAATGAAATTGTAAATCCCCTTAAGAAAACACAGCAAGATTTGGATTTTCTAAAGTTTTAAAATGAATGATTTTTGCTTAAAAAAAATCATGGAAACAAACTTTAAAATCTTGCCTCTAAATCATATTGAATTTTTAGGCCTTTTTGAATTAACTGACTTAGAGTTAGATAAAATTAGCGCAATTAAAATGACGGTTGACAAATATCCAGGATTTCCTTGCAGGATAAGTCTAGAAGATGCCAAAATAGGCGAAGAAGTCATTCTATTACCGTACAACCATCACAAAACAAACTCGCCTTATCAAGCAAGCGGACCAATTTTTATTCGAAAAAGAGCAACTACTCCAATATTTCAAAATAACGAAATACCAAAAATGCTTCATCATAGATTACTTTCGCTTCGCGGTTATGATGAAAATGGTATCATGAAAGAAGCATCTGTAATTGAAGGAAATACTCTTAAAGAACAGCTTATTAAATTTTTTGAGAACGAAAAAGTCGCTTATATTCATGTTCACAACGCCAAACCAGGTTGTTTTAATTGTTTAGTTGAAAGAGCTTAATGAAATTATTTTTCATGAAAAATAAAAAAATTATGCATGCATAGTAATTTTATGCTATTCGCTTATTTTTTATTCGTAATTTCGATTTTTCAATAAAATACTATATCAAAAATGGCTTCATTTATAAAAGAAATATCTTTTCGCTGGTCAGATCTTGACCCAAATTTTCACGTTCGTCACAGTGCTTATTACGATTTTGGAGCACAACATCGTATCGAAATTCTAGAAGAATTGGGTTTAACTTTAAAAGTAATGCAAACGCAAGGTTTTGGTCCTGTTTTGTTTAGAGAAGAATGTGTTTTCAGAAAAGAATTAAAACTTTCAGATAAAATATTCATTCATACCAAAACATCAAAAATGAAAGCTGATGCTTCTCGCTGGTCAATTATACACGAGTTTAGAAGAGAAGACGACACACTTTGTGCAACAATTACCGTGGATGGTGCGTGGATGGACACAAAACTTAGAAAACTAGCTTCTCCAACTCCAGAAATCGCAATTGAAGCGTTGAGTATTTTCCCAAAAAGCGATGATTTTGTCGGATTATAATCTGGTAGTTATTATAATTTATAAAAAATCCCAAAAACAATTTAAATCTTGTTTTTGGGATTTTTTTTCAACTAAAACTTATTTCTTTATTCAAACTTTAATCCAAAATTTACTCTTTCAAAAGTTGTACTGCAGGAAACTGCGAATCTTCCAACATTTAAAGTTCCAAAGATACCTCCTACGGAATGTCCAGAATAAAATCCTCCAGCCGAAAATCGGTGAACTTGATATTTTAAAGCAATGTCATTTACTCTGGAACTCAACTGTCCAAAAGCAATCACATTTGGGATAATTTCATAACTTCCAAAAACTTTGGGAACCAGTTTTTTGTAATAATCAAAACTTTCATCCGTTTCATAATCAATAATTGACGAATGCAAGTTTTCTAGATTTCCGCCGATATAGGTGTTTTCAGAAAAATGCCATGAAATACTGAAACCCGTAAAAGTTCCCTCATAACCGCTTCTAGAATCTACATAACCTACACCAATTGTTGCTCTAAATTTATCGCAAATTTTTCCGATGTAACCAACATAAGTGCGGTCAATTTCAGACTTGTCAATTCCAGCGCCAAAAATTATGTCGTCTTCACACAACGTAAGAGCATACTGAAAATAAGCAGAATATTGGTCTTGGTTGGCCGCCACAACGCTCCGGCCTTTATCGAGATCAATATTTGGAGAAATTAAAGTTGAATTTATAACAGCGAAATCAAAAGTATTGAGTTCTTGGGCAAATGTGGGGACAGTGAGCAGGAGCAAAAGTATTGTCTTTTTCATAATACATTTTTTTAAGGCTTACAACATTCTGATACTAAATTACAGACATTTTTCCTACTAATAAAGAAGTCCTTTGAAGTGCTACATTACTCGTCAAAATGCATTATTTTCATAATCAGCTTCATTTAATCGATAAAAATTCAATGAATAATCGATTATTGACACGAAAAACAATGAAACCATTTTGAAAGCTTTTTTTCTGATAACTTTAAGAATTTAAGCTTTGTTTTAAAAATGGTTCGGTTTAACTTTATAAATCATAAAACAAATACTTCAAAAATGAGAATTCTAAAACTATTATTCATATTAATTCCATGCTTAAGTTTTGGACAACAGGGAAATATAAAAGCGCTAGATATTAATTTAAGTAACTACGAATATCCTTTTCCTGTTCATTTTATCGAATTGAGTAATCAGCGCCAATATCTAAAAATGAGTTATATGGATATTATTCCAGAAAACTACAATCAGAAAAATATAGTTTTACTTCACGGAAAAAATTTCAATGGCGCTTATTGGGAAACGACTATTAAAGCTTTAGCAAAAGAAGGTTTTCGAGTAATTGTTCCCGATCAAATTGGTTTTGGAAAATCGACAAAACCAGACAATTTCCAATACACCTTTCAGCAGTTAGCCGAAAACACCAAAAAACTTTTAGATCATTTAGGAATTCAAAAAACGACTATTTTAGGACATTCTATGGGCGGAATGTTGGCAACTCGCTTTGCATTGATGTATCCTGAAACTACAGAAAAATTAGTTTTAGAAAATCCGATTGGTTTGGAAGATTGGAAATTAGTTGTTCCATACAAACCTGTTGATTGGTGGTATGAATCGGAATTAAAACAAAATTACGAAGGCATCAAAAAATATCAAATGGCTAATTATTATGATGGAAAATGGAATGCCGATTATCAAAAATGGGCCGAACTTGGCGCAGGATGGACAACCGCTCCAGATTACGATCGTGTTGCTTGGAATTCTGCTCTTTTGTACGATATGATTTTTACCCAACCTGTTTTGTATGAATTTAAAAACATAAAATCTCCAACGTTATTGATTATTGGAACGAGAGATAAAACGGCTTTAGGAAAACCATTGGTTTCTGAAGAAGTGAGAAAAACAATGGGAAATTACGCCGAGCTGGGCAAAAAAACTCAGAAAGCAATTCCGAATGCCAAACTGGTTGAAATTCCAAATACGGGACATTTGCCACATATCGAATCTTTTGATTCATTTATAAAATCATTAATCGTATTTTTGAAATAAAAACTCTTTTTTTGTTTGCCACGAATTACACGAATTTACACAAATTAATTTTTCTTTTAATTAAATAAAATTAGTGCCAATTCGTGTAATTCGTGGCAAAACTAACTTAAAAACTATAAAAATTATGTTTACAATAGAACAAATAAAAGAAGCACATGCAAAAGTAAAATCAGGTGCAGATTTTCCAAATTATATTCAGGATTTAATCATTTTAGGCGTAAAAGGATACGACACTTATGTACATGACGGAAGCACCGTTTACTACGGATTAAATAATTATACCGCCGCGGCTGAAGAAAAATATCCAGAAATTAAAGTTGCCGATTTTCCAAACAAAGAACTTTTTATCGAAAATTTGGTAAAACATCAGCATGGAGAAACCGATTATATGACTTTCTGCAATCATTGTGCACAAGCTGGAATTGCAAAATGGCGCGTTGATATTGTTGAGATGACTTGCACTTATTTCGACAAATCGGAACACGAAATTTTAATCGAAAAAATTCCTCTCTAACCATTTTTAACCAAAACCAATAAACTTTAAAAAAAGCATTTTATTTTTAGTTCTTCCTTTCTTTGGCTTTTCACAAAAAAAAGAGAATCAAAAATTTAAAGTCATTGCTTTTTAAAATTACTTTTTCATGAAAAACAAAATTGCTCTCGTTCTTTTTGCATTAGCCCTATTCTCTTGTAACTCCAAAAAAGAAGGAGAAACCAGTACTAAAAAAGAAACTGTAGAAGAAAGTAGCGAAACAAATAAAACAGAAAAAACTACTGACACAACACGTTATCAAATCTCAGTTTATGACGATCCTCAATTTACTGACCGAATTTTAGACACAAGAGAAAGCTTAAAAAAGCTATCAGCAAATAATCTTTTCTCGAATATTAATGCAAAAGTGACAGCAAAATTAAATGAAAAACAAAACCAGTTTTTTAAGACAAACTCTAATTATGAGCTAATTTCTTTTGCAAAAGGCAGTATATTTCAAAAAAACAGTGAAGATTATGTTTTTGTTGTTTATGATGTAAAAAATAACAGAACCAAAATAATATTATATAATGCAGTAACTAATACATACGCTGAGCTTTATAAAGATATTAAAGTTAAAAATGATTTAGAAGATGCAGATTGCAACGGCTATTCTTTTGGAACGCTTGATTATAAATTTGCGGTTGAACATTTGGTTTCGAATGAAGATGCTATTACTGCAAATCCAGAATACTATTTAGAATCGCCAGCTGTTAAGATTACTGACATCTCAAAAGACGAAAACTTTTTATTGAAAGATGGATGTTTTTCAAAGAAAGACTCTAAAACAAATTTAGAGAACACACTTTGCATCTCTACAAGCTCTGTTTACAACAATTGGGAATGTCTACGATATGACAAATCGGATAATACTTTTTCAATTTTTTACAGTCAAGCATTTGCTGATTAATAACTGAAAATCAATCACAAAAAAATAATATGTCTGCTACATTTTCATCTATTATAAACGTTGAGGAATTATTACAAATTCAAAATTCAATCATTTTAATTGATGCTCGAGCTGGCGCAAATACTTTTGAAAATTATCAAAAAGAACATTTAAAAGGCGCTCGTTTTGTAGATTTAAATCGTGATTTAGCTGCTATTCCAGAAAATCCTGAAAATGGAGGAAGACATCCTTTGCCTTCTCCTGAAGAATTTGCAAAGACACTATCTGCATTAGGAATTTCTCCTTCAGATCATGTTGTGGTTTATGATGATAAAAATGGATCTAATTTCGCAGCCCGATTCTGGTGGATGATGCGTGCCATTGGACATGAAAAAATTCAGGTTTTAAATGGTGGTTATCAAGTTGCGATTCAAGCTGGTTTTCCAACAAATTCTGGAAATGAGATTTTTGAGAAAACAGCATATCCTTCTCAGAAATGGAAATTGGCTTTAGCGGATATTGAAGAAGTCGAAAAAGCTCGTAAAAACAATCAAAATATCGTAATCGATGTTCGTGATAAGAATCGTTATGATGGTTTAACAGAACCGCTGGATTTAATTGCAGGACATATTCCTGGAGCTGTAAATGTTCCGTTAACTGAAAATTTAGATGAAAACGGATTGTTTAAATCTGCCGATCAATTAGCTGAGAAATACAACGCTGTAATTGGAGATAAAAAATCAGAAAATACAATTGTTCATTGCGGTTCGGGCGTTACAGCCTGTCACACTTTATTAGCAATGGATTATGCTGGACTTCCAATTCCGAAATTATATATCGGATCTTGGAGCGAATGGTCAAGAAATGACCGCGAAATGGCGTTAAAAGAGAATAAATAATTACATAAAACAATACAATGCAACACTGGGATATACTTTTGTCTAATCAAGTAAATAAAAAAGCTTTTATAGACGCTTTACTTACAGGCGAAGCAAAAGGAGATTTAGCCGTTTTTAATAACCAAAAAGGAATTCTTTTCTCTGATATTGCAATAGAGAAATTCATCGAAAAAGAGTTTCAATACGACAGCGTTGAAGCTTCAACAACTTCAAATAGACAATTGCGAACTTTTTCTTCTGGAGAACGCAAAAAAGAGTTTTTACGCTACTGTATAGATCAAAAACCTGATTTCATAATTTTCGATAATCCGTTTGATCATTTAGATCAAGCTTCTCGCGTTATTTTGGCTGAATCTTTAAAGAAATTAACCGATTCTATCGCGATTATTCAATTATTGAATCGTACTGTCGATATATTAGATTTTGTTCCGAATAAAGCTTTAATAAAAGACAATACGTTCGAATTGCATCCATTTGTAAAAACCGAAAATCATTTTAAAACGCTGAATACCGCTTCAATTCCGAAAGCGACAGAAACACATTCTTTTCCAGATAATGTATTAATCAAACTAGACGATGTTTCGGTTAGCTACGAAGAAAGAAAAATCATAAACAAGATTTCTTGGACAATCAAACAAGGCGAATTCTGGCAATTAATTGGTCCGAATGGCTCTGGAAAAAGCACTATTTTATCCTTAATCACAGGAGATAATCCGAAAGGTTTTGGGCAGAATTTATTTTTGTTTGGAAGAAAAAAAGGAACTGGTGAAAGTGTTTGGGAAATCAAAAAACAAATTGGAATCTTCACTACTTCTATGACCGATTTATTTCAAAAAGGTCACACATTAGAACAAATGATTTTATCTGGTTTCTTCGATTCAATCGGATTGTATACAGAACCAACAACACATCAAAAACAAATTGTAAATCAATGGCTTGAAGTCATCGAAATGACACATTTAAGAAAAAAGCGTTTCATTGATCTTTCTATCGGACAACAGCGCGTTGCGTTAATTGTTCGCGCTGTTTTAAAACATCCGCCATTATTAATTCTAGACGAACCAGTTGAAGGTTTAGATGACGAAAATGTAGATTTAGTAATTCAATTAATCAACACCATCAAACAAGAAACAAACGTGAGCATTATTTACGTTTCGCACCGAATTGAACAAGGCCTTGCTCCTACTTCTGTTTTCGAACTTTTACCATCAGAAACAGGCTCAATCGGAAAAATAAAATATCATTCAGAATTAAATTAAATGAAAACAAAAATTGCAGTATTTCTCATTTTTCAATTAATATTGGTTTCTTGCTCGAGCACCATTTCAACAGTAAAAAAAGAATATACTTTAAACAATTCAAAAGAACTAAAATCAGATTGGACAATTAATTCTAAAGAATGGATTCTAAAAAATGATACTCTTACTGGAAATGGTTCTCTTTCGCCTTGGGGAGTTTTAGTTTCGAAAAAACAGCTTCCAAAAAATTATGAAATCGATTTGAAAGTCAACATGACCAGAGAATCTTTATTTGAAATTATGCTTAATTTGGATAAAGGAAAATACATCAGAACCTATTTATATCAAATTGACCAAAACATTGTAATTGGCGATGGACTTTATGATAAGAAAGACGATTCGTACGGCAAAAGAGGCGGAAAAACGTTATTTAGAAAACCAATGGAATTAGAAAACAACAAATGGTATTCGGTAAAAATCAAAGTCTTAAATAATCAATTATACTTTTCTGTAAATGATAAAACAACTTTAGAATGTTCTCTTGAAAAAAGTAATCTAAACCAAAAAGGAAAACTAGGTTTCATAACAAACGGAGATGTCAAAATAACTGATTTAAAAATCAAATCTCTTTAAAACAAAAAAGCTCCAAAAAAAGGAGCTTTTTTTTATTTATGAAAAGAAAATTTTCTAATTGACAAATTCCCTAATTATCTAATTATTCTTCATCTTCAACATTATGCGACTTCACATAATTCTGCCATTTCTCGATACAATCTTTAAAATCTTGCGGAAGTTCTGTATCAAAACGCATCATTTCGCCTGTATTCGGATGAACAAATCCAAGTGTCTTAGCATGCAACGCCTGACGTGGTAAAGCTTTAAAACAATTTTCTATAAACTGTTTGTATTTTGTAAAAGTCGTTCCTTTCAAAATCAAGTGTCCGCCATAACGCTCATCATTAAATAACGGATGTCCGATATGTTTCATGTGTGCGCGAATTTGGTGCGTTCTTCCTGTTTCCAATTTACAAGAAATAAGAGTTACGTAACCAAAACGTTCCAAAACTTTATAATGCGTAATTGCAGGTTTACCAATTTCCGGATCATCAAAAACTGCCATTTGCATACGATCTTTCAAATGTCTTGCAAGATTTCCTTCAATTGTACCGCTGTCTGCTACAACATTTCCCCAAACAAGAGCAATATACTCACGTTCAGTTGTTTTAGCTTCAAATTGTTTCGCTAAATGCGTCATTGCCGCTTCTGTTTTAGCAACAACCAAAAGTCCAGAAGTATCTTTATCAATTCGGTGAACCAAACCTGGGCGTTCGCTGCTATTCATTGGCAAATTATCAAAATGATGCGCCAAAGCATTTACCAAAGTTCCAGTATAATTTCCGTGACCAGGATGCACAACCATTCCAGGCTCTTTATTGATCAATAAAAGAGCGTCATCTTCATAGACAATATTAATTGGAAGATCTTCAGGAAGGACATGATTTTCAAACGGAGGATGCGACAACATAACCGTTATCACATCAAAAGGTTTTACTTTATAATTTGATTTTACTGGAATATCATTCACAAAAATGTTTCCATTCGTTGCCGCGTTCTGAATTTTATTTCGCGTGGCATTCGGAATCAAATACATTAAATATTTGTCAATACGCAAAAACGCTTGACCTTTTGGGACTTCAAATCTGTAATGTTCGAATAATTCGTCTTCCAGATCTAAATTTTCTTCAATATTATTGTTCATCTGCTGGGGTTTCTACAGGCACTGCAGTACTGTCTGCCTGACTATCATCTACATAACTTGCTTTTCCATCTCCTAAAACCAAATCAATTTTAGAAGCTTTAAGCACACGATCTCCTACTTTTAAGTTTCTTCCTTTCAAACGCATTTCCAAAACCATATCTTTTCCAAGGTTCGGAATATACGTAATCGTTCCTGGCTCAAGTCCTAACGCTTTCAATGTTGGCACAGCTTCACGATATGTTTTTTCGATTAAATCTGGAATTTTCACAGAAGAAAAACCAGAAGCATTAATCTTAATATAAATTTTTCTACCCACTTTTACCATCGTTCCTGGCAATGGATCTTGCTCAACAACACTATATTTTGGGAATTCACTTCTGTAATCAACACTGTCCAAAAGAACATAATCTAAATCCAGTTCGTCCAATTTTTGTTCCACTTGCTCTTCAGTCAATTTAGACAAATTCGGTACCGCAATTTCGTGTCCGTGATCTGTTGTAAAAGTTAACCAATGCATAAATAAATAACCAATAACCGCAATAATAGCAGCGGAAGCAAGCAATTGCAAGAAAAAAACTCGGCTTGTTAAATACTGACGTAAACTCATAAATTTATTTTTAATAGCGACAAAGATAAAGTATTTCGTTTCAAAAAAAATGATAATTTTGTTTAAAACAAAGATCTCTTGTAATTTGGAATTCTATCCCGACGCTTCAGGATTCAAATTTTATTTTTCAGGAGCTATTCCCGCTTTCGCCTATATCTTTTTGCCTGCAGAAAAAGCAGTCAAAAAGGATACCGGCTCTATCGGGGCTAGGGCACTCGGTTTCATAACAACGTTCTTTAATAGAAATTAGTACAATTTCATTTTAAGACAAAGTTTGTCTTCCTGAGCGAAGTCGAAGGATTTACGTTTAGATAAGACAATCTTTGTAGAGCTACTTGCGGAGATTTCTCCTTCGTCGAAATGACAATATTGAGAGAAAATCTTTTTAATCTGTGCAATCAGTGGCAAAAAATAAAGAAATTCGTGAATTCATGTCAAAAAAACTTGAAACATTAAACTTGAAACAATTAAAAAATAAAAATATACAATGAAAAACATTGCCATCATCATGGGCGGCTATTCTAGCGAATACAAGATTTCTTTAATCAGCGGAAATGTCGTTTATCAATATCTTGACAAAACAAAATACAACGGATTCCGCATTCACATTTTCAAAGAAAAATGGGTTTATGTAGACCAAAACGACGCCGAATTCCCAATTGACAGAAATGATTTTTCAGTTACTGTAAACGGCGAAAAAATCACATTTGACTGTGTTTTCAACGCCATTCACGGAACTCCAGGAGAAGACGGATTAATGCAAGCGTATTTCGAATTAATCGGTCTGCCACAATCTTCTTGCGATTATTACCAATCGGCTTTAACATTCAATAAAAGAGATTTATTATCTGTTTTAAAACCATACGGAATCAAAACAGCTATTTCTTATTATTTGAATAAAGGAGATAAAATTAATACTCAAGAAATCATAGAAAAAGTAGGACTTCCTTGTTTCGTAAAACCAAACAAAGCAGGTTCTAGTTTCGGAATCTCTAAAGTAAAAACAGAAGCTGAACTTCCTATCGCAATTGAAGTAGCTTACAAAGAAGATAACGAAATCATCATCGAAAGTTTCCTTGACGGAACAGAAGTTTCTGTTGGAGTAATCAATTACCAAGGAGAAATTAAAGTTCTTCCGATTACAGAAATCGTATCAGAAAATGATTTCTTCGATTACGAAGCGAAATACGAAGGAAAATCGCAAGAAATTACGCCCGCAAGAATCTCTGACGAAATGACTAAAAAAGTGGGAGAAACAGCAAAACGCGCTTACGAAGTTTTAAAAATGAAAGGTTTCTCAAGAAGCGAATTCATCATCGTAAACGACGAACCGCACATGTTGGAAATGAACACCATTCCTGGTTTAACAACAGAAAGTTTGATTCCGCAACAAGCAAAAGCAGCGGGAATTTCTCTAGAAGATTTATTCACAAATGCAATAGAGTTAGCTTTAAAATAAGCAACTAAGATATAAGGTGCTAAGATTTTATTTTTTAGCACCTTTACTTTTATTTTAGAATTGCTGGTTTATCAAAATTTACAGAAAAACGTAGTTTGAGACATGGAAATTTAAATACATCTTTGACATCAAAACTTAGTACCTTAGATAGCTAACTTTAGTAATTTACAAAATGAAACAAATTTTCGAGTGGGAAAGACTTCTTTTCAATAATCTGCCTGAAAGCTTTATTCTTGAAGTAATATTTCGTTCAACCGTAATGTTTATTATTCTTTTACTGACTCTTAAACTGGCAGGAAAAAGAGGTGTAAAACAGTTATCTATTTTCGAAACCGTAATTATTATTGCATTAGGTTCTGCTGCCGGCGATCCGATGTTTTATGAAGATGTCGGAATTATTCCAGCAGCGATCGTTTTTACTACGATAATTATTTTATATCGATCTGTAACTTGGCTAACAGGAAAAAGCAAAAAATTTGAAGAATTCATAGAAGGAAAAACTGAATGTTTAATCAATGATGGGAAATTTTCTGTTTCAACTTTCAGAAAAGAAACCTTGGCGCAAGACGAATTTTTCGCAGAATTGCGTATCAAATCTATTGAACATTTAGGACAAGTCAAACACGCTTTTATAGAGACAAGTGGCGAAATAAGTGTTTTTTATTACGAGGATAAAGATGTTGGTTACGGATTACCAATTCTGCCTTCTTTATTCTATGCAAAAAGCAAATTCATCCCTACAGACGGCGTATATTCGTGTAGTTTCTGTGGAAATACCGAAGAACAAAAAGCAGGAACAGCAAATTGTAAAGTCTGTAAAAAAGAAGAATGGGTTGCATCTATAAATACGAAGAGAATAACCTAAGAGAAATTCCAAAAAATAAAATCCAAATTCAAGTTTAATAGCAAGTTTAAAAACTTAACAACATACAATCCCAAAACCTTAGCACCTAAAAAAAAATGCGAAAAGCCATATTCCCAGGATCGTTTGACCCAATTACACTAGGACACGAAGACATTATCAAAAGAGGAATTCCTTTATTTGACGAAATTGTAATTGCCATTGGTGTTAATGCCGAAAAAAAATACATGTTTTCGTTAGAAGAAAGAAAACGCTTTATTGAAGAAACTTTCAAAGATGAGCCAAAAGTTAGGGTTATCACTTACGAAGGATTAACAATTGATTTGGCAAAAAAAGAAAAAGCAAATTTCATTTTAAGAGGTTTGCGTAATCCAGCCGATTTCGAATTCGAAAAAGCAATCGCACACACGAATAGAAAACTATCCAAAATAGAAACGGTTTTCTTACTGACAGCTGCAAGTACCTCATTTATCAGTTCGAGCATTGTACGCGATGTATTGCGTCATGGTGGCGAATATGAAATGCTGGTTCCAGATGCGGTTCGAGTTAAGAAATAAACTCCATAAAAAAGTCTTTGCGAGGAACGAAGCAATCGCATTTGCATTGCACAACGCATATCCTAGTTAGATTGCTTCGTTCCTCGCAATGACATGCAACAATCAAAATATAATATTTGTCCGCGAAGCAAATTATAAGTAATTTCGCATTTTAAAAACAAACAATAAATAATGAGCATCGAGAGAGAATTAAGCAAACGTAGCGGATCTAAATGTGAACTTTGCGGAAATGAAGAAAATTTAAAAGTTTATCAAGTTCTTCCAACTAGAAAAGGCGGAATTGATGAAGCTGTATTAGCCTGTAACACTTGTATTGACCAAATTGAAAATCCAGACAACGTAGATTTGAATCACTGGAGATGCCTTAACGACAGCATGTGGAACGAAAATATTCCTGTACAAGTTGTGGCTTGGAGAATGTTAAGCCGTATGCGCGCTGCTGGATGGCCACAAGAATTACTAGATATGATGTATCTTGATGAAGATATTCTAGAATGGGCAAAAGCAACTGGAGAAGGCGAAGAAGACGAAAACAAATTAGTTCACCGTGACAGTAACGGCGTAGTCCTACAACACGGAGATTCTGTGGTTTTAATCAAAGATCTTAAAGTAAAAGGATCTAGCATGGTTGCCAAACAAGGAACTGCTGTTAGAAACATCCGTTTAGACCACGAAAACGCTGAATACATTGAAGGAAAAGTTGATGGCCAGCAGATTGTGATTATTACACAATACGTGAAGAAAATATAGTTTCTTTTTTTAGGGACAAAGTAACAAAGGTTCAAAGGGACAAAGGTTTCTAACTGAAATCAAATCTTTGAACCTTTGTTACTCTGAAACTTTGAGCCTAAAAACAAAAAAGCTGTTCAATAGAACAGCTTTTTTTATTTATGATATAAGAGAAAAGTTTAAAACCTTTGTCCCTCTGTTCCTTTGAGGCTTTGTCCCTCAAAAAAGAATTATTTTTGGAATAATTTACTGATTTGATCTTTTACGAATGGCTCAGAAACGTTATTTGTTGCTGCGTCTCTTTCTTTTCCAGAAACCATAAATTGTACTGTAGCTTTGTCTGGAACAACATTTCCTGTGTAGTGCAACCAAATGTAGTTGTTAGGTAACTCTAATTTGATATCGTACAACGGAGAAGCTGTAAATCCACCCATGATAATGCTGTATAAAGAGTTATATGCATTGTCGATGTTTTTAAATGAAAATTTTCTCAAAGTCGAATCATCATCACTTTGAACGATAGTGTAATACACAGTGTATTCGTCACCAATTTTCTGAATGTAGTTGTTATTTACTTTTCCTAATTTTTCTACAGGAACTGTTTCTAGTACCTTAACCTGTGCAAACGAAATAAAAGTAAAAAACAATGCGGCAAGAGTAATAATCTTTTTCATATAGTATTTGGGGTTACAATTTTACGATCACAAAAAAACATAGAAATATTGAAAAAACACCTATCAATTCGTTATTTTTTTAACATAAAATTGTAAAACTTAGTTACGCAATTATAAATCATTGAAATACAAACAAATAAACCACAAAATTTATCCTAAACCTTCGAAACCAAATTCCAAAAGAGCGTAGCGATTTTGAAAAAATCTTAAATCAGAAATCAACAATCTAAAATCTAAAATCAATATTTCCCTCTCTTCTCGTCTTCCTCTTTCTTGATGACATTACGGGCAACTTCGATTTTAAACTTCTTGCCTTTCATTTTTTCGTCTTTAATGTTTTTCAGAAGGTCTTTTACTTTATTGTACTTTACCGCCGCAAACGAAACGAAATCTTTTACTTCAATTAATCCTAAATCGCCTTTTTCTAATTTTCCCTTTTGAGAAAAGAATCCGACAATATCAAATTTGTTCAGTTTTGTCTTTTTTCCGCCACTGATATAAATAGTCTGAAATTGTGGTGGTTTTGGCAATGAGACTTTACCTTCAACATCTAAAACCTCCATTTCATAATCAATATAATCCAATTCTTTTTCACTTTCGTGAATGATCACATACGCCGTTCCAGTTGCCTGCATACGCGCTGTACGCCCATTTCTATGCGTGAATTCGTCTTCTTTTAAAGGCAAATGATAATGAATAACATGTTTCATTTCTGGAATATCTAAACCTCTTGCAGCCAAATCTGTTGTAACTAAGTACGTAACGCTTCCGTTTCTAAACTGAATTAAAGCACGCTCACGCTCCTCCTGATCCATTCCGCCGTGATAATACACCGAATAGATTCCTTTTTCGTTTAAAGTATCGCTAATACGTTCTGCAGCATCGCGATGATTACAGAAAATAATCGCTGATTCTGATTTTAAAGAACAAATCAAATTGAATAAACTTGGCAATTTATCTTTTGCTGGCGAAATCACCATTTTCATAGAAAGATTAGCCTTTTCTTCTTCCTCTGGAATAAAATCCAAAACAACCGGATTTACAACTCTTGTATATTTCGGAATTTCAATATCTGAAGTCGCAGAAACCAAAACTCTCTTATTTACTTTTGAAAGTCTTCCAATTATAAAAGACATTTGCTCGTGAAAACCTAATTGCAGCGATTTGTCAAACTCGTCTAAAATTAAAGTCTGAATTTTATCGGTTCTAAAAGTTTCTCTTTCAATATGATCGGCAATTCTTCCTGGCGTTCCAATTAAAACCGCTGGCGGATTGCTTAAATTTTTGATTTCAGTATCTATTGAATGTCCACCATAACAAATATTGACTTTGTATTGCGTTCCCATTTTTTTCCAAACCTGTTCAATTTGAAGTCCAAGTTCGCGAGACGGAACCAAAATCAAACACTGAACAGACAATACTTCTGGCTGTAACAATTCCAATATCGGAAGCAGGAAAGCCAATGTTTTTCCAGATCCTGTTGGAGAAAGTAGTAAAGTATTGTTTTCGTTTAAAATAGCATCATGTGCCATTTCCTGCATTTCGTTCAGGCTTTTAATGCCTAAATTCGAAAGTATATCGTTGGAATGGTGTTTTTTCATGCTGCAAAAGTAGGGAAAATTTGTTTCAGGTTTTTCTTGTTTCAAGTTTCAAGTTTGAATGGTGTGTTTTTTTGTTTCACGCAGATTTTTCAGATTAGAGCAGATTGAGCAGATATTTATCTCTCGCAGATTTGACAGATCAAGCAGATTAAATCTAAATATCAAATTAAAAAATCTGCCAAATCTGCGAGAGGAAAATGGCGCAAAGATCAAATTTTACGCAAACTTAAAATGGATTTTAGCAGATTCAAAAAAATCAAAATTAATCTGCTTAGATCTGCAAAATCTGCGTGAAACTAAATTATAGGTAAAGCATATCAAACTTGAAACCTGAAACTTGAAACAAAAAAACTATATTTGATTCTCAGTTAAAACCAAAACCATGAAACTTTTTACCATTTTCATTTCACTTTTCACGCTTTCTCTTTTCGCTCAAAACAACAAAAAATATGATACCTTTTTTGAGAAAGGAAACGGAAATCAATCTGCATCATATCAAGAAACTATTGCTTATTTTAAAATGCTGGCGAATGATTTTCCGACCATTCAAATGAAAGAAATGGGACTGACAGATTCTGGCGAACCTTTGCACATGATTACTTTTAATCCTGACAAGGAATTTGATTTTGATAAAATCCAGAAAACCAAAGCTGTTTTATTTGTCAATAACGGAATCCACGCGGGAGAGCCTGACGGAATCGACGCGACAATGCAATTCTACAGAGATTTGGCAACTGGAAAAATGAAAGCGCCAAAAAACACCGTTTTGGTTACCATTCCGGTTTATAATATTGGTGGAGCTTTAAATAGAAATTCGACAACTCGTGCCAATCAAGACGGACCTGAAATTTACGGTTTTAGAGGAAATGCGAGAAACTACGATTTGAATCGTGATTTAATGAAATCGGATACTCGAAATACGAAAAGTTTTGTGGAGATTTTTCAGAAAATAAACGCTGATGTTTTTATTGATAATCATGTGAGCAACGGTTCTGATTACCAATACAAACTGACTTATATCATGACGCAGCACAATAAATTGGGAACGGTTTTGGGCGATTTTATGAATGACGAAATGATGCCAGCTTTAGTAAAAGATTTACAGAAAAAGAAAATCGAAACGACGCCTTATGTAGATTCGTTTAAAGATACGCCAGATAAAGGTTTCGGGCAATTTGTTGACAGTCCACGATATACAACGGGTTACACTTCTTTGTTTAATACGATTGGTTTTGTGGTCGAAACGCACATGCTGAAAAAATATGCAGAACGTGTAAAAATGACTTACGAATACATGAAATCGACGATGGATTTTACCGATGCCAATTATCAGAAAATCAAAGAGCTTCGTGTGAAGAATTTAGAGCAATATCAGCCTAAAAAATCCTATACTTTAAAATGGGAAATGGACAGCACAAAAACGACCAAATTCTCCTTTTTAGGTTACGAAGCAGGTTACAAAAAAAGCGAGGCGACAACTGGAGATCGTTTGTATTACGACCGAAACAAACCGTATAAAAAAGACGTTCCGTATATTAAAGAATTCAAATCGGCTAAAGAAATTGTGATTCCGACGGCTTATGTTGTTCCTAGAGGTTATTGGAATATTATTGAGCTGCTGAAAAACAATAACATCACTTTCAGACAATTTAAAAACGATACAATTGTTGAGGTTGAAAGCTATAGAATTGCCGATTTTAAAACGTCTTCGTTTGCGTATGAAGGACATTACCCACACCGAAACACAACGGTAACTTCTAAAAAGGTTAAAATGAATTTCGCTAAAGGGGATTATTACGTTCCAACAAACCAAAAAGGCGTAAAATATCTTCTAGAAGCTTTTGAACCAGAAGGTGTTGATTCGTTCTTTAACTGGAATTTCTTCGATGCCATTTTACAGCAAAAAGAACATTACTCAGAATATATTTTTGAAGATACTGCCGCTCAGCTTTTAAAAGATAATCCAACCTTAAAAGCGGAATTGGAAACCAAAAAACAAAACGACCGCGAATTTGCAAAAAGCGCCGAAGCACAATTAGACTGGATTTACAAACATTCTGTTTATTATGAAAAGGCGCATATGCAGTATCCTGTTTATCGAGTGCTTTAGTTTTTTTTAAACGCAAAGTGCGCTAAGTTTTTTTGATTTTGATTGAGTTTAGCAAAACACTAAGGTCGCAAAGCTGTACGCTTAGAACTTTGTCAAAGTTTGAAACTTTGACAAAGTAAACGACATACTTTTTAAAAAGATTCTATCTATTTAATATTACGAATCCTAATAAAATCTAATACTTTTTTACCCATTTGCGTTAGCTTATAATAATTAGCACTATTAGTCAAACGCCTATCAAAAGCAATTAAACCCAAGGTTATAAAAAAATCAAGATTTTTATTATTATCATTAATTGGTTTACCTTTTTGAATTAAAAGAACAGTTTCTTCATAACTTTTTAGGCTTCCGCCATTAATAATTTTACTAACTAAATCACTGAGTTGGTATTCAACATCAGGATCTTGGAAATCTGGTTCAGTATTAGTTGCTTTTAACTTGGAAAGTTCAATTATATTTTCGTCTTGAGCTTTAATTATCGTTTCTAATCTGGATTTACTTTGTCGTTCATTATCTAAACGAGTTTGTAAATCATCATTCTCAGCACGCACCCTGTCGTACTCTTCTTTTAAAACAATCGATTTTGAATCAGTAATTTGATAAATCCAAGGAGTTAAACGTTTTTCCGACACATTAACAATAAATCTTGAAATATTTAAAAGAATATAAGTCAAAATCAGAAGACCAAATGACCACAAAATATTTACAAGTAAATTTTCAATGAAATTAGTTTGATGATAATAATTTTTGACAAATTGAATTTTAGCCCATCTTGTAACTTTTTTATCAAAATTGAATAAACTATATATCAAATCCCAATTTCGGATTAGCCAAACAAGTAAATAAGTCCCTAAAAATGGGTTATTCGTTTTTTCTTTAAAATTATCGGTAAACGATACAAATAAATCTTTAATCATAAGGGATTTTCTCTATTTCTTTTTGGTATATCTATATAAAAGTCCAACAACACACAATTTTATTATAAAACCCAATAATGCAATTGCTACGGCTACTCTTAAAAAGTAAGTAAAACTATTTGAATAATAATAACTAACAACAATTGAAATATTCAAATAAAACATAGCAAAAAAACTGGGTATTAAAATAATTGCTTCTTGCTCTGCATCTACGTATGCCAATATTGGAATACTTAGAATGGATACTACAATAAACCACAATATCGTTAGTGCTACCACTAAGCCAATTTGCATATAAAATGGAAACGCAAATATTTCGGGTTTAAAAATGCAAAATGGAACTGTCCAAAAACAGAACATAACTATAATGGAAATAAGAAGAGATTTTGTGAAATTATTATAAGCATTAAACACATTTAAAACTTCGCTCATGTAATCTTTTATTTATTTTATAAATCTTGTTAAACTTCCGAATCACCAAATATAGGATTTATTATATTTATACGAATATATTGCATAATTTACTTCATTAATCGATAATAATCTGCTTCCCTCGCTAGTACTAGAGTCCCGCTCATGACCTTTTTTACTGTATTAATTTAGATAGTTTTCACGAGCGAGACGCTCGCACCAGCGACATAAATTGAAATAAAAAAGCCTAATAAAAACATCAAATTTTATTAGGCTTTTCTTTTATCAAGAAAGAATAAAAACTTATTTATCTTTCAATATTTTCTCTAAAAATTCTACTTTTTCTTTTTCTGCTTGAACTAAACGTTCGTAAAGCTTTTTGTTTTCTTCGTAAGCTTCAATTAGCTTTTCTAACGGATTAAAAGTAAGATTGGTGCAGGAATTATTTAATATCTGTCCTTTTGCACTTTCATCATAGAAATTATTAAAATAGTTTATTACACTATCTTCCGAAAAGTTCTTAAGAGCATCAACATTTACACCTAAAGCTTTTGCAACCGCGTTTAGCTTTTCATCATCGATGGTTTCACTATTTTCCAAAATAGAAATTGCCTGTTGGTTTGTTCCTAAAGCTTGAGCCAAAGCTTCTTGCTTCATGTCTCTAAGTTCACGAATTCGGCTTATTTTTCGTCCTATGTGGTTTGGTTTTGTTAGTGTGCTCATAAATCAAAAGTGTTACTTATTTAACAAAAGTACGATTTTTGAAATATGAATTAATTAAAAATGAAAATTTACTTAAAAATAAACAAAATCTTACAAACGAAGCCGTTTCGCGTGAGGGATAGAGCCATGCTACCGAAGTAGCGGCGAAAGCCCGACAGCAATAAAAAAAAGACCCAATGAACGCAAAGTTGATTGGGTCTTTTTTTTTATTGGTGGCACGCCATAATCCTAAGATACTGAGACGCTAAGATGTTAAGTTTTTTTGAGCTTCTTAAGATTCTAAGTTTTCCTTTTTTGGTTTTAAATCTACTGGAGCGTGATGGTCTTCTTCGAATAACAATTTAATGTTTTCGTAAGAGTTTTTTAGCGCTTCTTTGATTTGTTCTGGGTTTAACCAAGCTACTTTTTCTATTCCCTCTTCAATTTGTCCGTGTGGTGTTCCTTCAAAATCAGATTGCATTTCGAACCAATGCGTGATTTTGAGTTTGTATTTTCCATTGCGTTTAAAGATATGATAGGTTTTTTGAAGTTTATTCGTAATACGAAGCTGGTTTACTCCTGTCTCCTCCTCTACCTCACGCATTGCCGTCGCTTCGATGTCTTCCCCTTTCTCGATTCCGCCTTTTGGCAGGTCCCATTTTCCGTTTCTAAAGATAAACAAGACTTCGCCTTTCTTATTGTAGACAAAGCCTCCGCCCGCTTTATTCACCGGAATTTTGGCTTTTAGGGTTTTCATCATTTCACTTTCGTCGGGATGATATAGAATCGCTTTTTGAATTTTATTTTGAAAAATTTTTATAATAAGCTGTTCGATATCAATACTCTCCAACAAGAACAATTGGAAATCTGTTTCTTTCGAGATTTCATTTGTCAAAAAAAGTGGTTTGTCGTTTACAAAAACTTTATACATTTGTACTATGATTTTTAATAAAGATACTGCCGAAAAAACAGCCGAATTGCTTTTGCAAATAAATGCAATTAAATTGAATCCCGAAAATCCTTTTACATGGGCTTCTGGTTGGAAATCTCCTATTTATTGCGATAATAGGTTAATTCTTTCATTTCCGAGCATCAGAAACTATGTTCGTGATGAATTTGCTAAGAACATCGAAAAACAATTTGGAAAGCCTGATGTGATTGCTGGTGTTGCTACTGGAGCCATTGGAGTTGGAATTTTGGTTGCCGAAAGTTTAGGTCTTCCTTTCGTATATGTGCGTCCGGAGCCAAAAAAACATGGTAGACAAAACCAAGTGGAAGGTTTTTTACAAAAAGGACAAAATGTTGTGGTTGTCGAAGATTTAATTAGTACTGGAAAAAGCAGTTTGATGGCTGTGGAGGCTTTAAGAAGCGAAGGTGCTAATATTAAAGGTATGGCGGCGATTTTTACATACGGTTTTGGTGTTGCTGAAGAAAATTTCAAAGAAGCTAATATTGATTTATTCACTTTAAGCAACTACGAAAATCTTCTAGATTTAGCAGTTCAAAAACAATATATCACAGAAGATCAACAATCGACTTTGTTGGAATGGAACGCAAGTCCATCAACTTGGGGGCAAGAATAAATTGCAGATTTTAGATTTCTGATTTTAGATTATTGGAATTTGAAATTTTGGAATATATTTTGTTGTTACTGTTTAAAATAAATAAAAACAAAAGATAAATATGAACTTAGAAAGTCCAAAAGTTACAGTTCAGAAATCAGCTCAGGATTTATTTGACCAACTGACTGACGTAAAGAATTTCGAAAAATTAATGCCAGACAATATCGCTAAATTTGAAGTGACTGGTGAAGACGCTTTTATTTTTGGATTGAAAGGGATGCCCGAAATCAAATTAAAAATGAAAGAAAAAGTGGCTCCAAACAAAATCGTTTTGGGTGCTGCAAGTGATAAACTTCCGTTTACGCTAACTTCAAACATTGATACAATTTCTGATTCAGAAAGCGCTGTTCAATTGTTCTTTGAAGGCGAATTCAACGCTATGATGGCGATGATGGTTAAAGGTCCAATTGGTAAGTTTATTGAAACTTTAGCAAACAATATGCACAAACTTTAATAATGGTTAATTATTAATTGTGAATTATAAATTAAAAAGTCCAATCTTAAACGATTGGACTTTTTTTGTTTTATGCTCTCGCAAAGTCGCGGAGTCGCAAAGTTTTTATCGCATTTTTGTCATTTCGAGGAACGATTTTATTCACAATGAAAGAAACCTTTGAACCTCTGCACCTTTGAGCCTTTGTCCCTATTCTCAATAAAGCATTTTCACTTCCTTAATCTCAAATTCCACCACAGAATCATCTTCTAGCAAAACCTGCAATTTTCCGAATGGAGAAACACCTTCAATGATTCCCATGAAATCTTTATTGTCATTGTCTCTAAATGCTGTAGGAACGCCTTTTTTAAATAGAAAATTAAAATAATCGTTCCAGAAATTTTGCGATTCGGTTTTCCACGATTCGATCTTTTCTTTTAGTTTTTCGACGATTAAAATTGCTATTTCTTCTTTATCAAAAGTTTTTCCTGCAATTACTGCCAATGAAGAAGCATTTGGCAATTCGTCAAAATCCGTTTGATTGACATTGATTCCGATTCCAGCAACTGACACGATTCTGCCATCACTTTTTAAGGTATTTTCGATTAATATGCCAACAAGCTTCTTATTGTATGACAGAATGTCGTTTGGCCATTTAATACATATATCAGGAATATTTAACGATTTTAAAACCTCTGCAACCGATAAAGAGACCAGAACACTCAAATTGAAAACTTCTTCATTACCAAAGAGAAAATCCTTAACCAAAACGCTCATTGTTAAGTTTTTACCAGCCTGAGTCTTCCATACACCGCCGACTTGCCCCTTCCCTTTTGTCTGATTTTCAGCTGTTACCACTGTGAAATTCTCCACTTCATCTTGACTTGCCAATGATTTTAGGAAGTCGTTTGTAGAATCTATGGCATCGAGTTTGATTAGTTTCATTAAATAATTTAAATATCTTAATTTAATATTTTGTTAAGGTTCAAAAATAATCACAAAATTTGGTAACTTTACAAATTCATATAAAATAATTCATGGCGAAAAAGACTATTAATAATGATGTTCTACTGGCGAACATAATCAAAGGGATTGAGGAAGTAAAAGGAAATGATATCGATATTCTTGACTTAAGAGAAATAGATACTGCTGTATGCGACTATTTTGTTATTTGCAATGGTAGCTCAAACACCCAAGTTAACGCCATCGTAAACTCAATTCAAAAAACTGTATCAAAAGACTTAAAAGATAAACCTTGGCACGTAGAAGGAACAGATAACGCAGAATGGGTACTTATGGACTATGTACACATTGTGGTACACGTTTTCCAAAAGCATATTCGTGAATATTACAACATCGAAAGCCTTTGGGGCGACGCCAAAATAACTTCAATCGAGAACAAATACTAAAGAAACTTTCATTAAATGGCTAAAGATAATAATCCAAATCCGAATAAATTTAAAATAAGTCCTTGGTTAATATACACCGCAATACTTTTAGTTTTTTTATTCATAAGTTTTGCCACAGGAGGATCAAGCTTAAGCGAACCTGCCCAATTAACATCTTCTAAATTCAATACGCTTTTAGAAAAAGGCCAAATTGATAAAGTAATTGTTTACAACAAAGCAGAAGCTGAGGTATATTTAAATGCTGCGGCTCTTAAAGACCCAGCAAACAAAAAAGTAGCTGAAGATATTTTCAAACAACCAAACAAAGGTCCACATTACACTTTGGAAATTGGTAACGATCAAATCTTTCAAACTAAATTAGAAAAAGCAGTTACTGAAGGAAAATTGAAAGATTTCAACTTTCTTCAAAAAAATAACTGGAGCGATATTTTAATCAGCTTACTTCCTATCATCATCATTGTTGGTGTATGGATTTTCATCATGCGTAAAATGTCTGGCGGAGGCGCTGGAGGTGGCGGACAGATTTTCAATATTGGAAAATCTAAAGCGAAACTTTTTGACGAAAAAACAGATATCAAAACTACATTTAAAGATGTTGCTGGTTTAGAAGGTGCAAAAGAAGAAATTCAAGAAATTGTTGAATTCCTTAAAAACCCTGAAAAGTATACGAACCTAGGAGGTAAAATCCCGAAAGGAGCTCTACTTGTTGGACCTCCGGGAACTGGTAAAACTTTATTAGCAAAAGCTGTTGCTGGTGAAGCTCAAGTACCTTTCTTCTCTTTATCAGGTTCTGATTTCGTAGAAATGTTTGTAGGAGTTGGAGCATCTCGTGTTCGTGACTTATTTAAACAAGCAAAAGAAAAATCTCCTGCCATCATTTTCATCGATGAGATTGATGCTGTTGGTAGAGCAAGAGGAAAAAGCAATATGTCTGGTGGAAACGACGAGAGAGAAAACACATTGAACCAATTACTAACAGAAATGGACGGTTTTGGTACAAACTCTAACGTAATTGTTTTGGCTGCGACGAACAGAGCTGACGTTTTGGACAAAGCTTTAATGCGTGCTGGACGTTTTGACAGACAAATTTTTGTTGACTTACCAGATATTCGCGAAAGAGCAGAAATCTTTGCTGTTCACTTGGCTCCTATCAAAAAAGTTGAAGGTCTTGATCTTGACTTCTTAGCCAAACAAACTCCAGGTTTCTCTGGTGCTGATATTGCTAACGTTTGTAACGAAGCTGCATTAATCGCTGCTCGTAATAACAAACCAGCTGTAGACAGACAAGATTTCTTAGATGCTGTTGATAGAATTATTGGTGGTCTTGAAAAGAAAAACAAAATCATTACTCCAGAAGAGAAAAGAGCAATCGCAATTCACGAAGCTGGTCACGCAACTGTAAGCTGGATGTTAGAGCATGCTGCTCCACTTATTAAAGTTACAATTGTTCCTCGTGGACAAAGTTTAGGTGCTGCTTGGTACTTGCCAGAAGAAAGACAAATCGTAAGAACAGATCAAATGTTAGACGAGATGTGTGCTACTATGGGAGGTAGAGCTGCAGAAAAAGTAACTTTTGACAGAATTTCAACTGGTGCTTTAAGCGACTTAGAAAAAGTAACTCGTCAGGCTCGTGCTATGGTAACTATTTACGGATTGAATGATAAAATCGGTAACGTTACTTACTACGATTCAACTGGACAAAGCGAATACAATTTCTCTAAACCATATTCTGATGAAACAGCAAAAATCATTGATGCTGAAATTTCAGAATTAATCGAAGGTCAATACCAGAGAGCAATTCAAATTTTAGAAGAAAACAAAGACAAACTAAATCAACTTGCTGATATTCTTATCGAAAAAGAAGTTATCTTTAAAGATGATTTAGAAAACATATTTGGAAAACGTACTTTTGACAAAAATTTAGAAGAAGTAGTTTCATAAATAATTACGAAAAACGTAATAAATTTTCAAAATCTTAATTCAAAAGTCCCTTTTGAATTAAGATTTTTTTATCTTTGAACGTTTTCAATTAACATGTAAAGCATTTCATATAAAAAATGAATTTTTTCAAAAAAATATTTGGCTCTCATGAAGCCGCTTCTGACGAGGAGAACGAAAGCGAATATGCTGGTACTTCTGCGCAGAACAGTCATTTATCGTTAGATGAGCAATTTATTTTCAACTTCAAAAAGAATGGAGGTAAGTTTTTGTACTGCGAAAACATGGGAGAAGTTGCTGAACAGTTTGAAAACATTTTAGAAGAAAACGATTGGTTCGAAAATGAAGTTTTATGCTACGAACCAGCATTATTTGCCTTATTGGAAGAAAATAAATTATTTTATATAGCTCCAACAAACCCAAGATTCTTATTAGCAAGCTGTGAAAATCTTATTGCTGACGAAGGTTCTATTTTATTTTCATCAAAACAAATTAGACAAAATAAACCAAACGAATTACCTGCTAGCATTGTTATTATAGCAACCACAAGCCAAATCCTTCCTATGAAAAGCGACGGATTAAGCGCTATAAAACGCAAATACGAAAGAGACATACCTACTAATATCACTACAATAAAATATTTCGAAAAAGCGAAAGACGAAGATTTTACACAATACGGAAGTGTTGCAAAAAACCTTTATTTACTGCTTTTAGAAGATCTTTAAGATGAACGAAACGCTGAAGAGGGCCATTTCTGGTGCTGTTTATATCGCTTTATTATTAACCTCAATATTGTTTTCTACAGAAAGCTTTATTACTCTTTTCGGGGTCTTCCTGATTATTACTATATATGAGTTTTCTAATATAGTAAACTTAAACAAAGTGTTTTCCATTCTCTTTGGAACTTTAGTTTATTCCGTAATTATTCTTGTAAGTCATTACAACAAACAAACGACCCAATTTTTAAACGAAACCTTTAACGCCAATATAACTCTAGAAACCAATATTAAGCAATTGGACTTGGTTCTTCTAGCCGTTACAATAGTGGTTTCAATAAAATGCATCATATTCTTATTTTATGATTCAGTTCAAAAGATAAGCACTTCTTCAAAGTATTTATATTTGCTTGGGTATATTACACTCCCATTTGTATTTATTGTAAAAATCTCTTTTGGAACAAATGATTATAATCCGAAGATTATTTTGGGATTATTTGTATTAATCTGGACCAATGATACTTTTGCTTATTTGGTTGGAAAATCAATGGGAAAACACAAATTATTTGAACGCGTTTCTCCTAAAAAAACAATCGAAGGCTTTATTGGCGGTGTTGTTTTTGCCGCTTTTGCTGGTTTCTTGATCTCTAAACTCTATATTCAGCCTAAACCTGAATTTAGTAGTAAATCGATTTTAATCTGGACTATAATCGCATTAATTGTGAGTATTTTTGGAACTATTGGAGATTTAATAGAATCTAAATTTAAACGAATTGCTGGCATAAAAGACAGCGGTTCAATAATGCCTGGCCACGGAGGTATTCTAGATCGATTAGATAGTGTTATATTTGTAGCACCAATTATATTTTTATTTTATCAAATTTTATATTATGTTTCATAAAGAAGGAGGCCCGTCCATTTTATTAGGTACTGTATTTACTGTAGCTGTACTTTTAATTGCTGAAAGATTTATTGATATCAATTGGCTTAGAATGCTTGTTCAAATTGCAGCGCTTGTAATTTTGATCATTATTTTACAATTCTTCAGAAATCCGAAGAGAATTGCAGTTAGAAACAGTGATCACATCCTAGCTCCAGTTGATGGAAAAGTGGTGGTTATTGAAGAAGTTTATGAAGGAGAATATTTTAAAGATAAACGTTTACAGGTTTCTATTTTTATGTCACCAATCAATGTGCACGTAACGCGTTACGCAATGGATGGTATCATCAAATTTAGTAAATATCACCCTGGAAAATTCCTTGTTGCTTGGCATCCAAAAGCAAGTGAAGAAAATGAAAGAACGACAGTAGTAATCGAAAATGAAACTTTCGGTGCTATTTTATACAGACAAATTGCGGGTGCATTGGCTCGTAGAATTGTAAATTATGCAAAAGAAGGAATACAAGTTGTTCAGGGAACTGACGCTGGTTTCATTAAATTTGGATCAAGAGTAGATTTATTTTTACCTTTAGGTACACCAATCAATGTAGAATTGAATCAAAAAGCAATTGGTGGAAAAACAATTATTGCGACAAAAGCATAAATGGCTGATAAAGATTTAGATATTCGCTTTACTAAAGCCGTAGAAATTGCAATGACAATGACTCAGGCTTCTCTGCCGCAAGACGTGCAGTTAAGACTTTACGCTTTTTACAAACAGGCGACTTTTGGAACAGCAGTTTACAATCAAACTGAGAATTTTGATTTAAGAGATGCTTTTAAAACCAATGCTTGGATGCAAATTAGCCATATATCTAGCGATGAAGCCAAAGAAAACTATATCGAGATCATCAATTCATTAACATCAAAATAAAAACATTATGAAGAAAAACGTTGTTATTTTCAGCACTTTAGCTTCATTTTTACTATTATTTTCCTGTAAAGAGGACAAGCTTGTTGAAGTAGTTGAGGTTCCTCTTCCAACAAAAGAAGAGAAAATTACTATTGGTTCGCCAAATGATGTTAAAGCCGATCCAGGTTCTTTTGAAATGACAAAACTGACATTTAATTATGATGGTCTTGCTCCTGACATTAGAACTTTGACTTTAGAAACTCATTATTCGAAGCATTATTTATCGTACACAAACGGTTTTAACAAAGAAATTGTTTCAACTGAATATGAAAATATGCCGATTGAGGATATCTTGAAAAAGTTAGATTTGAATAATGCAAAGCTTCGTCAGAATGCTGGTGGTTATTACAACCATACTCTTTATTTTAATATTTTAACCCCAAAAGAGCAGACTCCAAAAGATACGCTTGCTGGTTCTATTAATAAAGAGTTTGGTTCTTTTAATAACTTGACCAATCAATTTAAAGCACAGTCTGAAAAGCAGTTTGGTTCTGGATGGGTTTGGCTTGTTGTTGACAGATACGGTAAATTACAAATTACCACAACTGACAATCAAGACAATCCGTTAATGAAAAATGCTTTGATTCCAGGAACTCCAATTATGGGAATTGATCTTTGGGAACATGCTTATTATTTAGATTATCAAAACCGAAAAGGCAGTTATATCGATGCTTTTTACCAGCATATTAATTGGGAAAAAGTAAACGAATATTACGTTGAAGCACTCAAAAAGGTTAAAAAAGTATAGAAAAGAAGCTGATACAATTAAGTATCAGCTTTTTTTTATACCTTTTAGGTACTTAAACGAAGATTATGAAAGACATTGCCAATCGTTTCATAGAAAACCCTTTACTATCTCCATCAGATTTACCGCCAAGCAGAGAAGGTCTTGAAATTACCTGTCTCTTAAATCCTGGAGTATTTCAATTTCAAAATAAAATATGGCTGGCTGTACGCGTTGCAGAAAGACCAAAACAGATTGAAAACATCATTTCGTTTCCGATTTTAACTGAAGCAGGCACAATTCAGATTATTGAAATTTTAAAAGATCATCCCGAACTTATAGCAACAGATGCTCGCGTAATAAATTATCAAGGAATTGATTATTTAACTACTTTGTCGCATATAAGATTATTGTGCAGTGAAGATGGAAAAAGATTTTATGAACCTGAAGATTATCCGCATTTGGTTGGAGAAGGTATTTTGGAAACTTTTGGAATTGAAGATTGTCGTGTTTCTCTCATTGAAGGAAAATATTATCTCACTTTCACTTCTGTTTCTCCAAGCGGCGTTGGCGTTGGTTTAAGAACCACAACCGATTGGAAAAATTTCGAAAAACGTGGATTGATATTTCCTCCTCACAATAAAGATTGCGCCATTTTTGAAGAGAAAATAAACGGTTTATTTTATGCTTTACATCGTCCGAGTAGTGTAGATATTGGCGGAAATTACATTTGGATAGCTTCTTCTCCTGACGGAATTCATTGGGGAAATCATAAATGTATTATCAAAACCAGAAAAGAAAGTTGGGATAGTAAAAGAGTTGGCGCTGGAGCTGCACCGATAAAAACAGATCTAGGCTGGCTCGAAATTTATCATGGAGCCAACGAATTTCATCAATACTGTTTGGGCGCTTTTTTATTGGATTTAGAAGATCCTACAAAAGTGATTTCGAGAACCGAAACTCCAATTATGTTTCCTAAAACTAATTACGAATTAAGCGGTTTCTTTGGAAATGTTGTATTCACAAACGGCCATATTATTGAACCTGATGGCGACACACTAACGGTTTATTATGGAGCTTCAGATGAATTTGTTTGCGGTGCTCAATTTTCTATTAGAGAAATTCTTTCGTTGCTTAAAAAGCTTTAAAAAATTTTTAAACACATAGAAACATAGTCCCGAAGCTTCGGGATTGAGCAAAAAAGAATACAAAAGAAACCAGTTCCACACATAGATAAGCTATGTGCATTTAAACTAGTGAAGCGTCTTTTTTAAAGCATTCAAATCTATGTTTCTATGTGTTTTAAAATCTTATTTCAATTCTAAAATCAAAGATTCTGAAGGTTGAATTGAAACTCTCGCCTCTCCTTCTCCATTCTGAACTTTTAGTACAAATGTGTTATTTTGATATAATTGTTCTTTCAATTGATATTCTCCATCTTTTAAATTCCATTTTGAAATAAGTGATGAAGGAACTTTCAAATTAAATTCGCTTCCTTTTTCAGAAGAAAAATTAGCAATTACAATTAGTTTTTGGTTTTCTGACCAACGTACGTAAGAATACAATAATGCATCATAAGCTTCATTATTTTGCCTGTTTGCGGATTGAATTTCTTCAAAACTCCCCATCAAAGCACTGCTATTGATTGTAAAATTCAATAAGCGTTTATAAAAGTCACGAAGTTCTTTTTCTGAGCTAGAAAGCTGCCCGCCATCAAACTTACCTTCATTCATCCAACGCTGATGATTTGGAACTCCGATATAATCAAAAATTGAAGTTCTTGAACGTTTTCCAAAACCAGCATCTTCATTTCCAGCCTCTCCTACTTCTTGTCCGAAATAAATCATGGTTGGCGAAGTGCTTATTGTTGCCGAAACTACCATTAAAGGTTTTCCTCTTTCTGGAGTTCCCGCAAATTCTGGACTCGCTAAACGTTGTTCATCATGATTATCAAGAAAATGAAGCATATGGTGTTCAATATCTGACATTCCAGTTTGGATTTTTGTTAATTCGTCAGGCGAAGATTTTCCGCGAATAACATCTTTCAGCTTATCATACGTTTCAACTTTATCATACAAATAATCCATTTTTCCTAAACGAATATAGTTTCGATATTCATTCGGATTATAAACTTCTGCCAACAAAAATGCCTTTGGATTTTTCATTTTAATTGACGAGTTCATATAGCTCCAAAACTCGTACGGAACCATTTCTGCCATATCATAACGGAATCCGTCAACTCCTTTAGCGGTCCAATACAAGGCAATATCTCTGAACTTTTTCCAAGAATCTGGAACGTTTTTATCTTGCCAAAAAGCAAAATGTTCTCGATATGATTTTTGGTCAAAACCTGCAGGAAGTTCAGGAAAATCTTTACTACCATCTGGACGCACTCCGTAATTAACTTTTACAGTTTCGTACCAATCGTCTTGATTTGGTTTGAATTTTCGAGAACCATTCCCTGTCCATTTCGCTGGATTTTCATCAAACTTTCCATCAATCAATAAATTTTGCTCTCCATTTAGCGGAATATCACCATCTGGAATTTCAAAATGCTCTTTCGGAATATAATAGAAATTATTATCTCGTTTGTATTCAACTGATACATCATCATCTGCACCAAAATCTTTTACGCCTGCAGGATTCGATTTTCCTTCATATTTTCTTGCAATATGATTCGGAACAATGTCAATTATTACTTTTAAACCGGCGTCATGAGTACGTTTTATCAAAGCTTCAAATTCTTCTAAACGCTTAGCAGGATTCACAGCCAAATCTGGATTCACATTGTAATAATCTTTCACTGCATAAGGAGAACCTGCACGGCCTTTTACCACTTCTGGATCATCATTTGAAATCCCATAAGCCGTATAATCACGCACCAAAGCATGATGTGGAACACCAGTATACCAAATATAGGTAACTCCTAAATCTTTTATTTCGTGAAGCGCTTTATCTGTAAAATCATTAAACTTTCCAACGCCATTTTCCTCGATGGTTCCCCACGGTTTGTTGGTTGTATTTTTATTTCCAAAAAGGCGCGTAAAAACTTGATAGACCACAACTTTCTTTTCTGCTGTAGTTTGTTCTTTTACTGTACTCATTTTTAAATCTTTTGTTTTACAGGCTGAAAATAGTACAGTTAACGTAATTCCGGCTGCGATTATTTTTTTACTTATCATATAATTTTGAAATATTCTTCCTTGATTTTTTAATTTTAATCCTTCAGAAGCATTAAAACCAATTTCTAAATGTAATTCATTTTTTAAAACTCAGAGCATCATCTTTTTAAAATGCCTTCTTTTAAATCCAAAACACCGTAACTACAACGTGAGAGTTGAATCTTTTGTTGAAAAAATAAATAATGCTGAACTTCTTATTCGAAGTGTTGGCGAGTTATTATAAATTAATCCTAATATCGGCCACAGGTTCTATCCTTTTTTATAAATTTGACAAAAATTTAATCAGTTGAAGAAATCACTCTTTTTCATATTTTGTTGTCTGTTTCTTAGCGTACAATTTATTTCTGCGCAGGCCAAAAAAACTGCACAAACTCCTAAAAATATCGTCATCGAAAATGCTGACTTTTCCGATGTGGATCAGGTTAATGTACCAGATGCACTTTTGCTTACTGGAAATGTAAAAGTGAATCATGATGGTGTTGTGCTGACTTGTAATAAAGCCTACTTTTTTCAAAAAGAAAATTATCTAAAAGCATTCGGAAATGTGCAATTAGTGCAGGGAGACACTTTATTCTTGAATAGTAAATATGCGGAATATAGCGGAAATGAAAGAAAAGCTTTTGCTACAGGAAATGCGGTTTTAACTTCTCCAGATGCTACTTTACAGACTGATACGATTAATTTTGACAGAAACGTTCAAGAAGCTTTTTATAATACAAAAGGTACAATTGTAAACAAGGATAATACTTTGGTAAGTAAATCTGGAAGGTATTATGTAAAAGAAAAGAAATTTCAGTTCTTGACTGAAGTGACAATTACAAACCCGAAATACGTGATTAAATCAAACCATTTGGATTATTACAGTAATTCTGGACATACGTATCTTCTTGGCCCCTCAACTATTACAAGTAAAGCCAATTACATTTATACCGAAAAAGGTTTTTATGATACGAAGAAAAACTTAGCGCATTTTCTTCGAAGATCGTATATCAAATATGACGACAGACTCATAGAAGGCGATAGTTTATTTTACAATCGAAATATTGAATTTGCATCGGCAACACGAAATGTAAAAATTACAGATTCGATCAATAAAGGAATTGTAAAAGGGCATTATGCGGAACTTTATAAGCTTAAAGATTCGATGTTTGTAACCAAAAGAGCTGTTGCAATCAATTTAGTTGAAAATGATTCGGTTTACATTCATGGAAAAAAATTATTGGTAACAGGAAAAGAAGGCGAACGAATTCTGCGTGCTTTTAATAATGTCCGTTTTTATAAAACAGACATGAGCGGTAAATGCGATTCGATACATTCGAATTCTAAAACGGCTTTGACAAAACTTATTGGAAATCCGATTCTTTGGAATGGTGATAACCAAATCACAGGTGACGTAATGCACTTGATTGGCGACAATAAAACGAGAAAAATTGATTCTTTAAAAGTACTAAACAATAGTTTCGTACTCTCCAAGGACACACTCGGAACCGGTTTTAATCAAGTCAAGGGACTCAATTTGTATGGAAAATTCCGGGATGGAAAACTACATGATGTTGATGTCATTAAAAACACGGAAGTCATTTATTACATGAGAAATGATACGAACGAGTTGATCGGAATCAATAAAAATGTTAGTAGTAAAATCAATATGATATTGGAGAATAATGCGATCGAAACCATTACTTTTTTCAATAAAGTGGATGGCGATATTTTCCCTGAAGACGAACTTCCCGAAAATGCCCGCAAACTGCGAGGAATGAATTGGCGAGGCGATGAAAGGATAAAATCGAAAGATGATATTTTTACTACCGAAGACAACGAACTGAACGAAAAACTGATTAAAGAAGGAAAGGAACAAGAAGAAAAAGGTAAAAACATTCCGCTAAAAGTCAGAAAAGAAACGTTGAATTACGACAAGAAAAATCCAAAACCTGCTGTTAAAACTGAAGCTAAAGCTAAAAGCAAATAGTTATTAGTCACGGTCGCAGTTTACAGTCTTGGGATAGTTAATTCAAGAAACTTAACTTAAACGTAAAGTTAAAGATCTTAGAACCTCAGTACCTTTGCTACTTTGAACCTTAAAAGAAATGAATCCAGATTTTATAAAATACCAAGCGCAGACTTCTCCTTACCCATTGGGAATGGAAGTTTCGCATGCCATTGGCTCTTACATATACGATACAAACGATAAAAAATATTTAGATTTTGTTGCCGGAGTTTCGGCTTGCACTTTAGGACATCAGCATCCTCGAGTGAATCAGGCGATAAAAGATCAGTTGGACAAATATTCGCACGTAATGGTTTACGGAGAATATTCGCAAAGCCCAGCCGTTCAATATTGCAAATTAATGGCTTCTCTTCTTCCAGAATCTTTAAATAAAACTTATCTGGTAAATTCGGGTACAGAAGCTATCGAAGGCTCTTTAAAGCTTGCAAAACGAGTTACAGGCCGTAGTCAGCTTATTTCTTGCCACAACGCTTATCACGGAAACACAATGGGTTCTATGAGCGTTATGGGGTTTGAGGAGCGCAAACAAGCTTTCAGACCTTTGCTTCCAGATGTTGATTTTATCACTTTCAATAACGAAGAAGATTTACAAAAAATAACCACTCGAACAGCGGCGATTCTTTTAGAAACTATTCAAGGCGGAGCAGGTTTTATTCAGCCAGAAAACAACTTCCTTGAGAAAGTTCGTAAACGTTGCGATGAGGTTGGAGCACTGATGATTGTTGATGAAATCCAACCAGGTTTTGGAAGAACAGGAAAACTTTTTGGTTTCCAAAATTATGATGTTGTTCCAGATATCGTTGTTATGGGTAAAGGAATGGGCGGCGGAATGCCAGTTGGAG
This sequence comes from Flavobacterium sp. HJSW_4, assembly GCF_042436695.1. Taxonomy (NCBI): domain Bacteria; kingdom Pseudomonadati; phylum Bacteroidota; class Flavobacteriia; order Flavobacteriales; family Flavobacteriaceae; genus Flavobacterium; species Flavobacterium sp. HJSW_4. The sequence goes on from NZ_JBHNPP010000002.1 coordinate 293,291, forward strand.
CATTTACTGCTTCTGCCGAAAAAATGGATCTTTTAACAGAAAATCCAAAATTAGGGCATATTACGACTTTTGGAGGCCATCCTGTCATTGCGTCAGCTTGCTTAGCTACTTTGCAAGAATTAACTGAAACAAATTTAATGGCAGAAACACTTGAGAAGGAAAAACTGTTTAGATCACTTTTGGTACATCCTTTGATTACAGAAGTTAGAGGAAAAGGATTAATGCTTGCTGCAATGACAGAATCAGCAGATATTACAAACGAAGTCATTTTAAGCTGTCAAGACAGAGGACTTATTTTATTCTGGCTTTTATTTGAAGGATGCGCAATACGAATTACACCTCCTTTAACCATTTCTGAAGACGAAATTAGAGAAGGTTGTGCGATTATTTTGGAAGTAATGGACGAAATAATGAAAAAGAATAACAACTAAAATATCAGATTATTTTAGTGCTGTTTTTAATTAAACGAAACAAAATATCACTCAATTTCTATTTCGATAAAGTCTTCCGATATAAATTAAAAAATGACAAAACTGAAGCTAATCCCTTTATAACAAGAGAGATTTCTTCCCAAAATAGAATAAAAAACGCCATATATTGTTAATTAAATTGTTCAAAACAATTAATTTCTTATCCTTACAACAATTATATGGTTGCCTAAATTTATAACAGGCTAATTTCAAATATACGAAGTATGCAATTAAGCAACGAAGAAGAAGATTATAACCTATCCCTATCCAAATTTGAGTCGATGTTGAAAACTAACAAAGTGCTCTTTTTTGATTCTGAAGAATTCGAAGAAATAATCCTTCATTATTTAGATATAGGTAAGGCTAATTTAGCAAAAAAGGCCTTAAAACTTGCATTAGACCAGCATCCAAAATCTACAGGCTTAAAATTAGTACAAGTAGAAATGCTAGTTTATGATGACAAACTCGACATCGCCGAAAAGCTTTTGAATGAGTTATACGCAATTGAACCTAATAACGAGGAAATTTACATCCAAAAAGCCAATATCTGTTCTAAAAGAGATCAGCACGAAAAAGCAGTTGAACTGTTAAAAATCGCGCTTCAATACACTGATGATTATGCTGATGTGTACAACTTGATCGGAATGGAATATCTTTTTATGGATAATCTCGAACTTGCAAAGGACAGTTTCATCAAATGTCTTGAAGAAGATTTAGAAGATCAATCTGCTCTGTATAACGTAGTGTATTGCTTTGAGTTTTTAGACCAAAATCAAGAAGCTATTGTCTATTTAAACGATTACATCAACAGAAATCCGTACAGCGAAATCGCTTGGCATCAGCTTGGACGTCTTCACTATGGCATAAAAGAATACGAAGCGGCAATTCGTGCATTTGATTATGCAACGCTGATTGATGATGAATTTTTGGGTGCTTTTATGGAAAAAGCCAAAGCTTACGAGCGCCTGAAAAAATACAATGAAGCCATTGAAAGCTATAACAGAACCATCGAATTGGACGATGCGACTTCGTACGCCCTTCTTCGAATTGGAAAATGTTATGAAAAACTTGGAAATTTAGCGAAAGCAATTCAATATTATAACCAAACTGTACATGAAGATCCGCTTTTAGACAAAGGCTGGATTGCGATTACAGATTTTCACCTTCGCCAAAAAAACTATCAAAAAGCATTATTTTTTGTGAATAAAGCTTTGGCGATTGACAATCAAAATCGTTTGTATTGGAAAAGATATGCGACTATCAACAAACAAATGAATTTCTTTGAAGAAGCCGAATTTGGTTTCAGAAAAGCGGTTGAGTTTGGAGATTATGCATTAGATACTTGGTTGTACTGGGTTGATATTCTTCAATTTTTAGGAGAATTTGAAACGGCTGTTCAGACTTTATTACAAGCTTCAGAATATTTCCCTGAAGAAAATGAAATCGAATATCGTTTGGCTGGATTGTATTTCATGATTCAAGACAACACAAAAGCTAAATTTCACCTAAGCAACGGATTACGTTTAAACTTTGATAATTATATCTTAATTGAAGATTTATTCCCTGTTGTTTGGGCAAAAAAAATGGTAAAAAATTACATAGAAAAACATCGCAAATAAGAATGGTTGATATTTTATTAAGAAGACGTTTTGGATTATTAGGACGCAACATAAGCTACTCTTTTTCAAAAGGTTATTTTACAGAAAAATTTAATAATGAAGTTTTTGCTGGTAACAGCTACGAGAATTTTGACATTTCTGAGATTAATTACTTCACAGAATTAATTAAAAACAATCCTGATTTAAAGGGATTAAACGTTACAATTCCGTACAAAGAACAAGTTATTCCTTTCTTAGATAAACTATCACGAAAAGCAACTTTAATTGGCGCTGTAAACACCATTAAATTTACTAAAAACGGTAAATTAAAAGGTTACAATACTGATTATTATGGATTCAAAAAGTCGCTTAAACCACTATTGGAGCCACATCATAAAAAAGCTCTTATTTTAGGAACAGGCGGAGCTTCTAAAGGTGTTGCTTTTGCTTTGGACGAATTGAATATTCCGTACACTTTTGTTTCTAGAGAAGCAAAAGAAAATATCATTGATTATGATTTGATCAATGCCACTACTTTTGACAATTTTCAAATTATAATTAACTGTACACCAGTTGGAACAAGTCCGAATATTGAGGCTTGCCCAAATTTACCGTACGAGTTTTTTACAGAAAAACATATTGCATACGATCTAATCTACAATCCGGCAGAAACTACTTTCTTACGAAAAGCAAAAGAGATGGGAGCTGTTATTAAAAACGGACATGATATGCTTATTTTTCAGGCTGAGAAAGCTTGGAAAATCTGGAACAAATAAAATAAGTATCAAAAAATAAAATGTTAACGTATTTTTTGTATTTTTAATCCACTAATTAACAGGTGGTTATGAAGAAAATACTAGTACTTAGCATTTTATTTTTTTTATTTAACAATCTACTTTCAGCTCAAAATACAGACACCATACAAAGTCCGCTATCTGAGCCTCGATATCATTATTTCCTAAAGACAATTCTGTTTTATAATGAATATCTAGATACCGACAAAGGTTCATTTAACACCACTCAAGTTCGTTTTCTGGTGCCAATTGGCAATAAAGCCTGGAATTTACGTTTTGATCTTCCGCTGGTTTCCACCAACACCGAATCGACCAATAAAACAGCGATTGGAGATGTTGGAGGCGGTATAAGTTTTATTCCTTATTTGAGAAATAACAACGGTATTGCACTAAGAACCCGCGTTTATTCTAACACAGCTGCAGATCCTAATTTTGGAACTGGAAAATGGGTTGTTATGCCTGCAATGGTTTATGGAAGATATTTCAATAAAAAAAAGTTTCTATCCTTAACAACAGCAGAATATCAGCAGAGTTTTGCTGGAAACAGCGATCGTTCTGACATTAGTATCTTTCTCATCGAAAATCTTTTAATGCATTTTTTTGGAAAAAACTGGGTTTCAGGTGACGTTGCTTTTCGATACAACGCTGTTTTAGAAGGTTTTCAAAATAATGCTTTTGTCGAATTCGGACGAAAAATAACTCCCTCAAATCTAGTTTACATACACCCCAGCGCTGGTTTTGGCCCTAATAGAACTTATAATTGGGGTATGGAAGTTGGAGTACTTATTCTTTTCTAATTTAAAAGAATGGCAATATAAGTCCTAAAAAAGTAGATTATTGAGAGTCTTTTTCAAAAACAATACTGATTTTGAATTTATATATACTTCATCAATTCAGTAAAAATATATTCAACATACTAGAAAACTTTCTGAAAGAATAAGAATTTCGTCGTAAAATACCGTATAAACAAGTGATTTATTTTGTAGTTAGAAACACCTTTACTATCTTTCGCATTGTTTAAAATAAAAACCTTATACATTTTTAAAGATGTTAGAAGAAAAGAATGATAACCTGCATGAAGCAGACGGAAAATCTGGAATCGAAATAAATGATTCTGTAACAAATGAAGCAATTGAAGTATCAGATTCTGAAGATTTAGTCTCAGAAACTGATAATGAATTCGAAAAACAAGAAAGTGCTCATCAAGAAGCCTTAGATGTTATCACCAATTCAAATGCTGCTGAAAGTGAAGACGAAACTTTGAAGGAACGTCATGACATTCCTATGCAAGATTACAATACGTTTTCTCTTGATGCCCTTGTTGATGAACTTAAAAAATTGGTTAATATAGACAAAGTTATGTCTGTAAAAGATCATATTGAAGAAATCAAAAAGGCTTTTTTACTGCAATATCACCATCTTATAGAGGAGAAAAAAGAAGAATTTTTAGCTTCTAATCCAGATCCTAATGAAGAATTTGAATATCATCTTCCTTTAAAATCAAAATTTGACGAATACTATAATGTTTTTAGAGAGAAAAGAAATGCTCATTTTAAACATTTACAGACCAATCTAAAAACCAATTTAGATGCGCGTTTGGCTATTGTCGAAGAATTAAAAGAATTAATCAATCCACAAGAAAACATCAAAGACACTCTTAAACATTTTAATGAATTAAGAGAAAGATGGAAAAATGCTGGAGCAATTCCGAAAGACAAATACAATCACGTTTGGAATAATTACCATTTTCACGTAGAAAACTTCTACGATTATTTACACTTAGATCGCGAAGCTAGAGATTTAGATTTTAAACACAATTTAGAACTAAAACAAAAAATTATAGCTCGCGTTGAAGAATTGGTAAATGATGCCGATGTTAGCAAATCTTTCCGTGAATTACAGGATTTACACCGAATCTGGAAAGAAGAAATTGGACCAGTTTCTAAAGAACATCGCGATGCGATCTGGAATCAATTTAGCGAACTGACAAAAAAAATACACGATAAAAGAGAACTTTTATTTGAAAGCCAAAGAGCAAATGAGCAAAAAAATCTTGAAATTAAAAAAGAGATTATTGCTAAAATTGAAGTACTTGGAAGCGAAAAAGTAAATTCTCATTCGCAATGGCTTGTTCAAATTCAGAAAGTAGAAGATTTAAGAAATGAGTTTTTTGCAGCTGGAAAAGTACCTTCTGAAGTAAATGAAGAAACATGGGCAGCGTTTAAAACTGCGGTTAGAAATTTTAACGCTTTCAAAAATTCGTTTTATAAAGACATTAAAAAAGATCAAAACGATAATTTAAACAAAAAACTGGCTCTTGTTGCAAAAGCAAAAGAATTACAGGAAAGTACTGATTTCCCTGCTACAACTCCTATAATGAAACAGATCCAGGAAGAATGGAAGCAAATTGGCCATGTTCCTAAGAAATATTCAGACAAAATCTGGAAAGAATTTAAGGATGCCTGCAACCATTATTTTGATAAATTAAAAGAACACAAATCTGAAGAAAATAGCGAAGAAGTTGTCGCTTTTGACAACAAAAAAACATATTTAGATACTTTGAGAGCTTTCCAACTTACTGGAGACCACAAAACAGATTTAGATGCCATAAAAGCGCATATTGAAACTTGGAAAGGCTTTGGTAAAGTTCCTTTTTCAAGAAGACACATTGAAGGAAAGTTCAATAAAATATTAGATGCTCTTTTTGAAAAACTAAGTTTAAGCAAAAAAGAATCTGAAATGATGCGTTTTGCAAACCGCATTGATTCTCTAACTGACAGCAACGATACGCGTAAATTAGACAATGAAAAAATCTTTATTATGCGTAAAATTGAGGAAGTTCAAAATGAAATTTTCCAGTTAGAAAACAACATTCAGTTTTTTACTAATACTAAAAATGCTAAAAAAGAGAATTCAATAGTTACAGAAGTTCGTAAAAACATTGCGATTCACAAAGAAAGCCTTGAAGTTTGGAAAGATAAATTGAAACAATTAAGAAACTTAGGACAGGAATAAATCCTAATTTTATTTTTTAAGATATTTCAAAAGGTGCTATAAATTTTATAGCACCTTTTTTTTGCGAATTTACTTTCAGCTAACAAATTGATAAAGCGCGAATGCAAAATTTTCGGTATATTTGATAGATTACTACAATTTGATAATCAACCGAATAACAATCCAAATATTAATTTTAATAACTAAAAGATGAAATTTACAAGAAAAGCACACGCCAATTGGCAAGGAACCGGTATGGAAGGAAAAGGAACAATAAGCACGCAAAGCACAACTTTAGATAATGCACAGCTGTCTTTTAAAACGAGATTTGCAGATGGTGTTGGAACAAATCCAGAAGAATTGGTTGCTGCAGCGCATTCTGGCTGTTTTACAATGCAATTAAGTTTTTTACTTAACGAAGGTGGTTTTACAGCAGATGATTTAACTACAGAAGCTACAGTAACTTTTGAAGATGGAACAATCACTTTAATTCATTTAGATTTAAAAGGAAAAGTTCCTTCTATTTCTGCTGAAGAATTTGAAAAAACAGCTGCAAAAGCGAAAGAAATCTGTCCAATTTCTAAATTATTAAATACGACTATTACTTTATCTGCAACATTACTTTAAGTTTCAGATTTAAGCATAAAAAAACCATCAGTAAAACTGATGGCTTTTTTTTATTTTATGTACTAAAAATTAGTTCATTGTAGCTTTTAGTGCTTTTGCTTCAGCAGTCATCTCTAAAGCTTTGTAAACCCCCAACAATGTTTTAGCAACATCATCATTTTTAGGATCTAACTCGTTAGCTTTTTTAAGGTAAGGAATAACTCCTTTGAAAACACTTTCTCTTTGTGCTTTTAAAACATCGTAACGTTTCATGTCTTTAGCAGAAGTACCCAATTTATTCATTTCGTCAATGATTGGTTTTTCAGCCTCTAATTTTAAAGCTGCAAGATTTAAGTAAGCGTTTGTATATTCTGGATTGATTTCAATCGCTTTTAAGTAATATTTCTCTGCGTCAGCATTATTCTTAGCTCCAGCGCTAATTACTCCTAAATTGAACACTAAATCAGCATTGTTTGGATCTTTTTGTAAAGCCTCACCAACTAATTTTTTGTACATATCGAAGTCTTTAGTCTCAAGATATAAATTAGCTTCAGTTAAGATTAAAGAACTATCATCTGGATTTGCTTTTCTAGCATCAGCGATTGCTTTTTTAGCATCTTCAGTACGTCCTTTCTGAACTAAGATTAATGCTAAGTTTTTGTAGATTTCACCTCTTTTAGAAGGAATAGCCTCAGTTTTAGGTTTTTCGTGAGTTCCTAATTTAATAGCTAAATCTCTTTCTTTAGCGTTAGCAAAGTTATCTTCGTTACCGTTCGCTTTGTTTACAGCTAAGTATAAAGTTCCTTTTCCAGAAAAGTTTAATTTTTTCAACTCTTCATACATTGGTAAAGCAACATCAAAATCTTGTGAATTTACAGCTGTAGAAGCTGCATAGTACAAGTTGATTGTATCTTTTTTATCTAACTCATATGCTTCGTACAATTTTTTTGCACCATCAGCATGTTTGTTTGCTTGTGTATCAGCAATTGCAGAATTAATCAACAAACCTTTGATGTTAGTGATTGATGCCGCAGCTTGTGTAGAATATTTTTGTTTTCCAGAAGCTTTTTCTACTTCAATTAATTTTTTATAACTGCTTGCAGCTGCTAATAAGTTTTTACCTTCTTCAACTTTTTTGTTTGCAAGGTCAAGAAAAGCATTCCCTTGAACGAAATAAAATTGTGCCTGCTCAGTATCTTTTGCATTTACAACTAAGTTTTCAGCATCTTTTAGTATTGTAATTGCTCCTTGAGCATCACCACTTTTTAATGCTTTTTCAGCGTCTTTAATTTGATCTTTTTGAGCAAACGTAGCTACAGAGATCAGTAATGCTGATGCAAGTATTACATATTTACTTTTCATAATAATATTTGTTTGTATTTAATTTTTGTTTTTTAACTATTCTTCAGATTCCTCGTCTTCTGCATCGTCTTCATCTTCTACTGCTTCATCATCAGAGTCGTCTTCCTCTTCTGCCGATCCATCGTCTTCAAGAACCTCCATATCTGGTTTAACCCTTTCGATTACAGATTCGATTACATTACCATCTTCATCTAGCTCTACTTCTTCTGCATCATCTTTCATTACAGTTGTTACAGCAGCGATAGAATCTTTTCCTTTTAAGTTAATCAATCTAACACCTTGAGTTGCACGTCCCATAACACGTAAATCTTCAATTGCCATTCTGATAGTCAATCCAGATTTATTAATAATCATTAAATCATCTGCATCTGTAACAGCGTTAATTGAGATCAATTTACCTGTTTTATCCGTGATATTAAGCGTTTTTACCCCTTTACCTCCACGGTTTGTAATTCTGTACACATCTTCTCCATCATCGTCAACTAATTTAGTACGTTTTCCGTATCCGTTTTCAGTTACAACTAAGATTTGAGATGTAGAGATATCGTTTTTATCTACAGTAACCATTCCGATTACTTCGTCAGTTTCATCTTTTAAGGTAATACCACGAACTCCAGAAGCTGTTCTTCCCATCGGACGTGTTTTAGTTTCTTCAAAACGAACTAATTTACCAGATTTAACCGCTAAGATGATTTGGCTTTCTCCGTTTGTTAACTGAGCTCCAAGTAATTCATCACCTTCTTTAATTGTAATAGCAGCAACTCCATTCGCTCTTGGTTTAGAATATTTCTCTAAAGAAGTTTTCTTAACCTGACCTTGTTTCGTTACCATTACAAGATTATGCGTATTGATATAATCTTTGTCTTTTAAGTCTTGCGTACAAATGAAAGCTTTTACTTTATCATCACTTTCAATGTTTACCAAGTTCTGAATTGCCCTACCTTTTGCTGTTTTGCTTCCTTCTGGAATTTCATAAACACGCATCCAGAAACATTTTCCTTTTTGAGTAAAGAACATCATATATTGGTGATTTGTCGCCACGAACATGTGCTCTAAGAAATCTTGATCTCTTGTTCCAGCACTCTTCTGTCCAACTCCACCTCTATTTTGAGTTTTGTATTCAGATAAGTTTGTACGTTTGATGTAACCTGCGTGCGAAATAGTAATAACCACATTTTCGTCGGCAATTAAATCTTCAATACTTACATCACCACCAGAATATTCGATTTGAGAACGTCTTTCATCACCGTATTTATCACGGATTTCTGTAAGCTCTTCTTTAATCAAATCGATTCTCATATTAACATCTGCTAATAAAGCTTTCAAATGCTCAATTAACTTCATTAATTCGTCAAATTCAGCTCTTAATTTATCTTGCTCCAGACCTGTCAACTGACGTAAACGCATCTCAACAATTGCACGAGCCTGAATATCTGATAATTTAAATCTTTCGATTAATTTTTCTCTTGCTTCGTCAGTGTTTTTAGATCCTCTAATTAACGCAATTACTTCATCGATATTGTCAGAAGCAATGATTAATCCTTCTAAAATATGAGCTCTTTCCTCAGCTTTACGCAATTCAAACTGCGTTCTTCTAACTACTACATCGTGACGGTGCTCAATAAAGTAGTGAATCATATCTTTTAGATTCAATAATTGAGGACGTCCTTTAACTAATGCAATATTATTTACACTGAAAGAAGATTGTAATTGAGTGTATTTGTATAAAGTATTTAAAACTACGTTTGGTGTAGCATCACGTTTTAAGATATAAACGATACGCATACCTGTCCTATCCGACTCGTCACGGATATTGGCAATACCTTCGATTTTTTTCTCGTTAACTAAGTCAGCAGTACGTTTGATCATTTCTGCCTTGTTAACTTGATATGGAATTTCAGTAACGATGATACACTCTCTTCCGTCAACTTCTTCAAAACCAACTTTAGCACGCATTACAATACGCCCTCTACCGGTTTTAAAAGCTTCACGAACACCTTCATATCCATAGATAATACCTCCCGTAGGAAAATCAGGCGCTTTAATATGAGTGATTAATTCGTCTACTTCAATATCATTATTATCAAGATACGCCAAAGTACCATTGATAACTTCAGTTAAGTTATGTGGCGGCATGTTAGTCGCCATACCTACCGCAATACCAGTTGCTCCGTTTACTAATAAAGTAGGAACTCTTGTTGGCATTACTTTAGGCTCGTAAATTGTATCGTCAAAGTTCAATTGAAAATCAACTGTTTCTTTTTCGATATCGGCCATAATCTCTTCAGAGATTTTACGCATTCTGGCCTCAGTATAACGCATTGCTGCAGGACTGTCTCCATCTACAGATCCAAAGTTACCTTGTCCGTCAACTAATAAATAACGCATACTCCATTCCTGCGCCATACGTACCATTGCATCATAAACAGAGGTATCACCGTGCGGGTGGTACTTACCCAGAACCTCCCCTACAATTCTCGCAGACTTTTTGTGGGCAGATCTTGATGTTACACCTAAATCATACATTCCATAAAGAACTCTTCGGTGCACTGGTTTCAAGCCATCTCTAACATCAGGAAGTGCTCTCGACACAATTACCGACATCGAATAATCGATGTAAGCTGACTTCATTTCATCCTCTATGTTAATGGGAATTAACTTTTCTCCTTCAGACATAAGTTGTTATATTAAATAATTATATTAGTTTTCAAAGCGTGCCAAGATACGTTTTTTTAAAATTTTTTCAGCTATTTCCTTACACTTATTTAAATGATTTATTAACAACTTTATTTTGGCTTTTAGTTAATAAATTAAGCGTTTTTTAACTCATTTATTGTCTTTTTTTTCGTCTATTAGCTGACAGTAGTTCTTGAAGGTACGGTTTTTGTTTTTAAAACAGTAATTCACTAAATTTACAATACCAATTATATATTATGGATGATAATTTTTCACCAAGAGTAAAAGATGTAATTACGTACAGTAAGGAAGAAGCTCTTCGTTTAGGGCACGACTTTATTGGTACAGAACATCTTATGCTAGGTATTTTAAGAGATGGTAACGGAAAAGCTATTCATATACTTAATAACCTAGCTGTCGATTTAGATCATTTACGCAGAAAAGTAGAAGTACTTAGCCCTGCTAATTTGAGCGTTGAAGTAAATGCAGAGAAGAAAAACCTTCATCTTACCCGACAGGCCGAAAGAGCCCTGAAGACCACTTTTCTTGAAGCAAAAGTATTTCAAAGTTCATCAATTAGCACCGCGCACCTGCTGTTATGTATCTTGAGAAACGAAAACGATCCAACAACCAAGCTATTGAATAAACTAAAAATAGATTATGACGTAGCTAAAGAACAGTATTTAAATATGACTCCAAACGAAGAAGAATTCTTAGAAAACTTGCCAAGAAACGAATCATATAATGATGATTCAGGACAAGATGACAGTCTTAAAGAAAGCAGCTTTAATAATCCCGCCAATAAGTCAAACAAAAAATCTAAGACTCCAGTTTTAGATAATTTTGGGAGAGATTTAACAGAAATGGCTGAAGAAGGGAAATTAGATCCTGTAGTAGGACGTGAAAAAGAAATTGAGCGTGTATCGCAAATTTTAAGCCGTAGAAAAAAGAACAATCCGCTTCTTATTGGAGAACCTGGAGTTGGTAAATCTGCTATTGCAGAAGGACTAGCTTTACGTATCATTCAGAAGAAAGTTTCTCGTATTCTTTTCAATAAACGTGTTGTAACTCTTGATTTAGCAAGTTTAGTTGCTGGAACAAAATACAGAGGACAATTTGAAGAAAGAATGAAAGCCGTAATGAACGAGCTTGAGAAAAATGATGACATTATTCTTTTTATTGACGAAATCCACACTATCGTAGGAGCTGGAGGAGCAACAGGTTCGCTTGACGCTTCAAACATGTTCAAACCTGCTTTAGCAAGAGGAGAAATTCAATGTATTGGTGCTACGACTCTAGATGAGTACAGACAATATATTGAGAAAGATGGCGCATTAGAAAGACGTTTCCAAAAAGTAATTGTGGAACCAACTTCTGTTGAAGAAACGATCGCTATTTTGAACAACGTAAAAGACAAATACGAAGATCACCACAATGTAACATATACACCAGAAGCTATCGAAGCTTGTGTTAAACTTACAGATCGTTATATGTCTGAGCGCTTCTTACCAGACAAAGCTATTGATGCCCTTGATGAGGCTGGATCTCGCGTACACATTACTAACATCGATGTTCCGAAACAAATTTTGGATTTAGAGCGTCAGCTGGAAGAAGTTCGCGAAATGAAAAATATGGTTGTTAAAAAACAAAAATATGAAGAAGCAGCCAAACTTCGCGATGACGAAAAACGTATCGAAAAAGATCTTGCTTTAGCACAAGAGCAATGGGAAGAAGATTCTAAAAACAACAGAATTGAAGTTACAGAAGATAATGTAGCTGATGTTGTTTCGATGATGACAGGAATTCCTGTAAACAGAATTGCACAAACAGAAAGCAACAAATTGGCTCAATTACCTGAATTAATTCAGAACAAAGTAATTGGTCAAAATGAAGCAGTTCTTAAAATTGCACGTTCTATTCAACGTAATAGAGCCGGACTTAAAGATCCTAATAAACCAATTGGTTCATTCATTTTCTTAGGTCAGACTGGAGTTGGTAAAACGCAATTGGCTAAAGTTTTAGCAAAAGAATTATTTGACTCTGAAGATGCATTAGTTCGTATCGATATGAGCGAATACATGGAGAAATTTGCAATTTCTCGTTTAGTTGGAGCGCCTCCGGGATATGTCGGGTACGAAGAAGGTGGTCAATTGACAGAGAAAGTTCGTAGAAAACCATACTGTGTAGTTCTTTTAGATGAGATCGAAAAAGCACATCCAGATGTATTCAATATGATGCTTCAAGTTTTAGATGACGGATATTTGACAGATAGTTTAGGTCGTAAAATCGACTTTAAAAATACTATTATCATTATGACTTCTAACGTTGGTGCACGTCAATTGAAAGACTTCGGACAAGGTGTTGGATTCGGAACTGCAGCAAGAACTGCTCAGGCTGATGAAAACTCAAAAAGCATTATCGAAAACGCTTTGAAGAAAACTTTTGCTCCTGAGTTCTTAAACAGAATTGATGATGTAATTGTATTTAATGCATTAGAAAAAGCTGACATCGATTTGATTATCGAAATCGAATTGAAAAAACTTTACTCTCGTATTGCAGAGTTAGGTTACAAATTAAGCTTGACTGATAAAGCAAAAGCATTTATCGCTGAAAAAGGTTTCGACAAACAATTTGGAGCGCGTCCTTTAAAAAGAGCAATTCAGAAATATGTTGAAGATTTGTTAGCTGAAGAAATCATCACTTCGAAAATTCATTCTGGCGATGAAATTATGATGGATTTAAAAGATGATTCACAAGAATTATCAGTTGAGATTCATAAAGCAGAAGAACCGACTAATCAATAAATTAGTCAAAAATTATAACACATATAATATGCCCGTTACGTTTTCATAACATAACGGGTATTTTTTTTATTAAAAATCACTATCTTTAATAAAAGCAATTAGCTATTTTTGAATTTAATTCTACAATAAAAAAACAAAATATGCTTCAAAACAAAGTCATTTTAGGTAGCGAAGAATGGTGCTCATTTCCAGAACTTGGAATCCCGACAATCAAGGCTCGTGTCGATTCTGGTGCCAAAACTTCGGCAATGCACGCTTTAAACATAGCTCCTTTTATAAAAAATGATGCCAATTGGGTTAAATTCGACATTAATCCGATTCAGAATAATATTAAAACTGTTATTCACTGCGAAGCACCGCTGGTAGACAAAAGAATCGTAAAAAGTTCAAGCGGTTTTAGAGAACACCGTTATGTTATTCAAACTAGTCTAAAAATTGGCGATACAAAATGGCCAATCGAAATGACTTTGACTAATCGTGATTCTATGGGCTTTAGAATGCTTTTAGGGCGCGAAGCTATGAGCGGAAGGGTTTTAGTCGATCCAGAACAAAAATACCTTTTAGGACAGCCTACAGCAGAATCTTTAAAAGAATTATATCAAAATTCTGAAAAAGCAAAAACCGGTTTACGAATTGGTCTTTTAGCCAGCAACCCAGAATTATACAGCAATAAAAGAATCATGGAAGCCGGCGAAATGCGCGGGCACGAAATGCATTTCCTAAACATTAAGGAATGTTACATGAAATTGGATGCTAAAAAACCTGAAATTCACTACAGAGGCGGAACAATTTTAAATGAATTCGACGCTATCATTCCTAGAATTCGTCCAAGTATTACTTTTTACGGTTGTGCTTTAACACGTCAGTTTGAAGCTTTGAAGGTTTTTGTTTTAAATTCATCGACAGCAATCACTCAATCAAGAGATAAATTATATTCTTTACAATTGCTTTTAAACAGCGGAATTGATATTCCAACAACTGGATTTGCTAATTCTCCGCTTGATACAGACAACTTAATTAAAATGGTAGGCGGTTCGCCATTAATTGTAAAATTATTAGAGGGAACGCAAGGAAAAGGCGTTGTTTTGGCAGAAACCAAAAAAGCGGCAGAAAGTGTTATCAACGCTTTTAAAAGTTTAAATGCTAATATCTTAGTTCAAGAATTTATTAAAGAAGCCAACGGAAAAGATATTCGTTGTTTTGTAATTGATGGTAAAGTTGTTGCGGCAATTCAGCGTGAAGCTATGCCGGGCGAATTTAGAGCTAATATCCACCTTGGCGGAACAGCTTCTGTGATTAAAGTAACTCCAGAAGAAAAAAAGATCGCTATAAAAGCAGCAAAAGCAATGGACTTAAAAGTTGCCGGAGTAGATATTATTCGTTCTTCTAAAGGGCCTTTATTACTAGAAGTAAACTCTTCACCAGGTCTAGAAGGAATCGAAGGCGCAACAAATAAGGATGTCGCTGGAGAAATGATTAGAGCGATTGAAAAGAATTTTAAATTATAACAGTTACATTTCTAATTATTTTAGAATATTATAAATGAGAAAAGTAGTAATCTTTCTAATTTTAATCATAACCGGATGCAGTAAAAATGATTGCTCTACTAATGAAAAGGTTAGAAAGATTGAAACTGATAAAATCATAGAAACTTTTATCAAACAAAACCACATTGAGAATTCTAAAGATTCTTACCCCGTTTGCAGCAGTTTCAAAAAACTCAAAATTAATACTGAGAGTATATATGCTCAACCATCAAAAAAGACAGCAACTGTAAAACTCCCTCCTCGTTTACCACGAATATTTGAAAACACAGAAATTTATATTGAAAGACTTTTGAATGCTAACTTAAAAGGAGAAAAAATATTTAACAGCAAGGATTCTATAAACTTTGTAGAACAAAACAATTGTTTTTTAAAATACACAATACCAGAAAAAATATCAAAAAAGCTAAAAACAATTTCAGTATCAAAAATTGATAAAGCTGAAGAATGCATGATATTATCAATACCTATATTTTCTCAAGACAACAAAAAAGCCTATATGGAAATTAACTGTTATCGAAAAGAATTACCATATGGAATATCAGTCTATTTAGAAAAAAAAGATACTATTTGGAAAATCATTGACACAAAAAGCACTTGGGTCAAATGCTCTGGCTAAAAAAAAAACATTAATTACTTATAAAGCTTTGTCAAAATTTTAAAACTTTGCCAAAGCTTTTTTATTTAACTTTAAAATAAAAAATATGACTTTTCCATATCTTGATATTGTTTTAAGAAGTATTGCTGTTTATTTTTTCATGACGATTGCCTTACGAATATTTGGCAAAAAAGAACTTTCGCAATTAAACACTGCCGATGTAATTTTGATTTTACTAATCAGTAATTCGGTTCAAAATGCAATGGTGGGGCCGGACACAAGTCTAACTGGCGGATTAATCGCTGCTTTAGTTTTATTTATAATCAATTACATCATTAAAAAGCTGACACATCATTCTAAAGTTTTTGAAGATTTATTGTTAGACAAACCTCAAATCCTTATTCACGACGGAAAACTAGATTTTAAAGCCTTAAGCAAACTTGATATTTCTGACGAAGAATTAAAAGAAGCCATGAGAGAACACGGAATTGAATTTTTCAAAAACGTAAAGCTGGCGATGCTAGAGATTGACGGAACAATTAGCATCATCTCTGAAGATGAAAAGAAACTAAAACAGACACATTACAAACGCAAACATAATCGCAAAAACCTTCAAAAGTTTTGATTTAAAAAAGACCGATTTTAATTTGAAATCGGTCTTTTTTTTAATCTTGAATCTTTTTTACAGTCTCATTGGTCAAACCAAAAGCTTCAAGCCTATTATTTAGATTAATCAAAATATTATCTTGCTCAACTGGAAACCTTTCTGCAATATTTTTATAATGCTTTAAAAGTTTTTCTTCTTTTACACCATCTAAAGCCTGTAAAGTAGTATGTACAATTCTATTTATTTTATCATTCAAACCTATAATAAAGGTTTCCAGATAATCTGCTTTATTTTCTAATTGCCCAAGAGAATAATAAGCCGTCACCCTTATCTCTTCATTTAAATGAGTAGTAAACGGAATAATTATCGAACCGTAATCTATATTCATTTCCTTCAACAAATAAGTACTAAAACGAAAAGTTTCTTCATCATTTATTTTTGAAACATTTTCCTTAATTACATCTAACCAATCAGCACTTTTATCTTTTGCATACCAAAATACAAATTGAAAAACAACAAGTAAATTTTCTTTCGAATACGCTAATAGGTTATCATAAGCACGATTATAATCAAATTTAGTCAGGATTTGAAGCAGAGTTTGCCTTTCTCTTCCAGACGTTAAATAAAACTGTTTCAATAAAACATCTAAAGTCTCCGAATCAAGATTATCTTTTTTAAGCAAACTTCTTAAACACTCATATTTATCTTCAAATTTATCGGAAGAAAAATAAACTTCCAAGATATAATTTACAGAACCACTCAACGTAAATATATACAGTAGAGGATCATTTTTCATTATCTTTTCTGGTATAATTCCGTCGAGCCACCTTTCATACCACTCCAAAAAGTTCGATTCGAAAGCAAAGAATGGTTTTTGCCTGTCGATATCAATATTGACAACCCTCCCTTTAAATTGCCCATTTAAAACAAGTCCATAATAATATGTACAGCCTTGCGTGCCAATAGGCAGAATTCCTCCAAAGATTTTCCCTAACTCGACATCAAAATCCTCATCAGAAATATTCTCATCAATCTTTTCTGTTAATTCTCCCCAGAATTCGTCACTCATATTTGGGTATATCTTGCAATCTTGCTTTAGAGCATTTTCAGGATTTTCATAAACAAATTCTTCCAGATTTTTCCCAAAAGGAAATATTCCGTAATCAGGTCCAGCGGCAGAATTTTGATATGAATTTCCGCCATTTCCAAGATGCATCAAAAAAGCTTTATAAGACTCTGGCAGAGAAATGTTATACTCTTTTTCAAATTTTAAAATATCTTCTTTATTTGCTCTTTCACCTAAAATATATTCATGACTGCTAGAGCCAAATACTTTTAAATCTTTATCAGCATCTTTAGCTAAAAATAGTTTTATTTTTATTCTTTCAATTTGATCTAAAACCTCTTGATTCATTACAACATTTCATTTAACAACATTTGCTAATCAACTTTATTTCCCCACAGGAATCCTTACAATCGCTGCCCCATCAACAAAATCATCTGCTTTTTCATATTTTGGAGACACAATCTCTTTTCCTTCTTTATCAATGAAGCCGTATTTTCCATTTGATTTTACAATAGCGATTCCATCTTTAAAAGATTCAATTAGGTCATATTTTGTTGCAACAATTTCTTTTCCTTCTTTATTAATTAGACCGTATTTGTCTTCTAATTTCGCTTGAATCAAATCATCATTTAAAACCATGAAATCATATTTTACAGGCACGATTTCTTTTCCTTCATTATCCAAAACTCCATATTTTTTTCCCAACTTTACAATAGAAATCCTATCTGAAAAATAAAAATTCATGTCGTATTCAACTGGGATTACTATTTTGCCCTCCTCACTAATCACTCCATATTTATTATTGGATTCTACTATTGCAAGTCCTTCTTTGAAGTTCTGAACACGGTCATAAATCGGCGGAACAACCTCTTTTCCTATTTGATCTACAATACCATATTTGTCGTTCAATTTCACAACAGCAAATCTGTCTGTAAAGTCATTTATTTCATCATATTTCGGAGTAATCTCTTCTCCTACTACATCGATAAAACCCCATTTCTCATTTAGTTTTACAGCTGTTATTTCTGGAGATAAAGTTTTCACATCTTCATATTTTTTAGACAATAAAACATCTGTCGACTTCACTAAATATTGAGTTTTAGCATTTTTATTACTTACTATAATCCAATTCTGTTTATTTATCACTCCATCATAAATACAGCGAACAACTTCTTTTCCCGTTCTATCTACTACTCCAGATTTGTCTTTTAATTTCACCACAGCAAAACCGCTTAAAAACGCCTCAACAGCATCATACTTGCACGGAACTATTTCTTTTCCTGTCTGATCAACAAAACCGTATTTAAAAGATTTATTATTTAATTGAGCAAAACTAGTTTTTACAACCAGCATCAAAACCAATAGAATTATTTTCTTCATATTTAAAATATTAATCTGTCGATAAAAATAGATAAAATCTGACGTAATCACAGCTATTAAAAGCCTTTATTCTTTCACTTTAAAACAAAAAAACCGATTTCAAATTGAAACCGGTTTGTATATTGATAAAACATGATTTAATTCTCACATTTTATAAAATTCATCTTTTCAGATTACATAAATACACTTAAAATAAAGTAAACTAATCCTGCCAATAAAGCCGAAATTGGAATAGTTAAGATCCAAGCCCAGATTAAACTTACTGTTACTCCCCAGCGAACTGCAGATACACGTTTTGTTAATCCAACTCCAATGATAGATCCTGTAATAGTGTGCGTTGTACTTACTGGAATTTTCAAGTGCTCAGTAAAGTAAAGTGTCAAAGCTCCTGCAGTTTCTGCCGCAACACCTTCAAAAGAACTTACTTTTGTAATTTTTGAACCCATTGTTTTCACAATTTTCCATCCACCACTTAAAGTTCCAGCAGCAATTGCAGAATAACATGCTAACGGAATCCAGCTTGGCATAATTCCTTTAACACCTAGATCTTCGTTTGGCAAAACAACGTCTAACCAAGCGTCCATGTGAACACCAGGATTTGTATTGATATAAACCGCTACAGCTGCAGCAATAATACCCATTACTTTTTGAGAATCGTTACCTCCGTGACCTAAACTAAATGCCGCAGAAGATAATAATTGCATTTTCTTTAAAGCAGCATCTGCTTGGTGAAGATTCAAACTACTGAATATTAAACAGAATGCGCTTACTGTCAATACAATAAAAGCAACTAAAAACCATTTAATATTATGAGAATCAAACACAACACTCCAGAAATGAGATTCAAAACGAGGTTTTCCGTGTTCTATAATTTCTTCATAAGAAACCATTTGAAAATACACAAAAATAATCGTAGCAAGCATTAAAGCTATTGTAAAGATTTTTGGTCCGATTGTTTTACGAGAAGCATTTAAAAGCCAAATCGAAATTAAATAAGAAGCCAATGCTCCAATTAATGGCGCTAAGACAATAAATGCAATAATAATAAGAACTCCAGAAGGCATTGCTCCATCTTTTCCGGCTTTATACCAGCTTACGATTTCATACCAGTAATGCGTCGCTCCATCTGCTCCAACATATCCTGAGAAACCGTGTACTGCAATAGCATGTGCAACTGCAGCTCCAGCAAAACCTCCAATAAGTGTATGCGATGAACTTGAAGGAATTCCTAACCACCAAGTCAATAAATTCCAACAAATTGCGGCAATAACCCCAGCTAAGATTACTACTAGGTTAATTTCCATGGTATGGGCTGTTTTAGCAACAGTATCTGCAACACCAAAACCAAAAACCCAATACGCCAGAAAGTTAAAAAACGCTGCCCAAAGAACGGCCTGAAAAGGCGTAAGTACCTTTGTAGCAACAACAGTCGCTATAGCATTTGCCGCATCATGAAAACCATTGATGTAATCAAAAATTAAGGCTAATACTATAATTAATATAAGTAGCGTCATAAAATTATAACTTCAGAATGAAAAATTGAATTAAGAATGTTTTACAGAAATAGATTCTAGTATGTTCGCAACACTCTTACATTTGTCTGTTGCTGATTCTAAAACAGATAATACTTCTTTATATTTAATAATATTTTTAGCATCTGTTTCGTTTTCAAAAATTTCAAAAACTGCTTTGTTATATACGTTATCAGACTTGTTTTCTAGTTTGTTGATTCTAGCACAAGCTTCTTTAATAACATTGATATTTTTTAAGTTGCTTAACTCTTTTACAGCACTGTCAATGTTTTGACAAGCTTCAAGGTTAATTTCTGTCATCTTTCTGATAGATTTTGTAATCTTATCAACTTGATAAAGTTTCATACGGCTTGCAGCTCCGTGAAGGTAATCTGCAACGTTATCAATAGAAGTAATTAATGTGTGGATGTCTTCTCTATCAAATGGAGTAATAAAGTTTCTACTCAATTCCAAATTGGTTTGACGTGTAATGTCTTCACCTTTTTGCTCTAATTCGTCAATTTTTTGAAAAAGAACTTCTCTCTCTTTTAATGGTAAATTTACAGCTTCGTGTAAGTTAGAAGCTAATTCAATTAAATTGCTAGAAGCTTCTTCAAAAAGTGGAAAGAATTTCTTGTCTTTCGGCACTAAAAATTGGAAAATACTGTTTATTGACATTGTTTTATTTTTGATAGCGCAAAATTACCCCCAATAACACGTTTCAGTGTTAAGCAATTGTTAACAAATCGTTTTCAATTTGAAAACTCGAAAGGAATAAAACCGTGTTTTCTATGTCATTATGTAAGATTCGATCTTCTTTAACTAATGGCACAACTTCGCGATAGCTGTTCAAAAACATTTCAATAAAATCACTTGATTTTAGAGGTTCTCTATACGCAATTGCCTGAGAAGCATTTAACAATTCTATTGCTAAAATACGTTCTAAATTATCTAAAATACGTAAGGCTTTCGTAGCCCCGTTTGCTCCCATACTTACGTGGTCTTCTTGACCGTTGCTAGAAACAATGCTATCAATACTTGCTGGAGTTGCTAATTGTTTGTTTTGACTGGCAATACTTGCAGCAGTATATTGCGGAATCATAAATCCTGAATTTAATCCTGGATTATCTACCAAAAATGCTGGAAGATTTCTTAATCCTGAAATTAACTGATACGTTCTTCTTTCAGAAATACTTCCTAATTCTGCCAAAGCAATTGCCATAAAATCAAGAGCTAAAGCTAAAGGTTGTCCGTGGAAATTTCCGCCAGAAATAATCTGATCGGCTTCAATAAAAATATTTGGATTATCAGTTACAGAATTAATCTCTGTCTTGAATACTTTTCGAACATAATCAATCGCATCTTTTGAAGCACCGTGAACTTGTGGCATGCAACGGAAAGAATACGGATCTTGAACGTGTTTCTTTTCTTGAGCAATAATTTCGCTTCCTTCTAAGAATTCAGTAATTCTTTGAGCTGTTACGATTTGTCCTTTGTGCGGACGAATATAATGTATCAATTCGTTAAAAGGCTCGATTCTTCCATCAAAACCTTCTAGAGAAATTGTTCCGATTAAATCAGCTAAATACGAATATTTGTAGGCTTTAATTAAAATATGCGCTCCATAAGCACTCATAAATTGAGTTCCGTTTAATAAAGCCAAACCTTCTTTTGACTGTAAAACAATTGGTTCCCAGTTAAAATGTTTTAAAACTTCTGCTGAAGCCACTTTTTTCCCTTCAAAAAGAACCACTCCCTCACCTATTAAAGGCAAAGACATATGTGCTAAAGGCGCTAAATCTCCTGATGCTCCAAGTGAACCTTGAGTATATATTATTGGAAGAATATCATTATTATAAAAATCAACTAAACGCTCCAATGTTTTTAATTGAACGCCAGAATGTCCATAACTTAAAGATTGGATTTTTAGCAGAAGCATCATCTTCACAATCTCAGCTGGAACTTCTTCGCCAGTTCCGCATGAGTGAGATTTTACTAAATTCTCTTGAAGTTTAGATAAATTTTCGTTTGAGATTTTCACACTATATAACGAACCAAACCCCGTGTTGATTCCGTAAATTGGTGCTGTATGCGATGCCATTTTCTTATCTAAATAATCACGGCATTTCTGAACATTTACTTTAGCTTCTTCAGACAATTCTAGAATTTTATTCTGACCTAAAATTTCTTGCAATGTTTCTAAAGTGATCGTTTCCGAACTTATATAATGGATCTCTCTCATGATGATTTCAAATTTTAAACGCCAAAATTCAACAAATCAACATTAAAAAGCAAAAAATTATCACAATAATTACAGTTTCAATAAAAAATGTTTGCCTGCTTTAAATATCTTTTTAAATCAAATTTCTATGTTTTACCAGTTTTTTAGCTCTTTTTGAGTTAAAATTCAATTGCTTGCATAGATTAAATCCTTAAAAAACGTATTCTAAAATATATCAAAACATCAGTTTAACATATCCAATTTTAACAAATGCTCAATATTGAATTACTGAGATTTGAATTATTAAAATATTCGTAAAAAAGCTTTTTAAGTTTTTAACTCTTATAAAAAGCTGTACTTTTGAAAAATCAAAAATGAAAAGTAACAGCATAAAATATCAATCTACAATTATTACAACTCAAACAGGAGTTGCAATTGCTGCTACCATTATTTCTACTACAACAACTACTACCCCTTAGGGGTATACATTTTTACATATAAACCTGGGTTATCTATACTTTTTTCTTGAAAGAAGAAAGGTAATGGATACATAAAAAATAGTTGCAAAAGAAAAAATATCACATAAAATGAAAGTATTAAAATTTGGCGGAACTTCTGTAGCCAATGCTCAAAATATAAAACTCGTTCTCGAAATTGTTAACCAAAAAGCAAAACAAGACCAATTGGTTGTTGTAGTTTCTGCTCTTAGCAAAGTAACCGATTTATTGCAATCTGCGGCGGCAAAAGCAGCTGCAAACGACGAAAGCTTTAGAGAAGTTGTTGCTGAAATCGAGAAAAAACACCTTGACACTTTAAAAGAACTGATTCCCGTAAGCGAGCAAAGCAGTCTTTTAAGTCATGTAAAAAGAATCATCAATCATTTAGAAACTTTATTGGACGGTTGTTTCCTTTTAGGCGAATTATCTCCAAGAACTGCCGATACTATTTTAAGTTTCGGAGAATTGCTTTCTTCTTTTATCATTGCTCAGGCATTTCAACAAACTGAAAAAGAAGCAGTTTACAAAGACAGCCGCGAATTAATCAAAACAGATAATAACTTCGGAAAAGCTGCGGTTAACTTCGAAGTTTCGAATCAATTAATAAAAGATTATTTTGCCGATAACAAAGCAAAAATCAATATTCTGCCTGGATTTATCGCTCAGACTTTAGACGGAATCACTTCAACTTTAGGTCGCGGCGGATCTGATTATACTGCAGCAATTATCGCTGGAGCAATCGACGCTGAACAACTAGAAATCTGGACCGACGTAAACGGAATGTTTACTGCGAATCCTAAAATTGTAAAACAAGCGCAGCCAATTGCAAATATCTCGTACCAAGAAGCAATGGAATTGTCGCACTTTGGAGCAAAGGTTTTGTATCCGCCAACAATTCAGCCGGTTTTAAGAAAAAACATTCCGATTTTAATCAAAAATACTTTTGAGCCAGAAGCAGAAGGAACTTTAATTTCTGATGTTGTTTTGTCAAAAGATACAGTTGTAAAAGGAATCAGCCATATTGATAATATTTCGCTTTTAACACTTGAAGGTCCGGGAATGATTGGAGTTGCGGGTTCTTCTAGACGTTTGTTTGAAGTATTGTCTCAGGAAAAAATCAACGTAATTTTTATTACTCAAGCTTCTTCTGAGCATTCAATTTGTATCGGAATCTTGAATTCTGATGCTGATAATGCTGAAGCTGCGATTAATAGAGCTTTTGAAATCGAAATTTCTCAGAACAAAATTGATCCTTGTTATGTAGAAAAAGACCTTTGCATTATAGCTTTGGTAGGTGAAAACATGAAAAATCACCAAGGTTTGAGCGGAAGAATGTTCAGCACTTTAGGAAAAAACAACGTAAACATTCGTGCTATTGCGCAAGGTGCTTCTGAAAGAAATATTTCGACTGTAATTAATGAAAGAGACGTTAAAAAAGCGTTGAATACTTTACACGAAAACTTCTTTGAAGAAAACACAAAACAGCTGAATTTATTTGTAATGGGAGTTGGAAATGTGGGTGAAAAATTCATCGAGCAAATCCACAACCAAAAGAAATTCTTAAAAGATGTTTTAAAGATTAATGTTCGCGTTATTGCTTTATCAAATTCAAGAAAAATGGTATTTGATGAAGACGGAATTTCTCTAAAAAATTGGGATGCCGCTTTAAGCGAAGGTGAACCAGCAAGCATTGAAGAATTCATTAAAAAAGCAAAAGAACTGAATTTACGTAACAGCATTTTTGTGGATATTACTGCAAATGCAACAGTTTCTGAAGCTTACGAGAAATTCTTAAAAGAAAGCATTGCAGTTGTAACTTGCAACAAAATTGCTTGTTCTTCTGCATACGACAACTATAAAAAATTAAAAAACCTATCTCGTCAATACAACGCTCCTTTCTTGTTTGAAACGAATGTTGGTGCGGGATTGCCAATTATCGATACAGTAAAAAACTTGATTGCATCTGGAGATAAAGTGCATAAAATTCAAGCGGTTTTATCTGGAAGTTTGAACTTTATTTTCAACAATTTTGATGAAAACAATTCTTTCCACGATGTGGTAAAAGAAGCTGGAGTTCAAGGTTTCACAGAACCAGATCCGAAAATCGACTTAAGTGGAATCGACGTTGCTCGTAAAATCCTGATTCTAATTCGCGAAAGCGGTTACGAAATGGATATTGACGCCATTGCAAACGAATCATTCTTGCCTGCTGAATGTTTAGCAACAACAAACAATGATGATTTCTTTGCTTCTTTAATCAAACATGCATCTCATTTTGAGAACATTTACAAAGAAGCTTTAGCAAAAGATTCAAGATTGAAATACGTAGCGCAATTCGAAAACGGAAAAGCAAGCGTAGGACTTCAATTTATTCCAAAAGATCATCCTTTCTACAACTTAGAAGGAAAAGATAATATCGTGCTTTTCTACACAGATCGTTACGTAGATCAGCCTTTATTAATCAAAGGAGCTGGAGCTGGAGCTGCTGTTACAGCTTCAGGAATTTTTGCTGACGTTATTAGAATTGGAAATATCTAAAGAGGCACAAAGGCTCAAAGGTGCAAAGGGACAAAGTTAGAAACCTTTGAACCTATGAACCTCTGCTCCTTTAAACCTAAAAATATAAAATAGTGACAAAGCCTTTGTTCCTTTGAACCTTTGCCACTTTGAACCTATAACAAATGACAGAAATAAAACTATTTTGCCCAGCTACAATCGCCAATCTATCATGCGGATTTGACGTTTTGGGACTTTGCTTAGACAATGCGGGTGATGAAATGATTGTTCGAAAATCAGATCAAAAAGGAGTTCGAATTACTAAAATCGTGGGTGCCGATTTGCCTCTTGAAACCGAGAAAAACGTTTCGGGTGTGGCGGCTTTGGCAATGTTAGCGACTTTGGACGAATTGGATTTTGGATTTGAAATTGAAATCTATAAACATATAAAAGCGGGAAGCGGAATTGGAAGCAGTGCTGCAAGTTCTGCCGGAGCGGTTTTCGGAATCAACGAATTATTAGGAAGACCATATTCTCGTAAAGATTTGGTTCAGTTTGCGATGCAGGGCGAAAAGTTAGCGAGCGGAAACGCGCACGCTGATAACGTTGCTCCTGCCCTTCTTGGCGGATTTACTTTGGTAAGAAGTTACGCGCCGCTTGATATCATCAGAATTGACAGTCCAGAAGAATTGTACGCAACGGTGGTTCATCCGCAGATTGAATTGAAAACTTCTGACGCTCGTTCGGTTTTAAAACAAAACGTTTCTCTAAAAAGCGCCATCATGCAATGGGGAAATGTGGGCGGACTTGTAGCGGGTCTTTACACTAAAGATTATGAGTTAATCGGAAGATCGCTTCATGACGAAATCGTAGAACCTTTAAGAAGTGTTTTAATTCCAGGTTTTGACCAAATCAAAAAAACGGCTTACGAAAATGGCGCTTTAGGTTCTGGAATTTCAGGTTCTGGTCCGTCGATTTTTGCTTTAAGCCGAGGAAAAGAAACCGCAGACCAAATCGCCAAAGCCATGAGCGAAGTTTACGAAAAAATGAATTTACCGTATGAAATTCACGTTTCTAAGATTAATCCAGACGGCGTAAGAATTTTGTAAAAGCAATAAAATTAACCATATAAGTAATATAAGTTCATTTAATAAAAATGCACATAAAGTTTTATGTACTTATATTACTTATATGGTTTAAAAATAAAAACAACCAATGAAATACTACAGTTTAAACCATAATGCCCCAAAAGTTTCTTTTCAGGAAGCTGTAATACAAGGATTGGCGAGTGACAAAGGATTATATTTCCCAGAAAGCATTACGCCTCTTGATCCTTCATTTTTTGATAAAATCGAAAGTTTAAGCCACGAAGAAATTGCTTATGAAGCGATTAAACAATTCGTTGGCGACGAAATACCTGCAGAAAAACTAAAAGAGATCATCGCGGAAACTTTAGTTTTTGATTTTCCTGTTGTGAAAGTCGAAAACGGAATCTATTCGTTAGAATTATTCCACGGACCAACAATGGCGTTTAAAGACGTTGGAGCGCGATTTATGTCGCGTTGTTTGGGTTATTTCAATAAAGACAAAAAAGATGCTAAAAACACCGTTTTAGTAGCGACTTCTGGAGATACAGGAGGCGCTGTTGCAAGCGGATTTTTAGGCGTTGACGGTGTTGATGTTGTCATTTTATATCCGTCAGGAAAAGTGAGCGATATTCAGGAAAAACAATTGACGACTTTAGGGCAAAATATTAAAGCGCTAGAAGTTGATGGTGTTTTTGACGATTGTCAGGATATGGTAAAAAAAGCGTTTTTAGATGAAACTTTAGCGCACAAAAACCTGACTTCGGCGAATTCTATCAATATTGCGCGTTGGTTGCCACAGATGTTTTATTTCTTCTTTGCTTACAAAGCGTTGAAGAGCCAAAACAAACCATTGGTTTTCTCTTGCCCAAGCGGCAACTTCGGAAATATCTGTGCAGGAATTATGGCAAAGAAACTAGGTTTGCCAATTGAACATTTCGTTGCTTCGACAAACGTAAACGACACGGTGCCAAGATTTTTAGAAAACGGAAAATACGACCCGAAACCTTCTAAAGCGACAATCTCTAACGCAATGGACGTTGGAAACCCAAGTAACTTTATTAGAATTCAGGAATTATACAATAATGATTTAAAGGCTTTTGAAAAAGATTTTTCTTCGTACAGCTACACCGACGAAGAAACGCTAAAAGCCATGAAACAAATTTACAACACAGACGGTTACATCGCAGAACCTCACGGCGCTGTTGGTTATTTAGGTTTGAAAAAAGAACTTGAAAAATACCCGAACGCTATTGGTATTTTCTTAGAAACCGCTCACCCAATTAAATTCTTAGATGTGGTTGAACCTGCACTAGGAATTACGCTTCCAATTCCAACACAAATTGAAAGTGTTATTAATGAGGAGAAAGTTAGTGTGAAGATTGGGACTTATGAGGAGTTAAAGGCTTTTTTAGGGTAATCATTCATTATCATCATATTACAAAACGACTGAGATTTATTTTCAGTCGTTTTGTTTTTTGAGTTAATCCTTTTGTATAAAGTATTCTTTAGATTTATTTTTTTTTAAAACTAATTATCTTATATCAAGTTTAAAAATCTAGTAAGAAAAAAACATATATTTGGAAGTAAGAAAACGAAATAAAACTTCGCTTATCTACCCGATTTTAGGTGTACATGCGAAAGTTCGTTTTGCATATAAATGAGTTAAATGCAATTTTAAAAATAGAACTGAAAATAATATAATGGATTTAATTACAACTGGTTTTTTAAACGACTTTATAGATAGAAAAGGATATTCCAAACTAATTGAAAGTCAAAAATTTGAATATTTTTGCAATTTTTGTGTAATAAACAAAGAATATGATTCTATTTCTTTTGACGAAAAACTAATTAGTACGGGAAATTCTACACAAGGAATAGACGGTATTGGTATCATCGTAAATAATAAATTGTGTCAGAATGTAAGTGAAATAAAGCAAGTCATGGAAATGAATAGAATGTTAACTGTTACATTTATATTCATACAATCTAAAACATCAAATTCATTCAATAATCAGCA
This sequence comes from Flavobacterium sp. HJSW_4, assembly GCF_042436695.1. NCBI lineage: Bacteria > Pseudomonadati > Bacteroidota > Flavobacteriia > Flavobacteriales > Flavobacteriaceae > Flavobacterium > Flavobacterium sp. HJSW_4. Next base: position 321,620 of record NZ_JBHNPP010000002.1, read on the forward strand.
TATTGAAAACTTTTGCAGATGGACAAAAAACTTTTTTAGCGATGAGTCAAACTTGTTTACAACAGATGAAATGAAAAACGCAATAGAAATGCGTGAATTTGTCTATAATAATGCCAATCTAAAATACATGAAAGACAGAAATCCAATTTGCAAATTGTATTTCTGTACTAATGGCAAATGGGAATCTGACCCGAATTTAATAAGCGTAATTAATTCAAACAAAAATGAAATTGAAAATTTAGATTTATTTCATTCCGTTGAAATTATTCCAATTGACTCAAAAGCTCTTCAAAATTTATATAGAAAAACAAAAGAACCTGTTGAAGCAACAATAAAATTTGAAAGAAAAGTAAATATTCCAACTATTAAAGAGATTACAGTTGCCTACTCAGGATTATTACCTTTTTCAGAGTTTAGGAAAATCATAATTGACGATACAGGTAAAATGAAATCTGTATTTGATGATAACATACGTGATTATTTAGAACAAGATAATAATCCAGTTAATAAAGATATTTCAAGTACTTTACAAAAAGGAAATTTAGACCAGTTTTGCATATTAAATAATGGTGTAACAATAGTAGCAGAGGAAATAACAGGCCCAGGAGAAACCATCACTTTAACTAATTATCAAATAGTAAATGGTTGTCAAACAAGCAATGTTCTTTATGAAAATAGAAACATTGAGGGAATTGAATTAATGCATGTTCCTGTTAAAATTATTGTTACCAATGATCAAAATATTAAAAGTCAAATTACTCGTGCTACAAATAACCAAACAGCAGTTAATGCGGTTGAATTAGAAGCTCTGTCTGATTTTCAGAGAAATTTAGAAGATTATTACAACGCCTTGCCGAAAGATAATTCTAAATTATTTTATGAACGTAGGACAAATCAATACAAAAACTCTGATGACATACAATTATACAAAGTTGTAAATAGAGAAAGTCAAATTAAATCATTATCGGCAATGTTTTTGAATAATCCACATAACGTTGCTGGAAACTATGGAAAGTTAATAGAAAAACTTGGTGTAGAAATTTTTAATGCTGACCATGATTATTTTCCATATTATATTAGTTCTCTTTCTTATTATAATTTGGATAAGCTTTTAGAAGAGAATAAATTATTTTCTAAATCAAAAAGATTTAGATATCAAATATTAATGGTATTTAGATTTTTAATAACCAAAACGATTTCTCCAAATCTAAAAGATAGAGGAAGAATGCAAAAACAATGTCAACAAATACTTGATATTCTAAAAGATGAACAAAAAACTTTAGATTTTTTTCATGAATCAGCTAAATTCATTGAAAGCGATGAATTAAAAATTGATTTTAATGACAGAAAATCTGTTGAACGTAAAGATACAACTACACTAATATTAGATAAACTAGCTGAAATTCACTTGTTTAAAAAATAAAAAAAACTGTTCTACGAAGTGTTACGATCACCCCGCTAGTGCGAGCGTCCCGCTCGTGAACGCAAAGAAATTCAAAAACCAATTAGAACGGGCACGAGCGAGACGCTCGCGCTAGCTTAGTATTAATTATTTAATTCTCATCTATTACTTCGTTTATAAGTTATTGGTTTTGCAAAGCAACTTTCCTTAAACTCCGCAATTTCATCTTTTAATTTCTTGTTTACATTATGCAGTAATTCGTTCTGTAATTTCATTATAGCCAATAAATCGTTCATCGCGTTTAGGTTTTCCAATTGCATCATAACGATCTGTTCTAGATTTGCTTTAGTGTATGCTTTCATAAATTATATATTAAATTTCAATACAAATATATATTAAATTATAATATTTTACAATATATTTTTATATCATAATTTAACACATTCAAAATAAACTATCAATAGACAATAATTTTCTATACTAAATATTGTTATAAAAAATACTTAATGGCTAATATTCAAATGAACAAAATAAAAGAAGTTCTAAAACAACAAGGGAGAACGCAAACATGGCTAGCCGAAAAAATTGAAAAAAGTTATGTTGTGGTAACTAATTATTGCAATAATAATTCTCAACCAAGTATTGAAATTCTGAGAAAAATAGCTGAGGTATTAGATGTTGATGTTAGAGAATTATTAGTTCCAACAAAATAAAGAACAAATGGCAATTTGGCAATATCTTTTAATTGTAGTTCCAGAAAATTCTATTGATAAGAATTGTAATATTTTTGAAGATAACGAAACTGAATTTTTACCAGACACTAATTCTTATTGGGAAAATTTTGTTGGCAGTCCTAATGATATTATTTCAGAACTTGATCAAATTCTTCCAAAAGCAAATTGGGGTGATGAAACTTATCTGAATTGGAAAGGTGACAGCAATAAAGACGAAGATAATGATGCTTGTATTTGCCTTACAGATGATACAAATCAAATAGAAGAATTTCAATTCAGAATTGATTTGAGAAAAGCTTCAAATATTACAGACATTCTTCAATCAATATTGAAACTTTGCAAAAAACATAATCTTGTTTTAATTGACTTAAAAGGAGAAATTTTCGAACCAAATTTAGAATATATTTTAAAAAGCATTAAAGCTTCAAATGCTGCACGATTTCTAAATGATCCAATAAAGTTTTTCTAAGATTTAAGCAATAAAAAATAGCCCTCGCTAGCGCTAGCGACGATTTACGCAGATTATTTAAAAAAATTAGTGTAAATCAGCGTTTTTGCGAAAGCAAATCCGTTTTATCCGCGTTCTAGTTTATGCAGCTTTATTTCTTCGTCCCCAACAAATACAAAATCTTTGTAGGTCCAGATTTTACTTTCTTTATTTCCCAATTAAAATTTTCTTTATTGTTCAAATTAGCAACCAAAGCATTCATTTCGTCAACAGAATACGTTCGCAAAGACGAAACTACGCCATCCCAGAGAATCAAAATTGGCACAATCGGAATTAAGTAAGTAAAAATAATTCTTCCAATATGAAACGGTCTTATAAAAGGTGTAGTTAGTAAAACACTAATCGGCGAAAAAATCATGGCCATAATACTCTGAAGACTTCTCTCCTGCCCTTCAAAAATTGCAATAGAACTATTGGTGTCAATAGCATTTTGTAGAATTTGCTGCGCATCTTTCGGTTTAAAATGATGAAAAGACAAAAACTGCGTTCGAAGTCCTTTTAAGTTTTCGGGAACGTTTCTCGCATCGACCGAAGTTTTTACAAAATCAAAATTGTCGGCTTCTTTTTGTGTATGTTCGAATGCAGGAATATTAGGAAAATAATCTGTCAGCAGAATTTTTAAATCGGGATTGTTTTTTCTCAATTGGGCGTTGAGCCAAATTAATCCGCCACCTCCACCCGATGCGAGATCAATAATTTGATTGGTTTGGCTTTCTTTTAATCCTTTTTCGATTACAGGAACTATGCCTTTGTACATGGCAGTTTTATTCGAAAGAAATTGCAGAAAATCAGTTATATAATTTCTAATAAATTCTGGAAGCCATTGCTGATCTTCAAATTCGAATAAATGAATTCTTGCCATAGTATTTCGTTTTCAATTTATTACAAATTTGGAGAATTTTATTTAAATATTTACTTATAGAAATTTAAAATCTCTTCTTTTTTACTTCTCTTCTTTCCAGAACAAATGTATATTTCCATTAAAAAGCAAACCCTTAACTAGCATTCATAATTGATTTACACATCAGAGTCATCAAAAAAAAGGATTTTACGAGTTTCCGTAAAAAAATAATGAAAATGTAACTTAGTTTTACACTTTTTTATAATCTCAATATTAAATAACTAACAAATCAAAATTACCAGACATTAAAACTAGAATGAAAAAAATTACCGCCCTACTTCTATTTACAACCTCAACATTGTTTATTAGCTGTTCTTCTAATGAAGACTCAAATCCACAAGATCCAACACCAACTAAACCTGAAGTTGTCGAGCCACAAGAGCCTACTCCAAATACACCAGAAATTGACGATCCAAGATTGCCAAATCAAAAAATCTTAAGACCAGCTGTAAAGCTTTTTCCAAAGAAAGATAACTTAAAAAGTATTCTAAAGATCGATGCGGCTACAATAACTAAAGATGCTACTGGGAATGAAGTGAAAAGTGACATTACAGAAACAAAGTTTTCATACAACTCTAAAGGAAGATTAAGCTCTATAGATAGTAAAAGTAGTAGCACTAATAATTTTATTATTACAAGTAATTTCAATTACAACGACTCTGACGGTTTAATTGCTAAGACTCATCCCACTGATGTTTATCAATTAGATAGTAAAGGGTACATCACTAAAATAACGGATAAATATGGAAAAATATTAAATCTGTCTTATGACGAAATTGGCCGTTTAATAAAACAAGAAGGGAGTTATCAATATAATCAATCAGTAAGAACCTCTGATTCACCCGATGCTAGTGTTGAAAATCGTGTAGGAAAAAAAGAAACTAAAACTACATACAATTATGTTGGTGATAAAATTTTTGTGGAGACAATAGATAACGAAAAAGACTATGTCAAAATTACCTATATCGACAATAAACTTGTTAAGACTATTGAAGACAGGATTACAGTAACTAATTTCGAAATTACGGTAGATTATAGTAAGGCGGGAATCTATTCCAGTGAACCTATTTTTAGAGAAAATTTCGGAGATTGGCTTCATGTGACAGAATGGAAAATTAAAACTGCTGTTGATGGCGTAGCCAAATATGATTATAAATATGATTATGATTACAACTATGACAGTAACGGATATTTGACAGTAATGACTCAAACATTCACAAACACATATGGCGGCAAACAAATGATCAGAAGATTAAATTTTACCTACGAATAATATATTTCACAAAAGACGAATGGATGCAATGTGACAGAACATTCGAAATAAACATTAGAAATGGCTTTAACCAAAAACTAAAAAATTTTGGCTAAAGCCATTTTCTACTATAACTTTGTTCCCACAGCTAAAGCTGTCAGCAATTCATTTTTTATTAAATAACATGATTACAAAAGCATTACTCGAAGATATTCCAGCATTAACCGTTTTAATAAATTCAGCTTACAGAGGCGAAACTTCTAAAAAAGGCTGGACAACCGAAGCGCATTTATTAGAAGGAAAAAGAACCGACGAACAAGAAATGACCGAAATCTTTTTGGATCCGAAAAATACGATTCTGAAATTTACAGAAAATAATACCATTATCGGTTCGGTTTTATTGGTAGAAAAAGGAGATCAATTGTATTTAGGAATGCTTACGGTTTCGCCAGAACTTCAAAACAGCGGAATTGGAAAAAAGCTTTTGGCTGAAGCCGAAAATCATGCTAAGTCTTTAGGGTTGTCAAGTATTATTATGACGGTGATTTCGGTTCGTGAAGAACTTGTGGCGTGGTACAAACGTCATGGATATGCCGATACAGGAAAACGTGAGGCTTTTCCTGAAAGTGATATTCATACTACGGTTTCTGAAGTTCCCTTGGAATTTATTTATTTGGAAAAAAAGCTTTGAGAGTTTAACCGCTAAGAATGCTAAGAATTACGCAAGGTTCGCTAAGATTTTTTTAATCTCGCAGAGTCGCGAAGACGCAAAGTTTAATTGAAAAAACAACCATATAAGTAATATAAGAATTTTAAGTTTTCCGCTTAATTGAGCTTATATTACTTATATGGTTCAAAAACTTTGCGACTCTGCGACTTTGCGAGATTTTATTTTATCAAGAAACTGTTCTTTTAATCTTCGATAAAAACTCATGAGAAACGCCCAAATACGATGAGAGATTCTTGTTGTTTATCGAACTTACTTTTTGCGGATATCGTTCTTTAAAATCTAGATATCGTTGTTTAGAAGTTTTTTGGAGAACATCCAAAAGTCGCTGCTGAATGGCAACATTGGCACGTTCGATCATGAGAACATGAAACTTAATGAGTTTCGGAATTACAGCAAACAAATACGCTTTTTGCATTTTAGTGATAACTACTATTTCGCTGTCTTCAATGGCTTTAATGTTGTACGTTGTTGGTTTTTGATGATAAAAACTTTCGAGATCGCAAATCCATTCATTTTCAAAAGAAAAGAAAATTACGGTTTCTGTTCCGTTTTCATTTACAATGTAGGTTTTGAACGATCCTTTTAAAATAAATCCTTCATAACTGCTGTTCGAATTCTGAATTTGCAAAAACTGATTCTTTTTCAGCTTAATAATCTCTGCTTTCGAGACAATTATGTCCCATTCTTCATCCGTGAGCGGAATTTTCCTTTCAATGTTTTTTCTTAGTAGGTTGTACATTTTTGTGGTTTTTGTTTAAGAATAAATTTGTTTCTCAACTCATTGTTAGTTAGGGGCAAAACAATGTAATCGATTACGTAAAATTACTCTATTTATGCATTTTTGTAAATTTACAAGTGTTAAAAAAACACATTTCGTAGATTTTTTTACAAAAGTTTGAACTTGTTCAACTTTTTTCCTACAAATAATATTGAGTTTTGCGGTGTCAAACTTTTTAAATAACCAAACTTAATTATGAACTTAAAATCAAAACTTTCAATGTTCGCAGTAGCATTGATTCTCGGATTTACGGCATGTAATTCTGAAGAAATCGCTTCAAACACAGAAGCAAGTACTCAACCGGCAAACGAAGCTACGGTAGATGCCTCAACTAATCCGACAGGTAAAATCGGAAATTGCGCTCAAGTTCCAGGATGGGCTTCGCAAAACGGAGGTACAACTGGTGGTGGTTCTGCTGCAGAAACTACAGTTACCACTTACGCTCAGTTGAAATCGGCTATCGAAAACGCTTCGGTAAAAGTGATTAAAGTTTCTGGAACAATTACTGTTACTACAAGATTGTCTTTTCAAGATCAAACTGGAAAAACAATTTATGGTGCTAGCGGTGCAAAACTGGTTTCTACTAACCAAACAAAAGATGCTTCTGGAATCATCAACATTAAAAGATGTAAAAACATCATCATCAGAAACTTGATTTTTGAAGGACCAGGTGCTTACGATACAGACGGATGGGATAATGCTATTCTAGACGAATGTACAAACGTTTGGGTAGATCACTGCGAATTTAGAGATGGTGTTGACGGAAACTTCGACATCAAAAACAAATCAGATTATATTTCTGTTACGTATTCTAAATTCCACTATTTAAAACCACCAAAAGCTGGAGGTTCAGGAGGATCAGACGATCACAGATATTCTAACTTAATTGGTTCTAGCGACGGTGCAACTGGTGACCGCGGTAAATTGAGAATCACTTTTGCAAGATGCTGGTGGGCTCCAGGTTGTAAAGAAAGAATGCCTAGAGTTCGTTTTGGAAAAGTACATATTGTAAACAGTTTCTTTAACAGTACAGTAAGCAATAAATGTGTTGCTGCAGGTTTTGAAGCAAATATTTTTGTAGAAAGCAACGTTTTTGAAGGTGTAAAAACACCAATTGATTTAATGAGTGGTTATACTGCTGTTACAGCAACAGATAACGTTTTTACAAGCACATCAGGAAATCAAGCTGGAAGCGGAACTGCTTTTACTCCACCTTACTCAATCGTAAAATTGGCTAAAACTGCAGTTAAAGCTGATATTTCTGCAAACGCAGGACCTACTTTAGGAGGTAATGTTTGTGGTTCTTTTTAATTGAATTAGAATAAATAATAAGTTAGTTTTTAGTTAGAAACCACGGATTACAGTGATGTAATTCGTGGTTTTTTAGTTTTTGTTTAGTTTGTTTCAAGTTTCAGGTTTCAGGTTTAATCGCCTAGTTTGTCATTCCGACGAAGGAGGAATCACAACTATTAATAAAAAACAAAAAGACGCACAGCAGTGCGTCTCTATAAAAAACCTTTGTCCCTTTGTAACTCTGTCCCTTTGAACCTTTTTAAAGAACCAATTCTTCAAATAAACGCTGAATTGTTTTCTCTAAATCTTCACATAAACCCGGATGAGGTCTTGAGGTTTGAATGGCTGAACTTCTAATCGCCGTTAACCATCTAAAACGCTCTGGAATTTCAAACTCAGCGATTGGACCGCCGTCTTTTGCTCCGTTGGCAATTTTAACTAATGATGTTAAATTACATTCTAACTGTTCGATATCGAAATCGGCAGAAAGGGCTTGTATTTTTTCTTTATTTAAATGAAAAAGAACCTTTATAAATTTGGCTTTTTTGCAAAACAAAATGATTCCGATATTCAGGAATTCTTCGCGCTCTACCCTTGGCACAACACGAATCACAGCATATTCGTATAAGTGATTATCTTGCATTTTGAGCCTGGTTTACAAATATTTCTGAATTCTCTAATCTTGTCTTTAAAAACTGCAAATACACGTTTCGCAATCCTTCTGGAGTTTCGTCGGCATCTTCCCATTGCAACCAGTCTAGTGGAATTGTATTGACAATTTCTTCTAAAATTTCTGGTGTAAGAATCGCTTTAAACTCGGCATCAACTTCTTTTAAAAGTGAAGCTTGTGGCAATAAAACGTGATCTTTTATCAATGCAAACGGACTTTTAGCATGTTGTTCCCAATTGTTCCAAGAATGATGAAAATACAAACATGCTCCGTGATCGATCAGCCATAATTCTTTATGCCAAATCAGCATATTGGTATTTCTGAAAGTTCTGTCAACATTGGTGATATAGGCATCTAACCAAACAATCTGCGAAGCTAATTTAGCATCTACAGTTGTTACAGCTGGATCAAAAGTGATTGCGCCAGATAAAAAGTGAAGCGCTAAATTTAATCCTTGACTTCCTTGCAATAAATCCTGAATTTCTTCATCGCCTTCTGTTCTTCCGAAAGCTTCGTCAAGGTTTGCGAATACTAATTCTGGTAGTTGTAATTTTAAGGCTTTTGCGATTTGTCCGCCTACTAATTCGGCAATTAGGGCTTTTACGCCGTGTCCGGCACCTCTAAATTTTAAAACGTATTTAAAATCGTCGTCGGCTTCTGCTAAGGCTGGTAAAGAACCTCCTTCGCGTAGTGGAGTTATATAACGGGTAACGTTTACCGTTCTGAGATCGAAGTTGTTTTTCATATTACAAACTTACTAATTTTTTCTAACCGCAAGGCACGCTAAGATTTACGCTAAGGATGCAATTTTGAACCATATAAGTTATATAAGATGATTTAAGTGTTGGATTAAAAAAATATCGCAAAGTCACGAAGTCGCAAAGAAATATAAGAAAAGACTTTGCGACTTTGCGAGACTAAAAAAAACTTTGCGAACCTTGCGTAATTCTTCGCGCTCTTTGCGGTTAAACCTCTAAACTCAAAAAAGCTTTTCCAAGATATTTTATAATTGTAGAAGCCGTAAAAGATTCATAACCTGTTTTTGGGAGAGCTAAATCGGCTGTAAGTCCGTGGAGGTAAACACCTAGTTTTGAGGCGTATTTTGGCTCGTAACCTTGAGCGAGAAGACTTGTTAGAATTCCGGTTAAGACATCGCCGCTTCCTGCGGTTGCGAGTGCTGCGTTTCCGCTTGTGTTTTCGTAAACTGAAGTTCGATTTATAATGAATGTCGGTGCGCCTTTCATGACGACTATGACTTTGTATTTCTCTGAAAAAGTGATTGTTTTTTGAAATTTCTCCGCTTCTGAATTCCATTTTCCAATAAGACGTTCTAGTTCTTTTGGATGAGGTGTTAGAATCGTGTCTTCTGGAACTAATTCTAACCAAGATAAGTTTTCTGAAATGATATTTAAAGCATCTGCATCAAGAACTAAAGGCGCTTTATTTATTCGCAGAAATTCGAATAAGGCTTTTTGTGTTCCAAGCTCCTTTCCTATTCCTGGGCCAATTCCGATGGCTTGTGGAATTAAAGGTAAATGAATATTGGTGATGAAATTGGTATTTTCGTCGGTTACGGTCATTACTTCGGGAATTGAAATTTGAAGGATTTGATAACCGCATTTGGGTATAAAAGTCGTTACGAGTCCACAACCTGATTTTAGGCAGGATTTTGAAGCTAAAACTCCTGCTCCTATTTTACCATAACTTCCCGCAATAATCACCGCATGACCTTGTGTACCTTTGTGTGCTTTGGAATCTATGGGTTTGTATAGCTTTAGAATTTCTTCTTTATTAATTAAATACGGTGATTTCATCTGAACGATTTTATACAATAAAATTACATAAAAAATTGAAAACCTGAATTTTCTTTTGAAAACGTCTCTCCTAGCCCTGATAGTAGCGGCATCCTTTTTGTTTTTTCTTTAAAAACAAAAAGATATAGCGGATAGCAGGAAATAGCTCCTAATTATTGCGAAATTTATAATTTAAGACATTCAAATTTGATATTTTTTGAATAGATTTGCAAAACAATTTTATAAAACAACACAATGAAAAATACTGCGCTTACGCACATACATGAAGGTTTAGGAGCGAAAATGCTTCCTTTTGCGGGTTATAATATGCCTATTACTTATGAAGGGGTTAATGCTGAACACGAAACGGTTCGTAACAGCGTGGGAGTTTTTGATGTTTCGCATATGGGTGAATTTTTGTTGACAGGTCCAAATGCTTTGGCTTTGATTCAGAAAGTGACTTCAAATGATGCGTCGACTTTGACGATTGGAAGAGCGCAATATTCTTGTCTTCCGAATAATGAAGGCGGAATTGTGGACGATTTGATTATTTATAAAATGAAAGAAGAAGAGTATTTGCTAGTTGTAAATGCTTCGAATATTGAAAAAGACTGGAACTGGATTTCTTCTCACAATGATTTGGGAGTTGATATGAAGAATCTTTCTGATGAGTATTCTTTATTGGCAATTCAAGGGCCAAAAGCGGTTGAAGCTATGCAGTCTTTGACTTCTGTTGATTTATCTGCAATTACATATTACCATTTTGAAGTGGGTGATTTTGCTGGTTTTAGCGATGTAATTATTTCTGCGACTGGTTATACTGGTTCTGGAGGTTTTGAAATCTACTGCAAAAATGTTGATGCTGAAGCAATTTGGAATAAAGTTTTTGAAGCTGGAGCTTCTTTCGGAATTCAGCCAATTGGTCTTGCAGCGAGAGATACTTTACGTTTAGAAATGGGATTCTGCCTTTACGGAAATGATATTAACGACACAACTTCTCCGCTTGAAGCTGGTTTAGGATGGATTACGAAATTTACTAAAGATTTCACTAATTCTGAAGCACTTAAAAAGCAAAAAGAAGCTGGTGTTACAAGAAAATTAGTTGCTTTTGAAATGCAAGAACGTGCAGTGCCAAGACATGATTACGAAATTGTTGATGGCTCTGGAGCGGTAATCGGAATTGTAACTTCTGGAACAATGTCGCCTTCTATGAACAAAGGAATTGGTTTAGGATATGTTACAACTGCTCATAGCGGAGTTGACAGCGATATTTTTATTAGAATCAGAAAAAATGATGTTCCTGCTAAAGTGGTAAAATTGCCATTCTACAAGAAATAATTTTTATCGAAATAAAGTAGAAAATGCGTTACGTTGGTAACGCATTTTTTGTTTTTAGAGAAATCTACTTTTGGCGATTTATTTTGAGGTTTGTTCGTTTAACGGTTAAATACTTTTGGTTGTCGATATTTTGCAAAAAATACTACAATTTGTAAAAAAATTAGTGTAACTTTAATCATGAACCCATGAATTTCCATTTATGAAAAAGATTTCACTACTCCTTTTTTTGCTGACATCAACTATATCCTTTGGTCAGAACAGCGCAGAAACTTGTGAAATATTAAACAAAATAAATGCGCTTATTCAAGCAGAACACTTAAGACCAAAACCTGTTGATGACAGTCTTTCTGTTTTCGTTTTTGACAATCTCATTAACGAACTAGATCCTTCTCGCAATATCTTTTTTAAGAGCGAATATGATGAAATGGCTAAGAAATATCGTTACAATTTGGACGATTTAATTCTAAAGAACGACTGCAGTTTTCTTACTGATATTAAAGCTACATACGTAAATGGTCTTATACGCACTAAAAAAGTTTTAGAAAAAATTCAGACCATTCCGATCGATTACAATAAGAAAGACACTATACGTTTTTATAAAAAATCTTTTTCTTTCTATCTTAAAAAAGAAGACATGGAAAAGGTTTGGATAAAAAAACTGCGTTATCAGATCTTAGACGACATTGCTGAAATGAGCGAAAATTTAGATTCGGTAAAAGCTAATTTCCCATCTATTGAAAAGGCTTCAAAAAATAGAATTCTTACTAACGAAATCTGCCGTTTTAGCACACTTATAGATTCTGATACAAAACAGGAAGAAAAACTCTATAATTTCTTCTGCACATATTTTGATCCGCATACGACTTATTTTAGCGATGATTCTAAAACGAGTTTTGTTGCTTCTTTATCAAAAGAACATTTGTCGCTTGGAATGACGGTTAATTTGAACGAGAAAAATGAAATTATTATTGATGAGGTAGATCCAAACGGGCCTGCGTATCAAACAGGGCAGATAAAAAAAGGCGATCAGATTATTTCGATTTCCAATCAGAAAGAAACGCTTCAGGTTTCTTGTGCTTCTTTGGAATCGATATCATCCATGATTTTATCTGAAAATAACAAACATATTACACTTACTTTAAAACGCAATTCAGGCAAAAGTTTTGATGTTTATATCGAAAAACAAATGATGAAAGATGAAGAAAATTCGGTTTTCAGTTTCATTATTGGTAAAGACAGCAAAATTGGCTACATCAAAATTCCGAGTTTCTATGCCGATCTTGATGGCAACAGCCGAAAAGGTTGCGCAGACGACGTTGCCCGTGAAGTTATTAAACTGCAAAGAGACAGCATAAAAGGCCTTGTCATTGATCTTATTGACAATGGCGGCGGCTCTATGGAAGAGGCTATCAAACTGGCAGGAATGTTTGTAGATTATGGTCCGCTTTCAATTGTAATTGACAGTAAAAAAGAAAAATCTGTAATTAATGATCCTTTTAAAGGTGTTATTTACAGAGGTCCAATTGTGGTATTGGTAAACAGCAATACGGCTTCGGCAAGCGAGTTTTTTGCTTCGATTATGCAAGACTATAACCGCGCACTTTTATTAGGTAGCAATACGCTCGGAAAAGCTACTATGCAGACTATTCTTCCGCTTGACGACGAAAAAAGCACTGATTTCTTAAAAATTACAATCAATAAATTTTACAGAATAACGGGAAAAAGCCATCAATATATTGGGGTAAAACCAGATGTTGTGCTTCCTGAATTTTACGAAGACATTTATCAAAAAGAAAGTGATTTTCCGACGGCAATAAAAAACGACAGCATAGAGCCTTTCTTAAAATACAAAACTTATGTGAAGCGGAATTTAATTGATAAAATTGCCAAAAACAGTTCGGAGCGATTATCTGATAATTACTTTTTT